>JAJXTE010000021.1:0-21930 GCA_021784115.1 Pseudomonadota bacterium | reverse complement strand
CCGGCCGACTGTCTGACAAAGCCGGGAACCGGTGGCGGGCTGGGCGGCCGCAGGCCGGCCTGGCGGGCCCAGCCCTCGAGCCAGGATTCGCCCTCGGTGGCGCTCGATCCGGTGGGCGTCGCGTAGGCGGGGTCGCCGAGCGCCTCGTCCAGCGAAACGAAGCGATAGCCGCGTTGCCTGAGCATGGCGGCGAGCGCGCCGAAATAGTCCGCGTTGAGCGCGTTGGCGTGCAGGACAAGCACGTGGGCGATGGGGTGGCCAAGCAGGTCGAGTGACAGTTGCTCCGCCTGCGCGAACACCGCCTCCATGTAGGGTACATAGGCAGCGCCGATGCGGCGTGCGGTGTCCTCGTCGCCTTGCATCTGTGCCCGGGCATACGCGGCGGCAAACACCCATTCCGCGCTGTTCACGGTCACAGGGGCCACGGCATAGCCGTGCGCAGCGAGAAAATCCTGAAAGGCCGTGCGGGCCTCGGCTGTCTTGCCCCGATGCAGGAAGGGATGGCGGAACCAGCGCAGGGTTCGGCCTTCGCTTTGCATGAGCGGGCGGGTGGTGGTTTCACCCTCCAGCAGGTCGGCCTCGAAGGCCTCGAGCGGGGTGCGGTTGAGCGATGGATGGGAAAAGGTGTGGTTGCCGAGATCGATGCCGGCCCTGATCCAGTTCCTCAGCAGATCCACGCGGGCCGGATCCAGATGGCCTTCGCGGTACAGCTTTTGTTCGTTGACGAAGCCGACGGCGGGAACCCGATCGGTCTGCAGGCGCTGCAAAAGACGGGCGGTCATGTCCTGGAGCGCGGCGTCGTCGTCCCCCGGCACGGCGGCGTAGGGGAGGTCGTCGAAGGTGATCGCGACGGCCTGCTGCGCCGGCATTTGCGCAGCCGCCAGATGCGGCAGGAGCAGAAAGATGAGCAGCAGCCGGCGTGTCATGCGTGTCTGGAATGCACGTTGCACGGCGCTGGCTCGGCAGCGACTCAGAAGCGTCGCGTCAGGCTGAGCTCGACCATGTGCGAACGGTACCCGCTGGTGGCGCCGCCGCCGTAGCGGGACACGCCGGCCTTCACGTCGAGGAACCAGTCGCGATAGATGCCGAAGAAGCCTTCGGCCACGATGTCGCCGCCGGCGCGGAAGCCCGACATGGTGTTGTCCTTGTAGGGACCGTAGCTGAAGACGACGCTGACGCCGTCGTCGTCGCTGATCTTCCAGTAGGTGAAGGCGGTCAGCGCGTAGCGTTGATAGAGCGAGGGGGCGTAGTAGCCGTTGCCCGGATCCTCGTCGTAGCCGAACCAGCGGCCGCTCACGCCCAGGTCCAGGTTCAGCCGCTGGGTGCGCATGACGGCGCGGCGCGGAGCAAGCTCGGCTTCCCAGCGGTCGTTGCCGTCGGACAGCGTGTCGTAGCCGAAGCGGCTGGCCAGCGTCCAGCGCAGGTCGGGGGTCCAGGTCGCGTCGAGGGTGTTGGCACGCCGCTCGATGCCGAGCTTGGCTGCGCGCGGCGAGACGGCGAACAGGTCCTGGCGGCGCGACAGCCGCATGGCCAGTTCGTCGCTCGGCTGGAGGTCGGCGCCCACTTCGTAGACGAAGCGGCCATCGCCTTCAGCCGTTCCGTTGCCGACTTGCGCGTCGAGCGAGACCTTGGGCGACAGGCGATGCTGGACGCCCAGCCAGACGCGGTTGTAGCCGATGGCGGTGCCGCCGTCCGGCTTTTCGTAGCCGCTGCCGCTGTCGGCGTGGATCCACTGGCGGTCGGTGCCGCCGAACAGGCGCGTCTCCGGATTGATCACGTATTCGCCGCGCAGGCCGGCATGGCGGATGCTGACGTCGTCGGAGCCGGCGTGATAGCCGAAGTCGACGGTCGCGCTGGACCGCAGCGGGGTGCGGATAAAGCGCGTCAGGTCGCGCGTCTCCTTGCTGTCCGGGCGCAGGCGGGTCACGTCGGCGAGGCTCGCCAGCGCCTCGCGGGGGCGATGGGCGTAGTGCAGGGCGACCGTGCGGGTGTAGCCCAGTTCGTAATCGTCGCGCAGCGTGGGTTCGAGTTCGCCGACGAGGCCGAGCGCAGGCGTCGGCCGCTCGGCCCACGCCAGCACCCGCGCCTTCTGCTTGCGGTAGGCGACGTTGTCGCCGAAGCGCTTGCGGTAGTCTTCGAGCAGTTCCATCGCGCGGGCGTAGTCGCCCAGCTCGGTGACGACGACGATGTATTCGATCCACGCCGCGGCGACGCCCGGCTGCGTGGCCAGGTAGTCGCGATAGGCGCGTGCGGATTCGTCGAGCTGGCTGCGCCAGTAATGCACGCGGGCGATGCCCAGGCGTGCGCCGGCATCGTCCGGTGCAATCGCGAGGATGCGCCGGTGGCTGTCCAGCGCGGTCTCGTAGTCGCCGTGCCAGGCGGCGAGCTCGGCCCGGGTGCGCAGGTATTCCAGATTGTTCGGGTCCAGCTCGACGGCGCGTTCGATCGCGGCGTCCGCGTCCTTCGCTTCCTTTTCGCTCGGATAGGTCTGCGCCAGGCGATAGTGCAGCGCGGGGTCCTGCGGAGCGAGCCGGGTCGCCTCCTTCAGGGCCGCTGCCGAGGCCACGGGATCGTTCGCCAGCGCGTAGATGTCGGCCATGCGCAGCCAGTATTCCTTGCTTGCGCCGAAGCGCTGGCGATACAGCGAGTCGTATTGCTGCACCGCCTGCATGTTGCCGCGCTCGGCCTCGAGCTCCATGTACTCCAGCATGGCGTCCCTGTCCTGCGGTCGCAGTTCCAGATAGGCGCGGTAGCGGGGCGCCGCGGCGTCCTTCTTGCCGCTGCGCGAGTTGGCGCGGGCGAGACCGAGCAGGGCATCCGCATTCTGGGGGGCGGCCGCGAGGATGCGCTCGAAGCTGTTGGCGGCCACGGCGTGGTAGCCGGTCCACAGGGCGATATCGCCGCAGGCACGCAAATACGTGGTGTTTGCCGGTTCCAGTTCGACGGCCCGGGAGATGGCCGCGAGCGCGCGCGGGCCTTTCTGGATGGCTGCATACGCCTGCGAAAGCTTGTAATACAGGCGGGCGTCCATGGGAGCGTACTTCACCGCTTCGCGCAGGGCTTCGGCGGCACCTTCCGGCATTTTAAGTTGCGTCGCGCGGATGTCGGCGATGCGCTCCCACAGATTCGCCTGGGCCGGATTGGCCTTCAGCGCCTGCTGGTAGATGTCGACCGCGTCGGCCCACTGGCCTTGCATCTCGGCGCGCAGGCCGGCGTCGGGAACGGGTTGCGCGGCAGCGGGCAGCGATGCCGCAGCGAGAATAGCCAGTGTGATGAGTGAATGCAGCTTCATTTGCGCCACCGCCGGTTACGGAAGATCCACAGGTCGGCGGCGAAGCGGCCGATCGTGACGAGGTCGAACAGCAGCACGGCATAACGCAGCGGTGTCACCAGCAGTCCCTTGAAAAAGTATTCCAGCCGGTGACCCTTGGCCACCGTTACGAGGATGCCGGTGGCCACGGCGGTTTCGGCGATCAGCGTGATCGCCAGCGGCTCCCACAGCTGCAGCAGGATCATGATCAGGAGCACGGTCGGAAACGCTACCTTTTCGAATGCCGACATGAACAGCACCCAGCCGATGGGACGGCCGTACTTGATCGTGGTGTCGATGCCGAAGGGCTGGCGGTACTGCTCGTGGTGAACGCGCTTGTCGGCAAGCCCCTGAGCCAGTTCTGCCTGCTCTTCCTTCTGCCGGCGCCAGCGCTTGAACGCCTTGAACGGGCTGCGCATCAGTTCATCGAAGTAATAGCAGCTTTGCAGGAAGGACGAGGACCACAGGTAGATCTGCCCCGGCACCCGCCCGACTTCCGGTTCCTGCGAACGGGCATAGACGTCGGTCAGCTGGATGTTGCGGTAGCCGTTGTCGTTCATGGCGAAGCCGATGAAGATGTCCTCCGAGTTGGTGAGGTCGTCGCCGAGGAGCGGCTCGTACCGGTCGAACACGATGGTCTTCAGCACGCTGCGGCGGTAGGCCACGGCGCAGCCCACGGGGTTGAGGATGCTGCCGAAAAAAGTCATCTGGCCCACGTACACGAACTTCTGCAGGAAGTAATACAGCACGTCACGGTACATGTCGGTAATGCCGCGCTGCAGGTGATGGAACCAGCCCACCTTCGGATAGATCGACGCTTCGGGATGCGAACCCAGAAATCTTTTCAGCGCGTCGGTCTCGAGCATGGCGCGGCGGTCGCGGTCGCGCAACGGCAGCACGGTGCCGCACGCGCTGGCGATGCCGGCCCCCTTGTAGAGCTCCTCCACGATGCGGTCGATGTAATTCTCCGACTCCAGCACCGTGTCGCCGTCGAGAATGAATTCCACGTCCGAATCCGATTCGCGCGACTGCCGCTTGAGCGTGGGCGTCTTGCCGATGGAGCGCTCGCGATGAATCGTGGTCAGATCCATTCCGTTCAGCTCGCAGAAGGTCTTCGCATACTCCACCGTGCGGTCCTGGCTGCCGTCATCGATGAGGATGATGCGCGTGGGCTTGCGGGTCTGGCGCGCCAGTGCGGCGAGGCATAAGGGAATGTTGCTTTCCTCGTTGAAGGCCGGGATCACCACGTCAACGGTGGCGTCGCGCCAGTCTTCAGCGGGATTCGGAACGGTTTTGTCCGGCCCGTGGATCAGGCCGATGATGCTCAGCACCGTGTTCGGGCTGAGGATGAAATAGGGGGTGGTTGCCATGGCGGACTATTCTAGGCGACGCGCCGGCTTTTTTCGCATTCTCTTTCGATCAGGTCGTCCAGTGTGTCGTTCAGGCGCCACTCCGGCTCGAATCCGGTGAGCGCCTTGAGTTTGTTGAGCACCGGTCGCCGGTGGGTGACGTCCTCGAATTCCTCGCCGTACGCATCCTTGTAGGAAATGAACCGCAAGGTCGAGGCGCTGTGGGCGCGCTGGACGATCAGGTCGGCCAGGTCGCGAATCGAGATCTCCTGGTCGTTGCCGACGTTCACCACCTCGCCCCAGGCCTCCACGCAGCCGGCGAGACGGTCGAGCGCCACCACGGTGTCGCGCACATCGCAGAAGGAGCGCGTCTGCCTGCCTTCGCCGTAGACGGTGAGCGGCTCGTTGTTGACCGCCTGCTTGACGAAGCTGGGCACCACCATGCCGTAATGGCCCACCTGGTTCGGCCCGATGGTGTTGAACAGGCGCACGACCACGATGTTGAGGCCATACTTGCGCGCGTAGGAGAAGGCGAGAAACTCGTCTGCCAGCTTGGTCACCGCGTAGGCCCAGCGCAGGCGCCCGGCGGACGGCAGCACGATGTTGTCCGTCTCGGCGAAGCTGTCCTTTTCGTTGAAGCCGTACACCTCCGAAGTCGAGGCGATGATGACCTGCGGATTCCAGCCGCCGAGGTGGATGGCGCGCAGGATGCGCTCGGTGCCGCTCATGTTGGTGGCCATCACCGCCACCGGGTCCTGCAGCACCTTTTTCACGCCGACGACGGCGGCCATGTGATAGATGCGGTCGGCCCAGGCGACGGCCTTGTCGAGTCCGTTCCAGTGCAGGATGTCCGCCTCTGCAAAACGGAATGCGGGGTTGCCGCGGAAGGGATCGATGTTCGCATGGGAACCGGTGCTCAGGTTGTCCACGACATAAACCTGATCGCCGTTTGCCAGATGGCGCTCTGCCAGATGCGACCCGATGAACCCTGCACCACCCGTGATCAAAACATGCATATCGTCTGCGTCTCCGAAATTTCGCCAGCCCCTGCTGAACGATGAACAACCCGGCCTGAGGTCAAAATTGAGGTCCCAATAAAAACAATGAGTTGCTTTTGCTTTTCGGGAGATCAGACCGTCATTGCCGTTCCTGTCGGAATAACTGCAAGGAGCGTACCAATTCGGGGAGTATCATGGGGGAGCGTCAAAGGCACCTTTTAAGTGCATTCCCGTCCCCATCGTTGGCGGTGCCGGGAAGTTTTGGCGTATTTTGGGGGCGGCATTCAGGTTTGTCATCAGCCCATCACCAAATTTTCCTATGGTTAATCAAAAGATGTGACGCTTCTTTTCGTCAATGGCACAGCCGTTGCTTGATGAAGACCAGGCGGCATCGAACGTCGCGGCCAACGGGGCGCGGCACTATCCGGTAGGAGAAACACTGCATGTCCACGTCGGTATTCGCGAACGAGAAACAGGATGAGACGCCGGGGCCGTTGCATCGCCCGATATGCCAGCAGTTGAAAGCCCATCACGCCGCCATGGCAGGCATGCACATGCGCGACCTGTTCGCGGCCGATCCCGCGCGGTTCGAGCGATTTTCGCTGCAGGTCGGCGAACTGTTGCTGGACTACTCGAAGAACCGCATCACCGACGAAACCATGAGCCTGCTGGTGCGGCTGGCCGAGGAGGCGGACGTGACCGGCTGGCGCGAACGCATGTTCAGCGGCGACACGATCAACAACACGGAAAACCGCGCGGTGCTGCACGTGGCCTTGCGCAACCGCAGCAATCGTCCGGTTGTCGTCGACGGCGAGGACGTGATGCCCAAGGTCAACGCCGTGATTGAGCGAATGGGCGCATTCGCCGAGCGGGTGAGGAGCGGCGAGTGGCGGGGTTACACCGGCGAGCGCATCACCGATGTCGTCAATATCGGCATCGGCGGATCCGATCTCGGCCCGCAGATGGTCTACCAGGCACTGAAGCCGTACCGCCATCCGCGCCTGAAGGTGCACTTCATTTCCAATATCGACGGCGCGCACGTCAAGGAGGCGCTGGAGTCGCTGAATCCGGAAACGACACTGTTCATCGTGTCGTCCAAGACGTTCACCACGCAGGAGACGATGACCAACGCGCACTATGCGCGCGAGTGGTTCCTGGCGCAGTCGCAGGCGGAGAAGCACATTGCCCGGCATTTCGTGGCGGTGTCGACCAACCGCGACGCGGTCGCCGCATTCGGCATCGACCCGACCCACATGTTCGAATTCTGGGACTGGGTGGGCGGGCGCTATTCGCTGTGGTCGGCCATCGGGCTCTCCATCGTGCTGGCGGTGGGGGCAGAGCGCTTCGTCGAGTTGCTGGAAGGCGCCCACGACCTGGACGAGCATTTTCGGCATGCGCCGCTGGCGCAGAACATGCCGGTCATCCTCGCGCTGCTCGGTGTCTGGTACAACAATTTCTTCGGTGCCGAGTCGCACGCGATCCTGCCGTATGACCATTACCTGCGCAGCCTGCCGGCCTACCTGGAACAGGCCGACATGGAATCGAACGGCAAGTCGGTCGACCGCGACGGCAACGTTGTCGACTATCCCACCGGCGCGATCGTCTGGGGCGCGACCGGCATCAATGGCCAGCACGCGTTTTATCAGTTGCTGCACCAGGGCACCAAGACGATCCCGGCCGATTTCATCGTGTCGATCGAGTCGCATACCGAGCTGCAGGCGCATCACGACATCCTGATCGCCAATTTCCTGGCGCAGACCGAGGCACTGATGCGCGGCCGCACGCGCGAGGAAACGCAGCGTGAAATGGACTCGCTGGAAGGCGGCCCGGCACGGGCGGGCCAGTTCGTTCAGCACAAGGTATTCGACGGCAATCACCCCAGCAACGCGATCCTGCTGCAGAAGCTGACCCCGCACGCGCTCGGCATGCTGATCGCGCTGTACGAGCACAAGATCTTTGTGGAAGGCGTGATCTGGAATCTCAATTCCTACGACCAGTGGGGGGTGGAGCTTGGCAAGCAGCTCGCCAGCCGCATCCTGCCCGAACTGCACGCCGACGCGCCGGTGGGCGGTCATGACGCCTCGACCAACGCGCTGATCAATTATTATCGACGCATGAGTCACCCGCGCACTGGCCTATAGTTCGAAAATGGAGTTGATTGCGGGCGACATTGGCGGAACCAAAAGCTGGCTGGCCTGGCTGACAGGCGAGGCGGAGGGTGCGATGCACCTGCGCTTCGAGAAGGTGTATGCCAGCGCCGATTTTGTGTCCGCGGAGGCGCTGTTGCGGCAATTCATCGCCGAAGCGCAGGCGGCGTCCCTGCCGGACGTGGTGGTGCTGGCGCTGCCAGGTCCGCTGCATGCGCGGCGGGTGAGCCTGACGAATCTGGACTGGACAGTCGATGCCGACGCGCTACAGGTCGCGCTTGGGATCGCCGGGGTGCATTTCATCAACGATTTCCAGGCCGCGGCCGCCGGGGTGGCGACGCTGACAGCCGCCGATCTTGTCGCGCTCAACCCGCAGCCTGCCGAGCCTGGCGGGGTGCGCGCGATCACCGGCGCCGGAACCGGACTGGGGCTCGCCTTCATGCTGGCGGATGGCCACGGTCATTACCGGACTTTTGCCACCGAGGGCGGGCATGTCGATTTCGCGCCGGCCAACCCGCTTCAGACACGCTTGCTGGAATATTTGCGCGACGAATATGGTCACGTGTCGTGGGAGCGCGTGGTCTCGGGTTCGGCCATGAACGATCTGTATCGCTTTTGCTGCATCGAACACGAACGGCCGCTGCCGGATGCGCCGGCAGACGGGGCCGCACTGGTGGCGCGTGCCGATTCGGGCGAGGCCGTCGCCGAGGCTGCGCTGGATCTTTTTGTCGACCTGTATGGCGCCTGGGTGGGCAATGTGGCCTTGCTTTACCGGCCGCTTGGAGGGCTTTACATCGCCGGCGGCGTGAGCGTGCATCTGCAGAGGCGAATGCAGTCGCCCCGCTTCATGGCGGCTGCGGTCGCCAAGGGCCGCATGCGTAGCGTGGTCGAGCACACGCCGATATCTCTGATCACCAGCAGCCGGCTGGGCGTGGCGGGTGCGCTTGCATTGGGACAGGCGATGTCCCGCAGGCTGCCCGTTGCGCCCGAACATCAATCAATAACGAGGAAGACGAGGAGCAGCACATGACAATTTCCAAGGCCGAGCAGGAGCGCCTCTACCGCTACTACACCGAACCGAAAATGGTGACGGACCTCACCCGCAAGACGCTGGCGCTTGTGCTCGCGGGCGGCGAAGGTTCGCGGCTGAAGGATCTCACTGCCTGGCGCGCCAAGCCGGCCGTGCCGATCGGCGGCAAATACCGCATCATCGATTTTCCGCTGTCCAACTGCGTCAATTCGGGGATTCTCCGCATCGGCGTGCTCACGCAGTACAAGTCGCATTCGCTGATCCGGCATCTGCAGCGCGCCTGGGGCTTCATGCGCGCGGAGATCGGGGAGTTCGTCGAGATCCTGCCCGCGCAGCAGCGCACCAACAAGAAGGAGTGGTACCAGGGGACGGCCGACGCGCTGTTCCAGAACATCGACATCATGCAGCGCCATCACCCCGAGTACGTGCTGGTGCTCGGCGGCGATCATGTCTACACCATGGATTATTCGGAAATGCTGCTGTATCACGTGCAGTCCGGTGCGGATTTCACCGTCGGCAGCATCGAGGCGCCGGCCGCCGAGGCGAGCGGATTCGGCGTGATGTCGGTCGACGACGAGATGCGTATTACCCGCTTCACCGAGAAACCCGAACATCCCGACTGCATTCCCGGCAAGCCCGGCATCGCCCTGGTGTCGATGGGCATCTATATCTTTTCCAAGGATTTCCTCTACAGGACGTTGATCGAGGATGCGGGCCAGACAGGTTCCAGCCACGATTTCGGCAGGGACATCATTCCTTCCAAAATCGGCGAAGCCCGTGCAATGGCCTTCCCCTTCCGCGACAAGGAGGGGGCCCCCGCCTATTGGCGCGACGTGGGGACGCTGTTTTCCTACTGGCAGACGAACATGGAGTTGTGCTCGATCGAGCCCGAACTCAACCTGTACAACCGCGACTGGCCGATCTGGACCTACCAGCCGCAATACCCGCCCGCGAAGTTTATCTTCGACGACGAGGGCCGGCGTGGCGAGGCGATCGATTCGCTGATCGCCGGCGGCTGCATCCTGTCGGGCGCGCGGGTCAAGCGCTCGGTGCTGTTCTTTGCCACGACGGTGGAAAGCTACAGCCTCATCAAGGACAGCGTGATCCTGCCCAAAGTCAGCATCGGCAGGAATTGCCGCATCACCCGCGCCATCATCGACAAGGGAACGGTCATTCCCGACGGCATGGTCATCGGAGAAGATCCGGTGGAAGACGCCAAGCGTTTCCATGTCACGCCCGAAGGCATCGTGCTGGTGACCTCGGCGATGCTCGGCCAGAACCTTTACGCGAGATTGCAGAATGACTACGACGGCTAAGTCGCTCAACGTGGTGCTGTGCTGGCACATGCACCAGCCCTATTACCGCGAAGGACTCAAGGGCGCCTACCACCTGCCGTGGGTGTACCTGCACGGCATCAAGGATTACAGCGACATGGCGGCGCATCTGGAGCGGCATCCGGCGATGCGCGCGGTGGTCAACTTCGCGCCGGTGCTGCTGGAGCAGCTGGACGATTATGCACAGCAGCTCGACGTGCTGCTCAAGCAGGGCAAACCGACCCAGGACCACATGCTGAATCTGCTCTCCGGCATCGAGCGCATCCCGTCGGATGCCGCCAGCCGGCTGCGCATCGTGCGGGACTGCCAGCGCTGCAACGCGCAGCGCATGATCGATCCGTATCCGCCCTTCCGGCGCCTGCTGAGCATGATCGGCGTCACCGACGTGGCAGCCGGCGACAGTGCCGGCCTGCCCTGGCTGATGGGATACCTGTCCGAGCAGTATTTCCTCGACCTGCTGACCTGGTATCACCTGGCCTGGCTGGGGCATTCGCTCAGGCGGCTGCCGATGGTACAGCGGCTGATGACGCAGGAAAGGAATTTTTCCGCCGCGGATCGCCATGAGCTGCTGCATCTCATGCAGCACTGCATGGCGGGGCTGATTCCGCGCTATCGCGCACTCGCCGTGCGCGGCCAGGTCGAGCTGTCGATGACGCCCTACGGCCACCCCATCGTGCCCCTGCTGAACGACTTTTCCAACCTGCGCGATGCGATGCCGGACGCCCCCGTACCCGATGCGCCCGCCTATCCGGGCGGAGCGGAACGCGCGCGCTGGCATTTGCAGCACGGTGTCGAGGTGTTCGAGCGCTATTTCGGCATGAAACCGGCCGGCGTGTGGCTGTCGGAAGGCGGCGTCAGCGAGGATGCGCTGGCCCAGCTCGACGAAATGGGTTTCGCGTGGACTGCGTCGGGCGAGGGCGTGTGGCGCAACAGCTGCGCCAAGTCGGGTTGCCCGCCCGAGCAGACGCAAACCAAGCGCGCGCTGTTCTCGCCTGCGCAGGTCGACGGCTTCAAGACACGGGTGTTCTTCCGTGACGACGGCTTGTCGGATCTGATCGGCTTCAAGTACAGCGACTGGCACGCCGACGACGCCGTGGGCGATTTCCTCCAGCATCTGGAAAACATCGCCGGCTTTTTTGAAAAGGATGCGAACCGGCATGTGGTCTCGGTCATTCTCGACGGCGAGAACGCCTGGGAATATTACCCCGACAACGGCCATCATTTTCTGGATGCGCTTTATGCCGCGCTGTCCGGCCACGCCACCCTCAAGGTCGGCACCTTCGCCGAGCACGCCGCGCATTTGCCCGCCAGCCCGCTGAAGCGGCTCGCCGCCGGAAGTTGGGTGTACGGCAGCTTTTCGACCTGGATCGGTTCGGCCGACAAGAACCGCGGATGGGACTACCTGGTCGCCGCCAAGCAGGCCTACGACAGCGTGGTGGCCGCCGGAAAACTGAATGCCGATCAGCTGGCGCTGGCCACCCGCCAGCTCGCCGTGTGCGAAGGCTCGGACTGGTTCTGGTGGTTCGGCGACTACAACCCGGCAAGCAGCGTCAGCGACTTCGAGCAGCTGTACCGCACCCAGCTGCGCGAGTTGTATCGGCTGTTGGGCGTGGCGCCGCCCGCGCTGCTCGACGTTCCGCTGTCGAGTGGCGGCGGCTGGGCAGAAAACGCGGGCACCATGCGCAGGAATGCCTGATGAACTTCGACACCCATCGCGCCGGCTTGCTGCTGCACCCGACATCGCTGCCGTCGGGCACGCTGGCTGACGCCGGGCGCTGGCTGGAATTCCTGCATGCGGCGGGCGTCGGCGTGTGGCAGATGCTGCCGCTTGGAATTCCGCTTACGGGGCTGTCGCCGTATCAGTGCGCGTCGGCGTTTGCGGTGAATCCGGCGCTGTTTCCCGACGGCGACATCGACCCGCTGGGCTACGCGGACTGGCAGGCCCGCCAGGCGCACTGGCTCGAGGATTTCGCCCGCTTCATGGTGATCAAGGCGGAACTGCAGGGGGCGCCATGGACCGAATGGCCGCGCGCCTTGCGCGACCGCGAACCCGGCGTGCTGGTCCGCTTCGACGTCGTGCATGCCGATGCACTGGAGGCGATCAAACGAGCGCAATACCGCGCAGTGGTGCAGTGGCACGCGTTGCGCCTGCAGGCTGCAGCGCGCGGCATCCAGCTATTTGGCGACATGCCGATTTTCGTTGCCCACGACAGTGCCGACGTGTGGGCGCGGCGCGATCTGTTCCTGCTGGATCCGGACGGGCACCCCACCGTGGTGGCTGGCGTGCCGCCTGATTATTTTTCCGCGACCGGGCAGCGCTGGGGCAACCCGCACTACAACTGGACGGCGATGCGGGCCGACGGCTTCGCCTGGTGGCGGGCGCGGCTGCGTGCCCACTTCGAGTGGTTCGATCTCGTGCGCATCGACCACTTCCGCGGCCTGGCGGCGGCGTGGACGATCCCCGCCAGCGAACCCACAGCCATCCACGGCGAGTGGGTCGCGGCGCCGGGCGCGGAGCTGTTGCGGGCGTTTGCGGAGGAGATGGGCGAATTGCCCGTAGTGGCGGAGGACCTCGGCATCATCACCTCCGATGTCACCGAACTGCGCCACCAGTTCGGCTTGCCCGGAATGGCCGTGCTGCAGTTCGCGTTCGATCAGCATGCGGACAATCCGCACAAGCCGGAAAACGTGCATCCCGATACCGTCTATTACACCGGCACGCACGACAACGACACCACGCTGGGGTGGTGGCGTGCTCTGCCGGACGAAGCGCGCCAGCACGTGATGCAGCAGTTGGGCGTCGACGAACCGGATGCGGTGCCGGACGCGATGATCGCCACCGTGCTGGAAAGCCGTGCCGCACTGGCGATGCTGCCGCTGCAGGATGTGCTGCAGCTCGGCAGCGAGGCGCGCATGAACACGCCAGGCACGGAAATCGGCAACTGGACCTGGCGGTTTGAATGGGCCGCCCTGGCGCCTGATCTGGCGCCCCGTTTGCTTCAACAATTACAGAAAGCCCATCGATGCGAGACACACCCCAAATCATGAAGGCGTCCCGGAACGCTCCCCTCGGCACCAGCCTGCCCGCGATCAGCGAACCGATCATGCGCGTGCAGAGCGGCACGCATCATGATCCGTTCGAGGTGCTGGGCGTGCACCCCCAGGCCGACGGCAGCACCCTGATCCGCAGCTTTCTGCCCGCCGCCGAAGCCGTCGAGGTGGCCGGCGGACGCATGACGCGGGTGACCGGCACCGACTGTTTCGAGCGGATCCTGCCGCCCGGCGTGACGGTCGAGCCGCACCCGACCCTGCGCTGGCAGGACAAGAAGGCGGGCAACTGGCACACGACGCAATGCCCGTACAGCTTTGCGTCGCAGTTGGGTGAGATGGACCTGTACCTGCTGGGCGAGGGGCGCCATTTCGAGGCCTGGAAAGTGCTCGGCGCACGCCTGAAAACCGTCGATGGCGTGGCGGGCTGCCTGTTTGCGGTGTGGGCACCGGCGGTGCAGCGCGTCAGCGTGGTCGGGGACTTCAATGACTGGGACGGCCGCCGCCATCCCATGCGCTGCCGCGGTCCGTCGGGCATCTGGGAATTGTTCATCCCCGGCCTCGCCGCCGGCCACGCCTACAAGTATGAAATCCTCGGCCGGCACGGCCAGCTGGCGAAAAAAACCGACCCCTATGCGCGGGAGATGTTTCTGCGGCCCGAGACCACCAGCCGCGTGCCCGACGAGCCCATGCATGCCTGGGAAGATGGCGAGTGGATGGCCGCGCGCGCCCACTTCGACTGGCAGCACCGGCCGATCAGCATCTACGAGCTGCATCCAGGTTCCTGGCGGCGGCATGACGACGGCAGTTTCTACAGCTGGGATGAACTCATCGCCGAACTGATCCCCTACGTACAGGATCTCGGCTACACCCACATCGAACTGCTGCCGGTGGCCGAGCATCCGCTCGACGCCTCGTGGGGCTACCAGGTGTCCGGCTATTACGCACCGACCGCGCGCTTCGGCTCGCCGGATGATTTCCGTGCCTTCGTCGACGCTTGCCATCAGGGCCATATCGGCGTGCTGCTCGACTGGGTGCCTGCGCACTTTCCGAAGGACGACTGGGCGCTGGCGCGCTTCACCGGCGAACCGCTGTACGAGCACGCCGACCCGCGCCGCGGCGAGCATCAGGAGTGGGGCACGCTGGTGTTCGATTTCGGCCGCAACGAGGTGCGCAATTTTCTGGTCGCCAACGCGCTGTTCTGGCTGGACGAATTCCACATCGACGGCCTGCGCGTCGATGCCGTGGCATCGATGCTCTACCTCGACTATTCGCGCAATCACGGCGAATGGCTGCCGAACCAGTACGGCGGGCGCGAGAACATCGAGGCCATCCATTTCCTGCGCGAAATGAACACCGAGGTGCACGGCCGCTTTCCCGGCGTGCTCACCATCGCCGAGGAATCGACCGCCTGGCCGGCGGTGTCGCGCCCGATCGAACTCGGCGGGCTGGGGTTCTCGATGAAGTGGAACATGGGCTGGATGAACGACAGCCTCGACTACATCGAGAAGGAGCCGGTCTATCGCAAGTACCAGCACAACCAGCTGACCTTCAGCCAGATGTATGCGTGGACCGAGAACTTCGTGCTGCCGCTGTCGCACGATGAAGTGGTGCACCTGAAGAGAAGCCTGCTCGACAAGATGCCGGGCGACGTCTGGCAGCGCTTCGCCAACTTGCGCGTGTTCTATGCCTGGCAGTACGCGCATCCGGGCAAGAAGCTCTTGTTCATGGGTGGCGAGTTCGGCCAGTGGAACGAATGGAAGGAAGCCGGCCAGATCGACTGGGCGCTGCTCAATTTCCCTGAGCACGACAGCATCCGGGCGCTGCTGCGCGACCTCAACCACCTGTATCGCAACGAGCCGGCGCTCTACGAGTTCGACTTCGACCCGCGCGGGTTTCGCTGGATCGACTGCCACGACGCCGACCAGTCGGTGCTGAGCCTGGTGCGCCAGGGACAGGATGCATCCGCGCAGATGGTGGTGCTGCTCAACTTCACGCCGGTGCCGCGCCGCGGCTACCGCATCGGTGTGCCGTCGGGCTCGGCATGGTGCGAGGTGCTGAACACCGATTCGATGTATTACGGCGGCAGCAACCTCGGCAACGGCCGGCCGCTGCATCCCCAGAATCTGCCCTGGATGGGTTTCGAGCATTCCGTTGAAGTGACGATTCCTCCGCTGGGCGCGATCTTCCTCAAACCTTGCAGTTGATTCGATTCAATAAGAACACGGAAAAAATAATGAAACGCGGAGCAATGAAAATCCTGTTTGTGGCCAGCGAAGCCTATCCACTGGTGAAGACCGGTGGTTTGGGCGATGTGCTCTACAGCCTGCCGCACGCCCTGCAGGGACGCGGTGCCGACATCCGCCTCCTCTTGCCGGGTTATCGGGCGCTGTTGCGCCAACTCGACCAGGTGCGCATTCTCGGCTGGCTCGACGTGCGCGGCGCCGAAGGCATCGTCAGTGCGCGCATCCTGGAAACGCGCCATCGCGATTACGCCTTTCCGCTTTGGGTGGTGGACTGTCCGCCTTTGTTCGACCGCCCAGGCAATCCCTATGTCAATGCCAGCGGCCAGGACTGGCCGGACAATGCCGAGCGCTTCGCGGTGTTCGCGCGGGTCGCGGCGCTCCTGGCACAGGATGCGCTCGACGTCGGCTGGCAGCCGGCGGTGGTGCATATGCACGACTGGCAGACAGGGCTGGTGGCCGCGTTTCTGGCCGACCAGCCCTTGCGTCCGAAAACCGTGTTCACGATTCACAACCTCGCATACGGCGGCCATTTTTCTCACACCGATTTCGTCCGCCTGCAGTTGCCCAGCCACTGGTGGTCGCCCGAAGGGGTGGAATTCCACGGCGGCTTTTCCATGCTTAAGGCGGGGATCGTGTATGCCGACGCCGTCACGACGGTCAGCCCTACCTATGCCGCCGAGATCTGCACGCCCGAATTCGGCCATGGGCTGGATGGACTGCTGCTTTCCAGACAAAACAAGCTGCACGGCATTCTCAACGGGATCGATACGCGGATATGGAACCCGTCCACCGACCCGCATCTGCCGGCGCATTATTCGATGAGCCGCATCCTGCCCGGCAAGCGGCGGAACAAGCAGGCACTGCTGGAGCGTTTCCTGCCGCACGCCGACGATGCCGCGATGCAGGCACCGCTGCTGGGGCTGGTGGGGCGGCTGGTCGAGCAGAAGGGCGTCGACTGGGTGCTGGCGGCGATCCCCGTACTGCTCGCCGAGACCGACGTGCGCGTCGTGCTGCTCGGCAGCGGTCAGACCGTGTACGAGCAGAAGCTCGCGCGTCTGGCCAAACAGCATCCGGATCGCGTATTCGTCGAGATCGGCTACGACGAAGCCCTGGCGCACCAGATCGAGGCCGGTGCTGACCTCTTCATGATGCCGTCCCGCTTCGAGCCGTGCGGCCTCAACCAGATGTACAGCCTGCGGTATGGCACGCCGCCCATCGTCTTCAAGACCGGTGGACTGGCTGATACCGTGGTCGACGCCAACGAAGTCAGCTTGGCCGACGGCAGCGCCACCGGTTTCGTGTTCGATGTTCCCGAGGTCGCCTCCTTTCTGCAGGCGATTCGCCGCGCGGTCGAGCTGTATCGCCAGCCCACGCCATGGCGACGCCTGCAGCAGACCGGCATGCGCCAGTCGTTCGACTGGGCGGGCAGCGCCGGCCATTACCTCGCGCTCTATTCCATATGACCCTAGCGGGAGCTCCCATGTCTGACGAGAAAACCGCGGCCCCCAGTCGCATCGCCCTCAAGCAACTGCCCGACGGCGGCGAGGCATTGACCGAGGATTTCCAGCGCTATCAGTTTTATCACCTGGGGCGTTTTCACGGCTGTCCCACGGTCTATACCTATCAGGCGCTGGCCTGGACGCTGCGCGACCGCCTCATGTCGGACTGGATGAACACCTATGCCGTGCGCGACCAGCCGGGCAGGCGTCGTGCGTATTACCTCTCGCTCGAGTTCCTGATTGGCCGCGCGCTGTCCAACCATGTGCTCAATCTTGGGCTGGACGAGTCCTCGCGCGAGGCTCTGCAAAGCTTTGGCCAGACGCTTGAAGCGGTGGCCGAGGAGGAGGCGGACGCCGGACTGGGAAATGGCGGCCTGGGGCGGCTGGCGGCCTGCTTCATGGACAGCTGCGCCACCCTCGATCTGCCGGTGATGGGATACGGCATCCATTACGAGTACGGCATGTTCCGCCAGCAGATCGAAAACGGCTACCAGGTCGAGGAGCCGGACCACTGGCTGCGCGATGGAAATCCGTGGGAAATCGAGCGCTCCGAGTTCACCTGCCGCGTGCCGTTCGGCGGCCGCACTGAGCATTTCCACGACAAGGGAGGGATCCCGCGCGCCCGCTGGGTCGATACCAGCGACGTGCTCGCCATCCCCTTCGACATGCCGATCTCGGGTTACCGCAATCATGCGGTGAACACGCTGCGCCTGTGGAAGTCGGCCGCCACCGACGAATTCGACCTCGACGAGTTCAATGCCGGCAGCTACTCCGAAGCGGTGCAGGCAAAGAACCACGCCGAGCACATCTCGATGGTGCTGTATCCAAACGACAGCAGCGAAAACGGCAAGGAACTTCGCCTGCGCCAGCAGTATTTCCTGGCATCGGCCAGCCTGCAGGATGCGCTGCGCCAGTGGCGCGCCGCCGGCAACACCGACCTGATGAAATTCGCCGAGCACAACGTGTTCCAGATGAACGACACGCACCCGACCATCGCGGTGGCCGAACTGATGCGCCTGCTGCTCGACGAGGAACGGCTGCGCTGGGACGAGGCCTGGGCGATCACCTCGCAGTGCATGGCCTACACCAACCACACACTGCTGCCCGAGGCGCTGGAGCGCTGGCCGGTGGCGCTGTTCGAGCGCCTGCTGCCGCGCCCGCTGGAGATCATCTACGAAATCAACTCCCGCTTCCTGCGCGAAGTGTCGCTGAAATGGCCGGGCGACATCGACCGCCAGCGCAGGATGTCGATCATCGAGGAGGAACCGGTACGCCAGGTGCGCATGGCCTGGCTCGCCATCGTCGGCAGCTTCTCGATCAACGGCGTGGCTGCACTGCATTCGCATTTGCTGAAGGAGGGGCTGTTCCGCGATTTCGTCGAGCTCTGGCCCAACAAATTCAACAACAAGACCAACGGCGTCACGCCGCGCCGCTGGGTCGCGCATGCCAACCCGCGCATGACGGCGCTGATCAGCTCGAAAATCGGCGAGGACTGGATCGCCGACCTGTCGCAGCTGGAGAAGCTGAAGCCGCTGGCTGCACCGGGCCACGAGGCGTTCCATGCCGAATGGCGTGCCGCAAAACGTGCCAACAAGGAGCGGCTTGCCGAACTGGTCGAGGCCGAGTGCGGGGTGCCGTTCGACCCGTCCGCCCTGTTCGACGTGCAGGTCAAGCGCATCCACGAATACAAGCGGCAGTTGCTCAACGTGCTGCACGTGATTCATCTCTACAACCGCATCAAGCACGGCCGCCTGGAGGGCTGGGTCGACCGCTGCGTGCTGATCGGCGGCAAGGCCGCGCCGGGCTATGTCATGGCCAAGCGCATCATCAAGCTGGTCAACAGCGTGGCCGACGTGGTCAATCGCGATCCCGACGTCAACGGCCGGCTCAAGGTCGCCTTCCTGCCGAATTACCGGGTGAGCAGCATGGAAATCATTGCCCCGGCCACCGACCTGTCGGAGCAGATTTCCACCGCGGGCAAAGAGGCGTCAGGCACCGGCAACATGAAATTCATGATGAACGGCGCCGTCACCATCGGCACCTACGACGGCGCCAACATTGAAATCCTCGACGCCGTGGGAGAGGACAACTTTTTCCTGTTCGGCCTGCGTGCCGAGGAAGTCGAGGCGCTCCGCAGCCGGTATCAACCGCTGGCCTACATGGAACGCGATCCCGAATTGCGCCAGGTGATCGACCTGCTCATCTCCGGGCATTTCAACCCCTGCGAGTCGGGCATCTTCGACATCATCCTCGGGGCGATGATGAGCCCGAACGATCCCTGGATGGTGCTGGCGGATTTTCGCGCGTATGCCGATGCGCAGGCGCGGGTGGCGCAGGCGTGGCAGGACGAGTCGCGCTGGACGCGGATGAGCATCCTCAACACGGCGTCGAGCGGGTTCTTCTCGACCGATCGCACCATGCAGGAATACAACGCCGGCATCTGGAAGCTGAAGTAGGCGGGGGTCTCGGGCAGCATGGGAACGGCTACTTGCCGGATACGCGTGGCCTGAGGGGGACAGCGTGTCGGCCCGGAATGCTTCGATCGCCCGTGCGGTGATGCCGATCAATCCAACACGTAGTCCCGTTCCCACTGCCGCTGCAAGGCATCGAGCTTCTCCTGCACGAACCCGAATCCGTTCGCGTGAATGGAATAGTCGGTGCAGACCCTTTGTGCCCCCGGCACCTCGAAGTCGACTGCATAAACCGAAACGGGCATCTCTTTTTGTTTGACGACAACCCAGTACCGGTAGTGCCTTACGCCACCGTCTCCATCCGGGATCTCATCCGGCGTGCCATACCGTTCCTCCATCGTTGAAACGGGCATGCCCTGTTTCCAGCTGCCGGTCAATCCAATCACCTGATGCGCAGCGTACAGATCGTCGGGCACATGGTAGGTCGTGAGGTACCCCTTGCTGTCCGGTCTTTTCTTGACAGAAAGAAAGCCGGCATCGCCCTTGGCGTGGAGAACAAGTCCAGACAGACCCGCGAGGCACGTGACCGCTCCAGGACCTGGATTGAGCCAACCGTTTCCGTGATTGGCGGCGCCCCGGTGACGGGAATAGACAATTTTCCATTGCGTCGAAGACAGTTTCATCTCGGTCTTCCCCCAGCGAAGCGTCTGTCTTTGTCGTGAAACGTCCCCCGTATCCGCAATGAAAGAGGGAAGCCCGCAATCTTTCAATGCCGCGTCAACGCGCACGTCGAGCACTGCGGCGCCGGCAAGCATCCTCATCTGCTCGACACTCATGGCATGCACATCGCCTGCGATCAGGGCTATCCCGCAAAGGGACATCACGGATGCCAGGATGGACGTTGGACCTGTCCGCACGCTCGCTTCAGCTGTCATTTGAACGCATTCATGCAGCCATCAGTCGCTGGCCCAGCCAGACGAACCCCAGCAAGCCGACCCCGGCCGAGAAGCCGCGATTAAAGAGTGCGCTCCAGGCGTATCGTCTGGAATAGCGCAGTACAAACACGGCGATGGCCACGACCAGCAACTGGGCAAGCTCGATGCCCACATTGAACGAGACCAGGGACAGAACCAGTTCGGATTGGGAAATGGTCATCGCCTTCAGCGCCCCCACGAACCCCAGGCCATGTACCAGACCGAAAAAGAATGTCCATATCCATCGCCGTCGAATATTCTTGGACATGATGTTCTCGAATGCCACGTAGATCACGGTCGCCGCGATCAGAGGCTCGACGATGCTGGACGGCAGCGAGAGGGTGCCCAGGAAAGCCAGCGCCATGGTAAGGCTGTGAGCCAGTGTGAACGACGTCACCGCCTTTAATGATTCGATGAACGATATGCCGACGACGACCGTGAGCAGAAACAGGATGTGGTCGTATCCGGTCAGGAGGTGTTCAATGCCGAGCTGGGCAAATGCGAGGGCGCGCTCAAACGAGGCTGAACCGCCCGCTTTGACATCCGCCACATGAAACACCATGTTGGTCTCATTCAGGACGGCCTCGTGCAGAAGTTGCCTTGGATCGCCGGGTGGCGCAAGGCGGACGAACTGCGTGTGGGATTCGTCAAAATCCAGAAAGAGCGATGACGTGACGGTCAGGTCCGTGACGTTGCCGGAACAGCGGAAGAGCAGTTCAATTATCCTGTTCCCGGAGGCCGTCGGCGGCGCCTGCTCCATGTGCGCGAGCGGGCATGCCTGGTCGCGCGTGACCACCCTGATCTCCGACCGGAAGAAATCGGTCAAGTCGTCGGCATCATCGCCCACGTTCTCGTGGAGCAGCGATGAAACGGACGGAGGCAGGTTCAGGTAGTAATTAACCGTGTTTCCCGACGCCATCACGATTGCGTGACTGAATGATCCGATGCGATCGTGAGCTGCTGCCGGAACACTGGCAACGAGGAAGAGAGCCCACCAAAACGCAGCAAACAGGCGAACTAGAATGTTATGCATATTTCCGGACTCCCCAGAGGACACCGACCTGACGGTTTGCAGATCCCGTCGATACCGGCTGACGGGTCGCCAACGGCCATATGCCAGGACATGCCGGGTACGTTGCGTTGCTGGCTCGCGGGCCGTTCGACCGTATGGCTACGATTCTCCGCTGCGCTGCGTACCTGCATCCGGACACGAATATCTCGCAGCGTAAAAACGAGGGTCGCTGAACGTTTCATGTCCGTAAACCCTCCTCGCCAGCCTGGAACGGGAAGTCAATAGATGTCCGTCACGCTGGTGGGACCGGAGTCGGTTTGCACCGCCCGGTTGTCGATCCTGGGCCCTATCGTTCCCTTGCCTCTTATGTAGTCGACGATTTCATCGACCGCCGTGACATTGGGCACGGGTGTGCCGCCCGGCAGCGTGCTGGCAAACGTGAAGACCGTTGCAAGGTTTGCCGTCACCGGCACGCCATTGGTCATCAACTCCACGACTTGTCCATTCAACTTCGTGACCGACAAATCCCTCAAGTGCTGGGGCGCGTTCACCTTGAAGGTGTATTTGATACG
>JAJXTE010000001.1 GCA_021784115.1 Pseudomonadota bacterium | reverse complement strand
CCAGCAGTTGACGCAACAGCTCAACCACAACCCGTTTCAGCGCCCGCTCCACCTGGTTTCGGCGGAGTCACCGTCCACGCTCAAGGGCGATATTTACGCCGTGGTGGATTATCCCTTCGCTACCGTCAACGGCGCGCTCAACGACCCGAGGCTGGGACCAGCCAACTGGTGCGACGTGCTGATGCTGCACCTGAACACCAAGTCCTGCGGCGCGTCGACCGCCCGTGGCGGCAACCTGCTGAGCGTGAATGTCGGCAAAAAGGTCGAACAGGACCTGGCGGACACCTACCGCGTGCAATTCAATTACCGCACAGCCGCCGCCAGCCCGGAGTACTTCCGGGTGGAACTCAATGCCGACAGCGGCCCGCTGCGCACCAAGGATTACCGGATCGTGCTGGAAGCAGTCGCGATTCAGGGCAATCGCACGTTTCTGCATCTGACCTACGCCTACAGCTACGGCATGGCGGGGCGCATGGCCATGAAAACCTATCTGGCCACGGTGGGCAGAGACAAGGTCGGCTTTACCGCCACGGGCGGCCCTCTCCCGGCACCCACCGCATACATCGGCGGGGTGCGCGGCGTGGTGGAACGTAATGCCATGCGTTACTACCTTGCGATCGATGCCTATCTTGGCGCACTGTCCAGCGCACCGGACAAGCGTCAGGAGCTGCGCCTCACAAACTGGTTCAACGCGACCGAGCACTATGCGCGGCAACTGCACGAAGTGGAACGGCAGGAATACATGCAGATGAAACGCAAGGAATTTATCGCCAGCAGACGCAACAATGGCGGGCAGATCAACCCGACGCGGCTCTAGGGAGACACGGCGTTTCCGTGCACGCATTGCCAGGCGCCAGCAGTCGCAGGGGGAAGAAATCGCAGACAGCATCAGCCACGGGTTGGCGCTGGTCGCCGCACTCGTCGGAACACCGCATCTCGTCATGCACGCAGCACGTCACGGCGATGTCCGTTTCGTCGTCGGCACGAGCATCTTCGCGGCGACCATGATCCTGCTTTACCTGTCCTCGACCCTCTACCATGGGTTACCCGTCGGCATGGCCAAGCGCGTGTTTCGGGTTATCGAGCATTCCGCGATCTTTCTGCTGATTGCAGGCACGTACACACCATTTACGCTGGGGGTGCTGCGCGGGGCATGGGGCTGGACGCTCTTGGGAATTGTCTGGGGCCTTGCCGCTGCCGGCGTGGCGCTCAAGGTATTCAACAATGGCCCCATCCCGTCCTCTCAACCACGAACTACCTGATGATGGGGTGGCTGGTCTTGATAGCGGTCGATCCCATGATTGCCCGGATACCCACAGCAGGTCTGCTCTGGCTGATCGCGGGTGGGCTGTCCTACACCGCGGGGGTGGTCTTTTTCGCGCTCGATTCGCGGCTCAAGTATGGCCACCTGATCTGGCACCTTTTTGTCATGGCGGGCACCGCATGCCATTACTTCGCGGTGCTCGGGTATGCGGCCTGACCCGCTGGCGCCTCAGCGAGCAGCGAGAAATTGATGTCGGGCTGGATCAAGGCCGACACGAGTGAATCGCGTCACCCGTGAACGCCCGAAGCCGGCTTCGCGCGAACGGCGATCGCCCGGCTTTCCCGCATTGACGCGATGCGAATCGTCCCGGTCAGCACTGTGCGTACCTGTCACGGACGCCTCCATGCAAACGTCCACTCGGCCTAGCCCGGCGGACGATTTCTAGTAGCCGAAGGTCAGCCCCATCGCCTCCCGCACATCGCGCATGGTGTCGCGCGCCAGTTCCTGCGCCTTTTCGCAGCCGTCGGCGAGGATGTTGCGCACCTGGTCGGGGTTGTCTTCGTAATACACCGCACGCTCGCGGATCGGGGCGAGTTCGGCGAGCACGGCGTCAATGACCGGCTGCTTGCACTCCAGACAGCCGATCCCGGCGCTGGTGCAGCCCGCCGTGGCCCACTGACGGGTCGCGTCGTCGGAATACACCAGATGGAACTGCCATACCGGGCAGTTGGCCGGATTGCCCGGGTCGGTGCGCCGCACGCGCGCCGGATCAGTCGGCATGGTGCGGATTTTCTTCGTGACCGTCTCGGGGTCTTCGCGCAACGCGATGGTGTTGCCGTAGGACTTCGACATCTTCTGCCCGTCCAGCCCCGGCATCTTCGATGCTTCGGTCAGCAGAGCTTCGGGTTCGACGAGAATCATCTTGCCGGAGCCCTCGAGATAGCCGAACAGGCGTTCGCGATCGTTCATCGACAGGTTCTGCGCATCGTTCAGCAGCGCCTTGGCCGACTCGAGCGCCTCGTCGTCGCCCTTCTCCTGATAGGCGGTGCGACATTCCTCGTACAGCCGGGCCTTCTTCGAGCCGAGCTTCTTGACCGCGGCGCGCGCCTTGTCCTCGAAACCCGGCTCGCGCCCATACATGTGGTTGAAGCGGCGCGCCAGTTCGCGGGTGAATTCGATATGCGGAATCTGATCTTCGCCGACCGGCACCCGATTGGCACGGTAGATCAGGATGTCTGAACTCATCAGCAGCGGATAGCCGAGGAAGCCGTAGGTCGAAAGGTCCTTGCTGGACAGCTTTTCCTGCTGGTCCTTGTAGGTGGGCACGCGTTCGAGCCAGCCGAGCGGCGTCATCATCGACAGCAGCAGATGCAACTCGGCGTGCTCGATCACGCGCGACTGGATGAACAGCGTGGCCTGCGCCGGGTCGACGCCGGCGGCGAGCCAGTCCACCACCATGTCGCGCACGTTCTCTTCGATTCCCTGGGGCGTGTCGTAGTGCGTGGTCAGCGCGTGCCAGTCGGCGACGAAGAACAGGCACTGGTATTCGTTCTGCAGACGCAGCCAGTTCTTGAGGACGCCGTGGTAGTGACCAAGATGCAGGCGCCCGGTGGGGCGCATGCCGGAGAGAACGCGATCGGAATACATGTTTGGGGTGAGTGGTGAGCAGTAAGGGGGGAAGCGGTGAAGGTCAGGACAGCACGAGCTGGATCAGACCGATCAGCTGGGCGGGGTCGAGCCCGGTGACCAGCGCGGTCAGGCCAATGAAAACGCTGATGAGCGGCCACATGATGATGCCGAGGATGCCGGTGAACATCAGGCCGAGCAGGATGAACAGGCCGTATGGCTCGATCCGGGCAAACTGCATGGCCTGCTTCATCGGCAGCAGGCTGACGGCGATGCGGCCGCCGTCCAGCGGCGGCAGCGGGATGAGGTTCAGCGCCATCAGGATGACGTTGATGAACACGCCGGCGGCGCCCATCATCATCAGCGGCGCGCTGGCAAAACTGCTTCCCAGCGCATGGCCGAGCTGGATCATCAGCGCCCAGAACACGGCCATGACAAAGTTGATGCCGGGACCGGCGGCCGCGACCCACAGCATGTCCTGCTTGGGGCGGCGCAGTCGGGCGAAATTGACCGGCACCGGCTTGGCCCAGCCGAACAGGATCATCCCGCCGCCCAGCAACTTGCTGGTCAGCAGGATCACCAGCGGGACCAGGATGGTGCCGACCGGGTCGATGTGCTTGATGGGATTCGCGGTGATGCGCCCCGCCGCCGCCGCGGTCATGTCGCCGAAGAAGCGCGCGACATAGCCATGCGCAGCTTCGTGCAGGGTGATCGCGAATATCACCGGCAGTGCGAACACCGCAATTTTTCCAATGAGGGTGAGTTCCATGTCTGATCAGGCCTCGAAGTCCGCGGTGTCGCCCTTGCCGAAGCGCAGCACGGAGGGCGTGTCGGTCGTGAGATCGACGACCGTCGTGGGCGTGAGGCCGCAGGCGCCGCCATCGATGACCAGGTCGACCAGGTGTTCCAGCCGTTCGCGGATTTCCCACGGCTCGGTCAGCGGCACGTCTTCGCCATACAGCATCAGCGTGGACGACAGGATGGGCTCGCCGAGTTCGGCCAGCAGCGCCTGAACGACGGGATGCGCCGGCACGCGCAATCCGATGGTGTCGTGCTTTTTGTGCAGCAGACGCTTCGGCACCTCGCGGGTGCCGCGCAGGATGAAGGTGTAGGCGCCCGGCGTATGCGCCTTCAGAAAGCGGAACTGGGTATTGTCGACCTGGGCATAGCGCCCGAGCTCGGACAGGTCGCGGCAGATCAGCGTGAGGTCGTGCCCGGTATCGAGCCCGCGCACCGACAGCAGCCGCATCGCCGCTTCCTTGTCGCCGATGTGGCAGCCCAGCGCATAGCACGAGTCAGTCGGATAGACGATCACGCCCCCGCGCTTGAGGATGTCGACCGCCTGCTGGATCAGCCGGGGCTGCGGGTTGTCGGCATGGATGTTGAAAAATTGCGCCATAGATCGTCAGGTGGGTGAAAGGGAGAAATGCGCTTCCAGCTCGGGCCAGCCCTGCCAGACCGGCTGGCAGTAATGCGGCAGCGCAGGCAGGCGGCCGATGTCGATGCCCTCGCCCGGCGCGTGGAAATCCGCTCCGCGCGAAGCCTTGAGGCCGAACGCACGGGCCAGGTCGGCGAACTTGCCGTATTCGGAAGGATGATGGCTGCCGGTGATCACCTCGATGCCCTCGCCGCCCAGCGCGCGAAAGGCGTCCAGCAGCAGGTGCAGTTCGCGCGCGTTGAACGCGTAGCGACCGGGATGCGCGATCACGGCCATGCCGCCGCTGGCGCGGATCCATCCGACCGCGTTCTCCAGCGAGGTCCATTGGTGCTCGACGTAGCCGGGATTGCCGCGCGTCAGAAATTTCCGGAAGGCGCTGCGCATGTCGGGCGCATGGCCCTGCGCCACCAGCCAGCGCGCGAAATGCGTGCGCCCGACCATCTCCTTGTTGACGGCATAGTCGTAGGCGCCTTCATACGCGCCGGCGATGCCGGACCTTGCCAGATCGTCCGCCATGCGGCGCGCCCGCTCCATGCGGCCGAGGCGGATCTCGCGCAGGCCGGCAGCGAGCTCGGGATGGACAGGATCGATGCGCACGCCAACGATGTGCACGGTATGGCCGCCCCAGCTCACAGAGATCTCGACGCCGGGGATCAGCGTCAGCCCGGCTTCGTCCGCGGCCGCACGCGCAGCGGCGATCCCGCCCACATCGTCGTGGTCGGTCAGCGCGAGCGCGTGCACGCCGTTGGCCGCCGCGCGCGCAACCACATCGGCAGGCGGCAACACACCATCAGACACATTGGAATGGCAATGCAGATCGATATTGAGCATCGATGATCGGGATCAGGCGACCAGCACCAAAAGCGCTTGGTCAGGAGGGGGAATCATAGCAAAATAAGCAATCGCCCGAATTACGGCTGGCTGCATGGCCCAACCATAATGAAAAAACTGCTGTTCGATCTGTTCCCCATCATCGTCTTTTTCATCGCCTACAAGCTGGGAGACGCCAACGCCGAAGCCACGCGTGCCTTCATGGCCGGCCTCGGCCTGCCGCAGCCGGTTCACGCGGGCGAGAAGCCCGGCATCTATCTCGCCACGCTGGTCGCCATCGTCGCCAGCGTGGGACAGATCGCCTGGGTCAAACTGCGCGGCCACAAGACCGACACCATGATGTGGCTGAGCCTGGGCATCATCGTGCTGTTCGGCGGCGCCACCCTGTGGCTGCACGACGAGAGCTTCATCAAGTGGAAGCCGACCGTGCTGTACTGGATTTTTGCAGCCATCATCCTGGGGTCGGCCGCCTTCGGCCGCAACGTCATCAAGAGTCTGATGAAGGAGCAAATGGAACTTCCTGACGTCGCATGGGGTCGGTTGAATGCGAGTTGGGGCGGATTTTTCGCCTTCATGGGGGTTGCCAACCTGTTTGTCGCCTTCAACTTCTCGACCGATGCCTGGGTGGATTTCAAGCTGTTCGGCAGCCTCGGACTGATGTTGCTGTTTGTGATCGGCCAAAGCATGATGCTGACCCGGTATCTGGATAAAGCCGCGCTCGACAAGGAAGAAAAGCAATAATGTTCTATGCCATCGTCGGACAGGATGTGCCCGACAGCCTCGAGCGGCGACTTGCCGCGCGTCCCGCTCACGTGGAACGCCTGCACGCCTTGCAGCAGGCGGGGCGGCTCCTGCTGGCCGGCCCGTTTCCCGCAATCGACAGCAATGACCCGGGCGCCGCGGGCTTTACCGGCAGCCTGATCGTCGCGGAATTCGAATCGCTGGTTGATGCGCAGGCGTGGGCCGAAGCCGACCCCTACGTCGCGGCGAGTGTCTATTCTGGCGTCAGCGTCAAACCCTTCAGGAAAACCTTTCCCGCATGAGCACGGCCGACCTGATCCGCCAGCGCATCGCCGCGCTGGAACCCGAAACCTACTCGCTCGAAGACGAAAGCGCCCAGCACAAGGGTCACGCCGGCGCCGCCTCGGGCGGCGGACATTTCCGTCTGACCCTGGTGTCCCCCAAATTCCGCAACCTCTCCACCCTCGCCCGCCACCGGCTGGTATATGAAGCCATGGGCGAACTCATGCAGCGCGAAATCCATGCGTTGTCGATTACCGCCTTAACCCCGGAAGAACTCTGAAAGGAACCCGAATGCGCGTTGCACTTCTCCCTGCCCTGATCCTGCTGGCCATCGCCCCCCTGGCGCAGGCGCAGACGCCTGCCCCTGCCCCTGTTGCAGCCACCCCCGCAGCCGACCCCAACAAACCGCTGGCCGTGGTCAACGGCAAGCCCATCCCCGCCTTGTATGGCGACCTGGTCAAGCGCGAAATGGCGCAGGGCCAGCCTGACTCCGCGCAGCTGGATGCCCGCGTGCGCGAGTCCCTGATCAACCTCGAAGTGCTGTCGCGCGCTGCCCTCGACAAGGGCCTCGACAAGGATCGGCAGCTGGCTGCCGCGCTGGATATTCGCCGCAAGGATCAGCTTGCGAAGGCCTATCTGGAAGATTACGTCAAAGCCCACCCGGTCACCGACACCGAAATTCAGGCGATGTACGACAAGGCCAAGGCGGAGCCGGTCCAGCCCGAGTACCGCGCCCACCACATCCTGGTAAAGACCGAAGCCGAGGCGAAAAAGCTGATTGCCGATCTTGGCAAGAAGGCCAAATTCGAGGATCTGGCGAAGAAATACTCCATGGATCCCGGCTCGGCCAAAAACGGGGGGGCGCTCGACTGGTCCGACCGGCGCGCGTTCGTGCCTGAGTTCTCCGAGGCGCTGGCCGGCCTGAAAAAAGGCGAAACCACCAAAACACCGGTGAAGACGCAGTTCGGCTACCACATCATCCGCCTCGACGATACGCGCACGCCCAAGCTGCCGCCGCTGGATGCCGTGCGGGGTGAAATCGTCCAGCAGATTCAGCAACAGCGCATCCGAGACGCCATCACCGCTGCACGTGCCGGTGCAAAAATCGAGTAATCCGCTAATAATATAAACGGGGCATCGCCCCGTCTTCATCTGACAGGGAGCCAATCATGGCCAAAGAATACAACCACCTGCAAGACGTTTTCCTCAACACGCTGCGCAAGGAGCGCATTCCTGTGTCGGTATTTCTCGTCAACGGGATCAAGCTGATGGGACGGATCGAATCGTTCGACCAGTTTGTGGTGCTGCTGAAAGGTCAGGATCAGGCTGCCCAGATGATCTTCAAGCACGCCATCTCGACCATCTCGCCTTCGCGCGAAGTGGTGTTGCCCCCGCGCGACGCCGAGGCGTAAGCCCCGTTATTCGGCGGGCGCGGCCAGCAAGTCGGCCGCCGTTCGCGCGTCCACCAGAACGGCGCGCCCCCCGCGGTAGGCCTGCGTGTGACGCGCGGGAATCGCAGCCAGCTTGCGGCTGCCCTCCAGGTACACCACCGCATAGCCCTCCGGATGCGCCGCAAGCCAGCGTGTCGCATCCGCCCCCTGCAACTCCACCAGCGGCGTTCTCAGCCTGCCGAGAAACTGGTATTGCGCATGGTAGGTCGAGATATTCGCAACCGGCCGGCCTTCGTCCTGCACCTGCTTGATCGCCTGCGCCATCGGCTTGACGTCGTACATGGGCTCGATCGAATGCATCGCGGCGACCTGCACCAATGCCAGCGTGGCCGCGCCAAGCAGCGCCAGATTCGGCACCGGCGACGTGCCGCGCCGCCCCGCCACCCAAACCGCCCCGGCCAGCACGACCAGGATTGCACCCGGCCAAACCGGCGGCAGCGCCACAACCTGGCGCTGCAAGGCCGCAATCTGCCCGGTGGCCGCCAGCACCATTGCGCACCCCAGCACCGCCGCCAGCAGCGCCGGCAGGCCGACGCGGGCGTCCGTACGGCCTACCAGCAGGCGCGCGGTCAGCAGTGCGAACGCGGGGAACAGCGGCACCAGATAATGTGGCTGCTTGCCGCTGATGAGGCTGAATGCGACGAACACCGGCAGCATCCAGGCCAGACAAAAGCGCGAGCCGCGATCCAGGCCGGCACGGCGGTGTTGCGCCAGCGCCTTCCACCATGCCGGCCAGGCGAACCAGGGGAACAGCAGCAGCGGCAGCAAGGGCACATACCACCAGACCGGCCGGCGATGGGCAAAGGACTCGACCATGCGGTTGGCGGTCTGGCCCCAGAAAATCGCGTTTCGATAGGCTTCGCCACCCGAAAAACCGGCCGGCAGCGCCCACGCCAGCGCGATCGCCGCGCCCAGCAGCACCGCCAGCAGCGTGCCGCCGAACCAGCGGCCCCACTTCAGGCCCGGATTCCACCACGGGGCCAGCGCGACGACCGGCAGCAGATGCAGCAGGATGACTGGCCCCTTGGTCAGCACGCCGAGGCCGATTGCGATCCCCATCATGGCGAAGCCCCTGCGCTTCCCGTCGGCGGCGGCGAGCACGCCATGCAGGCCGAGCAGCACCCAGACGGCGAGCATCACGTCGAACATGACCGAGGTGGAAAAAATGATCCACAGCAGCGCGCTGGCCAGCACCAGCGCGACCTGTCCGCCGAGGCCGGCGTGCTGCGGCCACAGACGGCGGGCGAGCCGATAGGTCAGGAACAGTCCACCGGCGGAAAACAGCGGCAATACCAGACGCGGCCACCAGTCGTTGACGCCGAACAGCGCCCAGCCGGCCTGGAACATCCAGAACATGAACGGCGGCTTGTCGCTGTAGGGCGCGCCGTTCTTGAATGGCACCAGGAAGTCTCCGCGCAGCCACATTTCCCATGCCACGCTGACGTAGCGCGTTTCGTCGATCGGGGTCAGCGGACGCGTCAGGATCGCCACGGCGGCCAGGGCTGCCAGCAGCAACAGGCTCAACAGCAGCAGGCCTCGCCCGGCGGATTCAGGATTGTGTTGTCGATTCATGATCATCGCTATCAGTTTCATCCAGCGCGGCATCGATCTGCTCGTCGAGGCTCTGGCCGTGACGGAAATGCCGGTAAAGATAGGCGCCCAGCGCGCCCGACACCAGGAACAGGCCGATGGCGAGCGCAAGCTTCAACGCGGGTGCGATGTGGACGCCGCTGCCGACCAGCGCGAACACCAGTGTCTGTGGCAGGTAGCCGAGCAGCGTGCCACCGAAGAAATGCACCGCCCGGATGCTTGAAATGCCCGCAGCCAGGTTGGTCAGCAGGTTGTTGCCCACCGGCAGCAGGCGAACCAGCACCGTCATGGCAAACGGATGGTCGTGTATGAAGCGGTCGAACCGTCCGGCGCGCTCGCCGAGCCGGGCACGCAGCAAGCCCTTGCCGAACAGGCGTGCGTAACCGAAGCTCAGCATGCAGCCAAGCAACGCGGCCAGCGTACCGAGCAACGTGCCGAGCCCCACGCTGAAGGCATAGCCCCCGAGAAAGGCGATGATCTGGCGCGGCAGGCCGATTGCCGTGAACAGCCCGCCCATCAGCAGAAACAGCAGCGCGCCATTGACGCCATGGCCGCGCACCCGCGCATCGATCCAGGTTTCGTTGATGCTGTTGCCGAGACCGCTGGACTCGAACAGATAGCCCAGCAGCGCCAGACTCAATATCAGCGCCAGGCCCTTGAGGATGACGCGCGCCTTCATTCAGAGATCTGAATCGGGCTCGATGACCGGAAGACGCACCCGCCGCTGCAGCCAGGCCACGCCGAACAGATCGACGATCCCTACCCACAGGCGGTTGTGCACGCCATATTTGGACGTGCCGCGCTCGCGCGCACGGTGGTGCACCGGAACCGAGACCACCGCGCCGCCATTGCGAATGACCAGCGCAGGAAGGAAGCGGTGCATGTGGTCAAAGTTGGGGAGTTGCAGGAAGGTCTCGCGGGCAAACACCTTGAGGCCACAGCCGGTATCTGGCGTATTGTCCTTCAGCATGCGCGAGCGCACGCCATTGGCGATTTTCGACGACAGACGGCGCAAGAAGGTGTCGTTGCGCTTGGAACGCCAGCCTGCCAGCAGTTCGAGATTGGCAGGTTGCCCCGGTTCGGCGAGCTTTGCCAGCAGCGCGGGGATATCGGCGGGGTCGTTCTGCCCGTCGCCGTCGAGCGTCGCAATCCATTCATAGCGCGCCGCATTCACCCCGGTCGTCACCGCGCGGCTCTGTCCGCACGAGGCGCGATGACGGAGCACCCGCAGCATGGGAAATTCGGCTTTGAGCGCGTCCAACCGCGCCTGCGTGGCGTCCGTGCTGCCATCGTTGATGTAGAGGATTTCGAACGTGGTATTGCCGGACAGCGCGGCTGCGATTTCGCGCACCAGCGGTTCGGCATTGTCCTGTTCGTTCTTGACTGGAACAACCACGGAAAGCCTGCCGTGGTAGGCATGTTTTGGCATTGCGTTTGCGTGGCAGTTGATTGATGTATGGCGGAGAGGGCGGGATTCGAACCCGCGTTAGGGTATTACCCTAAACACGCTTTCCAGGCGTGCGACTTAAACCGCTCATCCACCTCTCCGAGAGCCGCGCATGATACCGGAAGCGCCTGGGCGCGGCAAATTGGAACGCGTACCGGCATAACCCGACGCGCCGGGCCGGAAAAAGTGACTTTTGCCCCTTGAATCCCGGTCATTCGTCCCCAGTTCACCGCAAGAACCAATTGGGAGCTCACATGCAGGACGAACACAACACTGAAACCCACCCGACGGAACCCCCTCCAGAAAAGGAAACCATGCCCAGTCTGGAAGAGTTGCTCAAAGCGGCCGAACTGCAGGCAGCCGAGCATCACGACGCCTGGCTGCGCGCCAAGGCAGAAACGGAGAATATGCGCCGCCGTGCGGCGGAAGACGTGGACAAGGCGCGCAAGTTCGCGGTGGAAAACTTCGCCGGCGAACTGCTGGCGGTGAAGGACAGCCTGGAAGCCGCACTGGCGGCCGAATCGCCGAGCGTGGACAACCTGAAGGACGGTGTCGAGCTGACCCTGAAGCAGCTGACCGCCGCCTTCGGCAAGTTCAATCTCCACGACATCAATCCGGTCGGCGAAAAGTTCGATCCGCACCAGCATCAGGCGATCCAGGTGGTCGAGTCCGACCAGCCGGCCAACACGGTGGTGACGGTGCTTCAGAAGGGCTATCGCCTCAACGAGCGCACGCTGCGGCCGGCGCTGGTGATGGTCGCCAAGGGCAAGGACGCTTGAGCGCAGCACCTTGAATTAAGCCCAACCTCCCCCACATTCGAATCAATTCAATCTTTTACAGAAGGAACGCATCATGGGACGCATTATTGGCATTGACCTGGGCACCACCAACTCCTGCGTAGCGGTGATGGAGAACGGCACGCCGAAGGTGATCGAGAACGCCGAGGGCGCGCGCACCACGCCATCCATCGTGGCCTACACCGAAGACGGCGAGATCCTGGTCGGCGCACCGGCCAAGCGCCAGGCCGTCACCAACGCAAAGAACACCCTGTTCGCGGTCAAGCGCCTGATCGGTCGCCGCTTCGAAGAGAAGGAAGTGCAGAAGGACATCGGCCTGATGCCCTACAAGATCGTCAAGGCCGACAACGGCGACGCCTGGGTGGAAGTGCGCGGCGAGAAGCTGGCCCCGCAGCAGGTGTCGGCCGAGACCCTGCGCAAGATGAAGAAAACCGCGGAGGACTACCTCGGCGAAGAAGTCACAGAAGCCGTCATCACGGTGCCGGCCTACTTCAACGACAGCCAGCGCCAGGCAACCAAGGACGCCGGCCGCATCGCCGGTCTGGAAGTCAAGCGCATCATCAACGAGCCGACCGCGGCCGCGCTCGCCTTCGGCATGGACAAGAAGGAAGGCGACCGCAAGATCGCAGTGTACGACCTCGGCGGCGGCACCTTCGACATCTCCATCATCGAGATCGCCGAGATGGACGGCGAGCACCAGTTCGAGGTGCTGTCGACCAATGGCGACACCTTCCTCGGCGGCGAGGACTTCGACCAGCGCCTGATCGACTACATTGCGGAAGAGTTCAAGAAGGAACAGGGCGTCGACCTGAAGAAGGACGTGCTCGCGCTGCAGCGCCTGAAGGAAGCCGCGGAGAAGGCCAAGATCGAGCTGTCCTCCGGCCAGCAGACCGAAGTCAACCTGCCCTACATCACGGCGGACGCCTCCGGGCCCAAGCACCTGGCGGTGAAGATCACCCGTGCCAAGTTCGAGGCGCTGGTCGAGGACCTGATCAGGCGCACCATCGATCCGTGCAAGATGGCGTTGAAGGATGCCGGGCTGACCACCTCGCAGATCGACGACGTCATCCTGGTCGGCGGCCAGACCCGCATGCCCAAGGTGATGGACGCGGTGAAGGATTTCTTCGGCAAGGACGCGCGCCGTGACGTGAACCCGGACGAAGCCGTGGCCGTGGGCGCCGCGATCCAGGGCGGCGTGCTGCAGGGTGAGGTGAAGGACGTGTTGCTGCTCGACGTGACCCCGCTCTCGCTGGGCATCGAAACCCTCGGCGGCGTGATGACCAAGCTGATCCCGAAGAACACCACGATCCCGACCAAGGCCTCGCAGGTGTTCTCGACCGCCGACGACAACCAGAGCGCGGTGACAGTGCACGTGCTGCAGGGCGAGCGTGAAATCGCGTCGGGCAACAAGAGCCTCGGCCAGTTCAACCTGTCCGACATCCCGCCCGCGCCGCGCGGCATGCCGCAGATCGAGGTCACCTTCGACATCGACGCCAACGGCATCCTGCACGTCTCGGCCAAGGACAAGGCCACCGGCAAGGAGAACAAGATCAAGATCCAGGCCAGTTCCGGTCTGACCGAAGCCGAGATCCAGCAGATGGTGAAGGATGCCGAGGCCAACGCCGCCGAGGACCACAAGGCCTTCGAACTGGCGACCGCCCGCAACGCCGCCGACGCGATGATCCATTCGGTGAAGAAGTCGCTCGCCGACTACGGCGACAAGGTGTCGGCCGACGAGAAATCGGCCATCGAGGCCGCGCTGAAGGAGGCCGAGGATGCCGTGCGCGAGGGCGACAAGGACACCATCGAGGCCAAGACCAATGCGCTCGCCACCGCCAGCCACAAGCTCGCCGAGCAGATGTACCAGGCGGAGCAGGCCAAAGGCGGCGCGCAGCCGGGCGCGGAAGCTGGCGCTGGCAGCCATGCTGCGGACGATAACGTGGTCGATGCCGAGTTCGAAGAGGTGAAGGACAAGTAATAGCGTGAACGGTAAGCGGTGAGCGGTTAGCCGTTCACCGCTTTCGTCTTTTCCGTTTGCCGCTCACCGTTCACCACTCACCAACATGTCAAAACGCGATTACTACGAAGTCCTCGGCGTCACCAAGAACGCCTCGGACGAAGAAATCAAGAAGGCCTACCGCAAGCTGGCCATGAAGCACCATCCTGACCGCAACCCGGATGACAAGGGCGCGGAGGAGAAATTCAAGGAAGCCAAGCAGGCCTACGAAATCCTGTCCGACTCGGACAAGCGCGCCGCCTACGACCAGTTCGGCCATGCCGGGGTCGACCAGCAGGCGGGCATGGGCGGCGGCTTCGGCGGCGGCGGGTTCTCAGACGCCTTCTCGGACATCTTCGGCGACATCTTCGGTGGGGGCGGCGGCAACCGCCGCGACCGCGTGTATCGCGGCGCCGACCTGCGCTACAACCTGGAAATCGACCTGGAGGAAGGCGCGCACGGCACCGAAACCAAGATCCGCATTCCCACCCTGGAAGAATGCGGCACCTGCCACGGCAGCGGCGCCAAGCCCGGCACCCAGCCGACCACCTGCACCACCTGCGGCGGCCACGGCCAGGTCCGCATCCAGCAGGGCTTCTTCTCGGTCCAGCAGACCTGTCCGCGCTGCGGCGGCACCGGCAAGATGGTGGCCGATCCCTGCACCGCCTGCCATGGCGAAGGCCGCGTCAAGAAGCACAAGACGCTGTCGGTCAAGATTCCTGCCGGGGTCGACAGCGGCGACCGCATCCGTCTGGCCGGTGAAGGCGAAGCCGGCGTCAACGGCGGCCCGCCGGGCGACCTCTATGTGGTGATCCACCTCAAGGAGCACCCGGTGTTCAAGCGCGACGGCGACGACCTGCATTGCGAAATGCCGATCAGCTTCGCTACCGCCGCGCTCGGCGGCGAGGTCGAGATCCCCACGCTGGACGGCCACGCCAAGATCAAGATTCCTGCCGAGACCCAGTCGGGCAAGGCGTTCCGCCTGCGCGGCAAGGGCATCAAGGGCGTGCGGAGCCACGCGCCCGGCGACCTCATGTGCCACATGCTGGTGGAAACGCCGGTGAACCTGTCCGAGCGCCAGCGGGAACTGTTGCGCGAATTCGAGGCCCTGAGCCCCGGACGCAACAACAACCCGCGTGCGCAGTCGTTCATGGACAAGGTGAAGTCGTTCTTCGGGCAGTAGCCGGCACTCCCCGGAACGCCCGTCAGCACAGGAGGGCGGGTATTCAGCGAGGAATCCTTCTGGCACCCGCAGGCCGCCGCCACACCGATCGAGGCCGTGCTCGCTTGCAGGGCCTGCCCTGAATTCTTCAACATGAATCCAGGCCGTGCAAGCCCTGCTGGCGCGCATCGTTCCGGTCCAGAGGGCCCTGCGATACGATCCCGCAGGCCTTGCCCCTTCAATTTCGTTGCCGCACGCGTCCCGCCGGGGATCGTCCCGGCCCGAGAATGCCGGCCGGCGCCATTCAAGTATTTGATCCGCTGGCCGGTAACTAACATATAAATACTATATCCCTGCGCCGCCGGGGCGCTATCTTCGACTTTTGAGCTGACTGTGGGCAGGTGGCCAGTCCGACTTGGCGCATCTGCCGGCCACGCGCCGAGGCGTGATCGCGTGTTTGGTGAAAGGTATCGGATGGCCCGCTTCACTGGTTTGATCTTCTGCCTGCTCGCACAGATGCTTGCGCCATCCGCCGCGACGGGAAGCGAGAGATCGGGGCTGACCCTGGGCGTGTTCCCCTACGTCTCGCCTGTCCAGCTGGCAGCCTTTCATGCGCCGCTCAAAGACTACCTTGCCAAAAGCCTGCAGCGCCCGGTCACGCTGGTGACTGCCCCGGACTTCGACAGCTTTGTCGAGCGAACCCGTCTAGGCCAGTACGACATCATTTTCACTGCGCCCCATCTGGGCCGCCTGGCGGAGATCCGCGATGGATACAAGCCCCTGGTGCAGACCAGCCATACCGTCCAGGGCTTTTTTCTTGCCCGCAAGGATTCGGACATCCACACGCTCAAGGACCTGAGGGGCAAGACGGTGATGATCGCGCAAAAGGTTTCGATCGTTTACCAGATGGCGGAGCACACGCTGCGGGAAAACGGCCTCGTGCCCGGCGAGTCGGTGACCATCGTCGACACGCGCACCCACAACAATGCCATGCAGGCGCCCTTGCGAGGCGAGGCGGATGCCTCGGTGACGGGCAAGCTGCTCTGGTACGTGCTGGATGATGCACAGAAGGACCAGCTTCGCGTCATCGGCACCACCCAGGAAGCGCCGGGCTTCCTCGTCATGGCACACCGGCGACTGACTGCGCGGGAAACCAAGGAAATCAGAAAGCTGCTGCTGGATTTCAACCTGAAGCCAGACAGCAAATCCTACTTCACGACCAATGGCTTCGACAAATTCCAGCCCGTCGACGACCGGGCCATGAAAGGGCTTGATCCGTATATCCAGATATTCCTGAAACCGGCCGGCCCGTGACGTCGAACACGACCCACTTTTTTCATTCCATCCGGACCCGGCTGGTCATCGTCAGCATTGTCATCGAAGTGACCATGCTGGGACTGCTGATTGCCAACAGCCTGCGGCTGATGACCGATGTGATGGAAGATCGCACCGAGGCACGGTTGCAAACCGTCACCCCGCTGCTCAATGCCTCGCTCGGCGCCCGCCTGTTCGAACGTGATCATGCGTCTGTCAACGAAATCCTGCAGCAGCTTGTCCACAGCACGGCCGCCGAGCTGGAATATATCGTCGTGCTCGATGACAAAAACATCCTCTACGCCAAGGCCGGAAAGGTCGATGCGAACCATCTTCCCGTCGTCGACCAAAACATACGACAGAGCCTGTCGGACCTGGTTTATGACACGGCCATTCCGATCACACTCGCAGGCGAGCACGTGGGAACCGCGCATTACGGGCTGTCGCTGGCCTCGTATGTGTCCTCCAAAGACAACATTCTGCGCCAGAGTCTGCTCATTGCCGGCACTGAAATCCTGTTTACGCTGCTTGCCCTGGGCGTGGCGGGCTTCCTGTTGACCCGGCACATCAAGGCGCTGCTCAAGGCCACGGAGAAAATCAGCGCGGGCGATTACGATCTGCACATCCCGGTGACAAGCCGCGACGAAATTGGCGTGCTGGCCAGCAACTTCAACGCCATGACCGCGGCGATCCGCAACCGGATTTCCGACCTGCACCAATCGGAACAAGCGCTGCACGAGGAAAAGGAGCGCGCCGAGGTGACGCTGCACTCCATCGGCGACGGCGTCATCACCACCGACCTGCAAGGGCGGGTGCGCTATATGAACCCGGTCGCCGAAACCTTGACCGGCTGGGCGCTGACAGACGGAGCGGGCAAACCCATCGAAACCCTCTATCGCGTACAGGACCAGGCGTCCGGCAGCCCTCTGGCCAACCCGGTGCGGCTCTGTCTGGCAGAGGACATCGTGATCAATGGCGTCAACCTCGCCCAACTCGTCAGCGCGGATGGCCGGTCCTATGCCGTCGAGGAAACGGCCGCCCCCATCCGCGGCAAGGAAGGCCGCACCATCGGCGCCGTGCTGGTGTTCCACGATGTGACCGAGGCGCGGGAAACATCACGCAAGCTGGCCTACCAGGCGACCCATGACGCGCTGACGGGACTGGCCAACCGCCGCGAATTCGAGCGGCAGATCGAGGAGGCCCTGCAGGACGCCAAGGTCCGCGGCACGGACAATGCATTCTGTTACATGGATCTGGACCAGTTCAAGGTGGTCAATGACACCTGCGGGCACATGGCGGGGGACGGTTTGCTGATCGAACTCGCCACGATTCTGCGCCACCGGGTGCGGGAAACCGATACCGTCGCGCGTCTGGGGGGGGACGAGTTCGGTATCCTGATGCGGAATATCCCGTTGAACGAGGCCCGCGCGCTGGCGGAGGATATCCGCGATCGGATCCGCGATTACCGGTATCTGTGGGACGGTCGGTCATTCGAGGTGGGAATCAGCATCGGAGTGGTTCCCATCCGTCCGGACACCCCGGCGGTGGCGGATATCTTCAGCAACGCCGACATCGCCTGCTACGTGGCAAAGGACAAGGGCCGCAACCAGATTCACGTCTCCAGCCTGGACGATGTCGAACAGGCGCGGCGCCATCTGGAGATGCAATGGTCGGTGCGCATTCCGAGCGCGCTGGAAAACGACCGGTTTGTCCTCTACTACCAGAAAGTCGTCCCCCTCGATGCGGACGGCGACAAAATGCCGCGCTGCGAACTGCTGGTTCGTATGCTGGAAGAGGATGGTTCGCTCATCCTGCCCGGCCGGCTCATTCCCGCGGCCGAGCGGTTCCGCCACATGCCGGAAATCGACCGCTGGGTCATCCGCCATGCGCTTGAACTCATCGCCCGCCACGGAACACATCTGGGCCTGGCCGCCTATGCCATCAACCTGTCCGGGCAATCTCTCGGCCAGGAGGACCTGCTTGAATTCGTGAAGCGGGAAATTCTGCGCAGCGGGGTGCAGCCGAGTCTTGTTACCTTTGAAATTACCGAAACGTCGGCGATCCGCAATGTGTCCCATGCAGCCCACTTCATGACCGAGCTGAAGAAGATGGGGTGCCAGTTCTCGCTCGACGATTTCGGCAGCGGGCTGAGCTCGTTCGGCTATCTCAAGATGCTGCCGGTGGATTATCTGAAAATAGACGGCAGCTTCGTGCGCAACATGGTCCATGACGAGCACGACCATTCCATCGTGATTGCCATCACGCAGATCGCCAAGACCCTGAAAATTGCATGCGTGGCGGAGTGGATCGAAGACGAGGCCACGCTCCTGGCCTTGAAGGAAATCGGGGTGGATTACGGGCAGGGATTCTTTCTCCATCGCCCGGAAGCCATTTCCAGTCAGACCGCCGTCCAGACGCTCCCGCTCAGAGGCTAGCTCACTCCCTCGACCACGCTTTCGGCTTGAGATGAGGCCGACCGGTCCGAACTAGGCGTTTCAGGGCCGGGCCGCGGCAAACAGGCGGAAAAAATTCTCTGTCGTGGCTTCGCCCACCGCCGCGGCCGTCATGCCGCGCACCCGCGCGATTTCCTCTGCCACGTGCTTCACGAATCCCGGCTCGTTGGTCTGGCCGCGATGCGGCACCGGTGCCAGGTACGGCGCATCGGTCTCGATCAGCATGCGTTCCAGCGGAATGGCGGCCGCAACCTCGCGCAGGGCTGCGGCATTCTTGAAGGTGACGATGCCGGAAAACGAGATGTAAAAACCGAGGTCGATCGCCGCTTCGGCCACCACCAGGCTTTCGGTGAAGCAGTGCATCACCCCGCCCGCCTCACCTGCCTGTTCGTCGCGCATGATGCGCAGGGTGTCCTCGGCCGCCGAACGGGTATGGATCACCAGCGGCTTGCGGCATCTCCGCGCGGCGCGGATGTGGGTGCGGAAGCGCTCGCGCTGCCATTCGAGGTCACCGGTCAGCCGGAAATAATCCAGCCCGGTCTCGCCGATCGCCACCACCTTGGGGTGGGCGGCCAGCGCGACGAGTTCCTCCACCGTCGGCTCGGTGCAGTCTTCGTGGTCAGGATGCACGCCCACGGACGCGTAGACATTGGTATGCGCCTCGGCCAGCGCGCGTATTTCGGGGAATTTTTCCAGTTCCACGCTAATGCACAGCGCGTGGCTTACCTGGTTGGCCGCCATCAGGTCGAACACCTCGGGCAGCCTGCCGGCGAGGTCGGGGAAATTGATATGGCAGTGGGAGTCGATGTACATGCGGTGGCTGAGCACCGCAAGGGTGCTACATGGTGTGAGTGGGACGCACCGATTTTAACGAACCGCCGAGCAAACCTTCAATCTTGTTTTGCGCCGCCTTGCCGCTTTCGTTGAACGCGAACTGCACGCCCACGCCCTGGGTGCGGCTGCCGTGCGCGCCGGCGGGCGTCACCCACACCACCTTGCCGGACACCGGCAGCTTGGCGGGATCGTCCATTAACGTCAGCAGCATGAACACTTCCTCACCCATCTTGTACTGCTTGTTGGTGGGGATGAACAGTCCGCCGCCCTTGATGAAGGGCATGTAGGCAGCAAACAGCGCGGACTTTTCCTTGATGGACAGGGAAAGCACGCCGGGGCGCACTTGTCCTGCAATATCGTTGACTGCTGCATTCATGGTCGTTTCTCTCAATCAAACACGTGCCGGTACTGGATCAGCCAGGCTTCCAGTTGCAAGGCCCGGTTCAGCGGGTGGGCCAGCGTCCGGCCTTCGTTCGCCTGCACTTTGGCGAGCGCGAGCAACTTCGCCAAATCCGCCTTGCTGCCCAGCCGCGCCAATGCGTCGGCAAAGTCGCGGTTGAAGTACGCGCTGCCGTCCAATCTGACCGCCAGCAAATCGCCCAGCCACTTGTACGCCACGTTGTGCCAGGTCTGAGGACTGATCGCTTTCCAGCGTTCGCCCAGGGTCACCGGGTCGAGTTGGCCGGGCTGCGCCAGCCCTTCCAGCACGCCGCGGCGCTCGTCCAGTTCGCTGCCCTCAGCCCAGCGCTGCGCGTCGAGCGGTGTGCCGCCAGAAAGCGCCAGCAGGTTCGCCGCATCGTCCACGCCCTGCCCGGCCAGCCATTGCACCGCCTGATCGGCGGGCGGCAGGCCGATATCGACCCGCGTGCAACGACTGCGTATGGTCGGCAGCAGGCGGCGCGGCTGATCCGAGACCAGCACGAACACCGTATTTAACGGCGGTTCCTCCAGCACCTTTAACAGCGCATTGGCCGCCGCCGGGTTGAGGCTGTCCGCCGGATCGACCAGCACCACCCGGAACCCCGCCCGGTAGGTTGAAAGCTGGACGAAATCGACCGCCTCGCGCGCCTGGTCGACCTCGATCGCCGTGGCCATGCGGCTTTCGCCCTCCTTGCCGGTTTTCTCCTGCAGCGTCAGCAGCCGGAAATCCGGGTGGGTGTCCGTCTCGAACCAGTGACACGCAGGGCACTGGCCGCAGGCCGCGCCGTCCGGCTGCAATGCCTCGCACAGCAACGCCTGCGTCCATGCCCGCGCCAGCGCGCCCTTCCCCACCCCGCGCGGCCCTGCCAGCAGCAGGGCCTGCGCCGGGCGCACCCGGGTCGCCAGCAGGCGCTGCCAGGGCACGTCCAGCCAGGGGTACGGTGCGCTCACGCCAGTCCTTTCAACAGTTCGTCGATTTCGGCCTGCAGTTCGGCGATGCTGTGACGCGCGTCCAGCACCCGGATGCGCGCAGGTTCGCCGCGCGCCCGGTCGAGATAGGCGTTGCGCACGCGGTCGAAGAAGCTGTCGGCCTCGCGCTCGAAGCGGTCGGCGGTGCGCGCAGCCGAGCGGCGAGCCTCCGCCACCTCAGGCGGCACGTCGAACAGCAAGGTGAGGTCGGGCGCGAAGCCGCGCTGGACCCAGGTTTCGAGCGCGGCGATGCGCTCCACCGAGATGCCGCGCCCTCCGCACTGGTAGGCATAGCTGGCATCGGTGAAACGGTCGGACACCACCCACGCGCCGCGCGCGAGCGCGGGCAGGATCAGTTCGGCCAGATGGGCCTGCCGCGCGGCAAACATCAGCAGCAATTCGGTATCGGCATCCATCTCGCGATGCAGCAGCAGTTCGCGCAGGGTCTCGCCGAGCGGCGTGCCGCCGGGTTCGCGGGTGACGATGACCTCCCGGCCCTGCTGGCGCAGCCAGTCAGCGACGAACCCCAGATGCGTACTTTTGCCGGCGCCGTCGACGCCTTCGAGCGTGATGAATTTGCCTGTGGTCATCGTTGGTAGCGGTTCACCGCGCGGTTGTGTGCTTCGAGGGTGCTGGAAAATACGTGCGTACCATTGCCGCGCGCAACAAAGTACAGCGCATCCGTTTTGGCCGGATTGAGCGCGGCCTCGATGGCCGCCTCGCTCGGCATGGCGATCGGCGTAGGCGGCAGCCCGGCGCGCGTATAGGTATTGTACGGGGTGTCCTGCTGCAGATCGGCCCGGCGCAGGTTGCCGTCGTAGCGATCGCCCAGCCCGTAGATGACGGTCGGGTCGGTTTGCAGGCGCATGCCCAGCCTGAGCCGGTTCAGGAACACGCCGGCAATCTTCGGACGCTCGAATGCCGCGCCGGTTTCCTTTTCCACGATCGATGCCATGATCAGCGCTTCGTACGCGGTACGGTAGGGAAGCCCGGGCGCGCGGGTTTCCCAGGCGGCCATGAGTTTCTCGTGTTGCCGGTGATAGGCGCGGCGCAGCACGGTGAGGTCGGACGCCTGCGGGGCATAAAAATACGTATCGGGGAACAGCAGGCCCTCGATGTGAGTTTCCTCCGCACCGATGGCCTGCAAGATTTCGGCTTCGCTCATGCCAGCGCTGTCGTTCTTCAGCATCGGCTGCGCGGCAAGCTCGGCCTGCACCTCGCGCCAGTTCCAGCCTTCGATGAACTGCACGATCGCCTGCGAGACCTCGCCGCGCTGTATCGTGGCATACAGTTCCAGCGGCGTGAGCGGCCTGTCGAGGATGTACACGCCCACCTTGAGCGTCCCGGCCTTGCCCAGCACGCGCCCGAGCAGCCAGAACACCTGCGCATTGCCGATCACGCCTTCGCGTTCGAGCAGCGTGCTCAGGGTCCGCAGGTTCGTGCCGGGTATCACATTGAAGGTTTTCGGCAGCGGCTCGAATTGCAGGGGCCGGTTGCCGTACCAGGCCAGGCCGCCCGCGCCCGCCAGTGCCGCGAGGCTGGCAAGCGTGATCAATCGTTTAATCAAGGTCTTCATACAAGGCGTCATTCAAAGCCGTCGCCCAGCGCGCGGACGGCCATATCACGTCGTCCAGCCTGGCCACCCGGCGCAGACCGAAGACGCTGTTGCAGATCATCACTTCGTCGGCAGCGAGTATAGCCGCTGGCAGCAAGCGGCCGATACGGGTCGGGATGCCCAGACGCGCCGCAGCGCGCAGCAGGCGCGTTCTGGCCACGCCCGCCACGCCGCATTCGGCCAGATCTGGGGTAAACAGTTCGCCATCCTTCATGATCAGCAGATTGCTCATCACCCCGCCGATCACGCCGCCGAGGTCGTCGCACAGCAGCCCTTCGAAGATCTCCGGGTCGTCCCACTCGGCGCGCGCGAGCACGTTCTCCAGCCGGTTCAGATGCTTGACCCCGGCCAGCCGGGGCTGTCGCGCCAGACGCAGGGTGCACCAGCGCACCGTGACCGCCTCCGGCGCGCCGGCCTGTGCGTAGGCGGGCAGCGGCGCGGACAGCACCACGCGGGTCGGCGCCTGGGCCGGCGGTGGCGCATAGCCGCGTGCGCCGGGGCCGCGCGTGAGCACGACTTTCACGACGCCCTCCTCCGCCTCGGCGACCTGGCAGATTTCCGCATGCAGCCTAGCTTCGTCGGGGCATGCCAGCATCAGCGCCGCACTGTCTGCCGCCAGCTTGGCGTATTGGTCGCGCCACCACAGCGGCCGACCTGCCCGCGTGCGCAGGGTGCGGAACACGCCGTCGCCATAGGCCAGCCCGCGATCAAGCGCGTCCACCGTATCGGCCGGCCGTCCGTTGACGAGGATCATGCGAGCGCCAGCGCCCGCAAGAGGCCGCGCGCCTTGGCCCGGGTTTCGTCGAGTTCGCGCGCAGCGACCGAATCGGCCACGATGCCCGCACCGGCACGGAAACTCACTGCCTGCCCGCGCAACAGGAAGCTGCGGATCAGGATATTGAAATCGAAGCTGCCGTCGCGATTGATGTAGCCGACACTGCCGGTATAGCTGCGGCGTGGCGTCCGCTCCAGTTCATGGATGATCTGCATGGTGCGCACCTTGGGACAGCCGGTGATGGTGCCGCCGGGAAACACGGCGCGCAAGGCGTCGAACACGTTCTTGTCGGGGCGCAGTCGCCCGCGCACGGTCGATTCAATGTGGTGCACATGGCGATAGCTAGCGATTTCCATCAGGGCCTCCACCTTCACGCTGCCGGGCTCGCACACCCGGCCCAGATCGTTGCGTTCCAGGTCCACGAGCATGACGTGTTCGGCGCGTTCCTTGGGATGCGCTTGCAGACGAGCACGCAGGGCGGCATCTTCCTCCGCGTCTTCGCTGCGGGGGTGCGTGCCGGCAATCGGGCGGGTTTCCAAGGCGCCGTCGCGCCCCAGGCGCACCAGCCGTTCGGGAGACGAACTCACGATGGCCCAGTCTTCCATCTGCAGCAGTGCGGAAAACGGGGCGGGATTTTTTTGCATCAACTGCACCAACAGGGACGCCGGCTCGACCGGTGCCGCAAATTCGGCCTGCCAGCCGCGCGACAGGTTGACCTGGAATACGTCGCCCGCGCGAATGTAGTCCTGGATACGCGCAACGCCCGACAGGAATGTGGCCGGATCGTCTTCATGCAGGGCAGCCGGCGCGGGCAAGGCCGGCACCGCGGGCAGCGGCTGCACAAGATCGCGCGCCATGTCGTCGATCAGTGCAGCCCGGCCGGATTCCGCCACCAGCACGCAGCGTCCGCTGTCACGGCTGTACAGGATCGCAGCCGGGATCCGGGCCAGCCAGGCGAGGGGGAAATCGGCATCCACAGCCAGCCGGGCGCGTGGCTCGAACAGCCCGCCGAGTTCATAGGCAAATGCGCACATCCAGCCGCCTGTAAACGGCAGCCCATGTCCCGATTGAGGGGACATGGCCGGATGCAGTTGCATCGCGGGATGCGCCTGCAATTCGCCCATTCCCTCGGCTGCGGTAATGCGCGCCACGTCCTGCGGAAACGCAAACAGCATGTCCCAGCCGCTGTCGCCGCTGCTGAGGAACAGCCCGGGGTATCGCTGCGGGTTGGACGCCTGCAACCCGACCAGGTCAGGCCGCTGCGGCCATTCCACGATCACGGGTGCGTCGGGTTGATGTGGTGCGATGGGGCGATCCACCGCGACGGTCACACGCGCTTGAAAACCAGCGAACCGTTGGTTCCGCCAAACCCGAAGTTGTTCTTGAGCGCAAAGTCGATCGTCAAATCACGCGCGGTGTTGGCGCAGTAATCGAGATCACATTCGGGATCTTGCGAGAAGATGTTGATGGTGGGGGGCGAAATCTGATGATGCACGGCCAGCACGGTGAACACCGATTCGACGCCGCCGGCGCCGCCCAGCAGGTGGCCGGTCATCGACTTGGTCGAATTGACCACGGTCTTGTAGGCTGCGTCACCCATGGCAAGCTTGATTGCATCGGTTTCGTTCTTGTCGCCCAGCGGCGTCGAGGTGCCGTGCGCGTTGATGTAGTTGATCTGGTCGGCATTCAGGCCGGCGTCACGCATCGCGTTCAGCATCGAACGCCTGGGCCCGTCGGTGTTGGGCGCCGTCATGTGATACGCGTCGCCGCTCATGCCAAAGCCCGTCACCTCGGCGTAGATCTTGGCGCCTCGCGCCTTGGCGTGCTCGTACGCTTCGAGCACCAGCACGCCGGCCCCCTCGCCCAGCACGAAGCCGTCGCGGTCCTTGTCCCATGGGCGGCTGGCCGTGGCCGGATCGTCGTTGCGGGTCGACAGCGCGCGCGCGGCGGCAAAACCGCCCACGCCCAGCTGCGAGGTCGCGCACTCGGCGCCGCCCGCGACCATCACGTCGACGTCGCCATAGGCAATCATGCGGGCAGACAGGCCGACGGCGTGCAGGCCGGTGGTGCAAGCCGTGACCACCGCAAGATTGGGGCCCTTGATCCCGTACTGGATGGAGAGATTGCCGGAAATCATGTTGATGATGGAACCCGGAATGAAGAAGGGGGAAATCTTCCTCGGGCCGGACTCCAACAGCAGGGAATGTGTCTCCTCGATCAGCGGCAGGCCGCCGATTCCGGAGCCGATATTGATGCCGATGCGCTCCGCATTGGCTTCGGTGACTTCGATGCCCGAGTCGCGGATCGCCTGGATGCCTGCGGCCATGCCGTACTGGATGAAGGTATCCATGCGGCGAGCTTCTTTCGGGTTGAGATAGTGCCCGACATCAAAATTCTTCACCTCGCCCGCCATGTGGGAAGCGAAGGGCGAAGGATCGAAACGGGTAATCCTGGCAATGCCGGTGCGACCGGCAACCAGGTTGTCCCACGCTTCAGGGATGGTATTGCCGACCGGGGAGATGATACCCAGGCCGGTGACGACGACACGACGCTTGGACAAAAGTCAGTCCTTTTTATTGATTCGGCACGGCAAGGGATCCGGGAACGCAGAACCCACTCTGCCGCTCCGATGCGAACGCTGCACGTGCCGAATCATTCGAATTTGAAAATGGCGCGCTATTGGAATGACTCGGCGAACCGATCGAAGCCAGAGACCGCGCATACCCGCTCGCAGTGTCCGACATGATCTCGTCGACCCAACAGCCGGGAAAACAATCAGTTCGAGTGGCTGTTGACGTAGTCGATCGCCTGCTGGACGGTGGTGATCTTTTCTGCGTCCTCGTCGGGGATTTCACAGCCGAATTCTTCTTCCAGCGCCATCACGAGCTCAACCGTATCGAGCGAGTCAGCGCCCAGGTCGCCGACGAAGGAGGACTCGTTCTTGATGTCCGCCTCGTTGACGCCCAATTGCTCGGCGACGACTTTAATTACACGCTGTACGTTATCCATTACTGATCCTCTCTTGAAATAGGGCTTCAACAGAATTGAAGCCACGAAAATTGAAGCCGCACGATTTTACCAAATATTGTGGCCAATCACGCCATGTACATGCCGCCGTTGACATGCAGTGTGGTGCCCGAAATGTAGCCTGCGGCAGGCGACGCCAGGAAGGCGACAGCCTGCGCGATATCTTCTGCCGCACCCAGTCGGCCGAGCGGGATGTGGGCAAGCAGCGCCTGGCGCTGTGCATCCGGCAGCGCGCGCGTCATGTCGGTATCGATGAAGCCCGGTGCCACGCAGTTGACGGTGATGTTGCGGCTGCCGACTTCGCGCGCCAGCGACTTGGTGAAGCCCATGATGCCGGCCTTGGCCGCGCTATAGTTGGTCTGCCCGGCATTGCCCATGGCGCCCACCACCGACGCGATGGAAATGATGCGGCCAGCGCGCGCCTTCATCATGGCGCGCAACACCGCCCGCGACAGGCGGAACACGGAGGTGAGGTTGGTCGCCAGGATGTCGTCCCACTCCTCGTCCTTCATCCGCATCAGCAGGTTGTCGCGGGTGATGCCGGCGTTGTTGACGAGAATGCCGATGGCGCCGAAATCCTTTTCGATCGCCGCGATCACGGCGTCGACTTCGGCGGCGTCGGTGACGTTGAGCTTCATGCCGCCGCCCGTGATGCTGGCTGCGGCAAGGTAATCGCTGATCGCCTGCGCGCCCTTGTCGCTGGTGGCGGTGCCGATCACGGTGGCGCCCGCATTGCCGAGCGCCAGAGCGATGGCCTGGCCGATGCCGCGGCTGGCGCCTGTCACTAATGCAATTTGTCCTTGCAGCATGGTGTCTCCTGTCAGTTGTTCAGTGCGGCTTCCAGGCTGGCTTCGTCCACCAGCGCCACCGCGGGCAAGCTGTCGTCGATGCGCTTGCAGAGCCCCGCCAGCACCTTGCCGGGGCCGCATTCGATCACGCGTTCGATGCCAGCGGCCTTCAGCGCCTGCACGGTCTCCACCCAGCGCACCGGCGTGTGCAATTGCTTCGCCAGCGCCGCACGGATCGAATCCGCGTCGGCATGGCTTTGCACGTCGGTGTTGTGCAGCACCAGAATCGTCGGCGCGGCAATGACCACGCCCTGCAGATGAGCCAGCAGTCTTTCCGCGGCGGGCCGCATGAGCGAGGAATGCGACGGCACGGAAACCGGCAGCGGCAGCGCGCGCTTGGCGCCCTTTTCCTTCGCCAGCGCCATGGCGCGTTCGACCGCGGCCTTGTTGCCCGCGATCACCACCTGGCCGGGCGAATTGAGGTTCACCGCCTCGACCACTTCGCCAGCGGCTGCATCGGCACACGCGGCGCGCACGGAATCGTCGTCCAGACCCAGAATCGCCGCCATCGCGCCGACACCTTCGGGCACCGCGTCCTGCATCGCCTCGGCGCGGAAGCGCACCAGTTTGATCGCGTCGACAAAATTCAAAGAACCCGCCGCGACCAGCGCGGCATATTCGCCCAGGCTGTGGCCTGCCAGCAGCGCCGGTGTTGCGCCGCCAGCGGCCTGCCACACGCGCCAGGCGGCAATATCGGCCGCCAGCATGGCCGGCTGGGTGTTGACGGTCTGGTTGAGCAGGTCGGCCGGACCGTCGGTCACCAGCGCCCACAGATCCTGGCCGAGCGCGTCGGAGGCTTCGGCGAAGGTTGCGCGCACGTCGGCGCGATCGCCCCAGCCCTGCATCATGCCAACCGATTGGGACCCCTGCCCGGGGAACACAAAAGCCAGTTTCATCGGGATCTTTCCTTAATACTTGAGGAGCGCCGAGCCCCAGGTGAAACCGCCGCCGAACGCTTCCATCAAAACCGTCTGGCCGCGCCGGATGCGGCCGTCGCGCACCGCGACATCGAACGCCAGGGGCACCGAGGCGGCCGAGGTGTTGCCGTGTTCGCCTACCGTGGTGACGACATGGTCCATGCCCATGCCGAGCTTTTTCGCGGTGGCGGAAATGATGCGAATGTTGGCCTGATGCGGCACCAGCCAGTCGATGTCGGATTTCTGCAGGCCGTTGGCTTCCAGCGTTTCGTCGACGATGCGGTCGAGGGTGTTGACCGCCATCTTGAACACGGGATTGCCTTCCATCCGCATCAGCGCCGGTTCGTGCAGGCCGGTCGACGGGCCAGTGGTAGTGCGCAGCAAGTCCTTGTGGCGGCCGTCGGCGTGAATGTGGGTGGCGATGATGCCGGGTTCGGTGGACGCGCCCAGCACCGCGGCGCCGGCGCCGTCGCCCCACAAGATGCAGTTGCCGCGGTCGTTCCAGTCGGTGATGCGCGACAGCGTTTCGGCGCCAATCACCAGCACATGCTTCGCAGCGCCAGTCTTGACGAACTGGTCGGCCACCGAGAGTGCATATACGAAGCCACTGCATACGGCCTGCAGGTCGAACGCGGGCTTGCCGTTGGTCATCCCGAGCTTGGACTGCACGATGCAGGCGGTGCTGGGAAACACCAGGTCGGGCGTGGTGGTCGCGACCAGCAGCAGGTCGATGTCGTCCACTGCCAGGCCTGCCGCATCGAGTGCTGCGCGCGCCGCCCGGGTCGCCAGATCGCTGGTGAATTCGCCTTCGGCCGCAATGTGCCGCTCGCGAATGCCGGTGCGCTCGACGATCCACTGGTCGTTTGTATCGACCAGCTTTTCGAGATCGGCGTTGGTGAGGATGCGGGCCGGCAGGTAGCTGCCGGTGCCAAGAATGCGGGAATAGGTCAAGCGGCTACCCGTTGCAGGAGTTGGATCTGGTCGGTAATGCGTTTCAGCACGTTGTTGCGGACTTCGTCGCTGGCAGTTTCGATTGCGTGCTCGAAGGCGAAGCGGTCGGCCGAGCCATGGCTCTTCACAACCACCCCTTTCAGCCCCAGCAACGTGGCGCCGTTGTAGCGGCGCGGATCGAGCCGCCGCTTGAAGGCATTCAGCACCGGCAAGGCGATCAGACCTGCGATCCGGGTCAGGAAATTGCGCTTGAACTCGGCCCTGAGGGTGGTGGAAATCATCTTGGCGAGGCCTTCGGACGCTTTCAGGGTGACGTTGCCGACAAAGCCGTCGCACACGATTACATCGGTGGTGCCGAGGAAAATGTCGTTGCCTTCGACGTTGCCGTAGAAGTTCAGGTGGCTGTCGCGCAACAATTCGGCAGCCTGTTTCACCATCTCGTTGCCCTTGATGTCTTCCTCGCCGATGTTCAGCAGGCCCACGCTGGGATTCGGCTTGTGCTCGACCGCCGACACCAGCATCGCGCCCATGATGCCGAACTGCAGCAGATGCTCGGCCGAGCAGTCGACGTTGGCGCCCATGTCGAGTACGAGCGCGTGGCCCTTGATCGTCGGCATCACCGCGGCGATCGCGGGACGGTCGATCCCGGGGAGCGTCTTCAGGACGAAACGCGCGGTCGCCATCAGCGCGCCGGTGTTGCCGGCGGACACACAGGCATCGGCCTCGCCGGACTTGACGAGGTCGATGGCCACGCGCATCGAGGAGTCCTTCTTGCCACGCAGGGCCAGAGCCGGCGCCTCGTCCATCGCCACCACCTGGCTGGCGTGGCGGACGATGAGACGGGGACCGATCTCGGCGCGTCGCGCCTTGAGTTCGGCCGCGACGACGTCCTGCGGCCCGACCAGAATCACGTTCAGATCAGGATTGCGCGCAAGGCAACGGATGGCCGCCGGAACGGTGACATGAGGGCCGTGATCGCCCCCCATGACATCAATGGCGACTGTGATATTTCTCATACAGCCGAAATCGTTGGCTGATTCGATCGCGCCAGGCCATGGAAATCAGGCCTTGGCGCGCAAGAGGATTATTCGCCTTTGGCCTTGACGACCTTGCGCCCACGATAAAAGCCATTGGGGCTGATATGGTGGCGCAGATGGGCTTCACCCGTGGTCGGCTCGACGGCCAGCGGCGGGTTGGTCAGGAAATCGTGCGAGCGGTGCATGCCACGCTTGGACGGGGACTTCTTGTTCTGCTGGACTGCCATTTCTTGCTCCTTAAAAATCGCGGCGCCGAAATCCGGCGCCCAAAACTCATTGCGCCCCACGTATGGAGCATTCACCTTCTGCGTGCATGGGTGCAAGCGGCAGGCTCAACAACACTTCATCCTCAACCAGTTCGACCAGGCTCAATCGTTCGCCGGCCTGAATCGCATCACTGTCGGGCAGAGCGTCCAGTCGTTCCAGTTCTGCTTCGTTGCGTGCCAGATACAGTGTGCGCTCAAGCTCGACTGTATACGGCATGCTGGCCAGGCAGCGCTGACAGGTCAGCCCCACCTCACCGCGGATCGACACGTGCAGGGACAGGCTGCCACGCTGATCCACTCGCCCGACAACTCGACAGAACAGCGTGCCTTGCGTAAATTCATGGGCAAGACGCGGAAACGCAGCCACGTCGGACTGGATTTCCCACGACTGCGCATCCCTGCAAAAACGCCATGGATCGACTTCAACAGCCTGAAGCATGGCGAAGCACCCGGTTAAACGTTAGCCCGCAATGATATGATTTCGCGTTCTTTTTGTCAAAGAAACCCCAGCCATCCCAACTTCAGGCGTGTCCATGCTTAAGAAAATACTGGTCGCCAACCGGGGCGAGATCGCCGTCCGCATCGTGCGGGCCTGCGCCGAACTGGGCATCAAGTCAGTCGCCATCTATACCGACGCCGACCGCTACGCGCTGCACGTCAAGAAAGCCGACGAGGCCTACCACATCGGCAAGGATCCGATCCTCGGCTACCTGAACGCGCACACGCTGGTCAACCTGGCGGCCGCGTCGGGCTGCGATGCGCTGCATCCGGGCTATGGGTTTCTCTCCGAAAACCCTGACCTCGCCACCATCTGCGCGCGCCGCGGCATCCGCTTCATCGGCCCCTCGCCCGAGGTGATCCGCCGCATGGGTGACAAGATCCAGGCACGCAACGCCATGATCGCCGCCGGCATTCCGGTGGTGCCGGGGTCGGACCACAACCTGGAGAATGTCGAGGAAGCGCGCGTGCTGGCGAACAAGATCGGCTATCCGGTCATGCTCAAGGCCACCAACGGCGGCGGCGGGCGCGGCATCCGCCGCTGCGACAGCGAGGAAGAGCTACTGAAAAACTATGACCGCGTGGTATCGGAGGCCAGCAAGGCCTTCGGCAAGCCCGAGGTCTTCGTCGAGAAATGCGTGGTGCGCCCCAAGCACATCGAGGTGCAGGTCCTGGGCGACACCCAGGGCAATGTGATTCATCTGTTCGAACGCGACTGTTCGATCCAGCGGCGCAACCAGAAACTCATCGAGATCGCGCCGAGCCCGCAGCTGACCGAGGCGCAGCGTCAGTACATCGGCAAGCTGGCGGTGCGCGCCGCCAAATCGGTCGGCTACGTCAATGCCGGCACGGTGGAATTCCTGCTCGACCAGGACAACCAGTTCTACTTCATGGAAATGAACACCCGCCTGCAGGTCGAGCACCCGATCACCGAGACCATCACCGGCGTCGACATCGTGCAGGAACAGATCCGCATCGCCTCCGGCCTGCCGCTGCAATACAAGCAGGAGAATATCGCGCATCGCGGCTACGCCATCGAATTCCGCGTCAATGCCGAGGACCCGAAGAACGAGTTCCTGCCCAGCCTCGGCCGCATCACGCGCTATTACTCGCCGGGTGGTCCCGGGGTGCGGGTGGATGCGGCGATCTACACCGACTACGTCATCCCGCCCTACTTCGATTCGATGTGCGCCAAGCTGACGGTGTGGAACCTGACCTGGGAATCCGTGGTCGAGCGCGGCCGCCGCGCGCTCGCCGACATGCTGGTGTACGGCGTGAAGACGACGATCCCCTACTACCAGGAAATCCTCAAGAATCCCGAGTTTCGCAGCGGTCGTTTCAATACCAGCTTCGTCGAATCGCACCCCGAACTCACCCAGTACACCGAAAAGAAACCGCCGGAAGTGATCGCCGCCGCCATCGCCGCCGCGATCGCCGCCCACCAGGGACTCTGACATGACCAAAGTTTTCGTAACCGATCTCGTCCTGCGCGACGGCCACCAGTCGCTCATCGCCACCCGCATGCGCACCGAGGACATGCTGCCGATCTGCGGCAAACTCGATTCGGTCGGATTCTGGTCGCTGGAAGCCTGGGGTGGCGCGACCTTTGACGCCTGCGTACGCTTCCTGCGCGAGGATCCGTGGCAACGCCTGCGCAAGCTCAGGAAGGCACTGCCCAACACGCGCATCCAGATGCTGCTGCGCGGACAGAACCTGCTCGGCTACCGCAACTATTCCGACGACGTGGTGCGGGCCTTCGTGCAGAAGTCGGCCGACAATGGCGTCGACGTGTTCCGCGTGTTCGACGCCATGAACGACATGCGCAACCTGCGCGTCTCGATCGAAGCGGTGAAAGCCGCCGGCAAGCACGCCGAAGGCGCGATCTGCTACACCACCAGCCCGGTGCACGACATCCCGCATTTCGTCGGACTCGCCAAGGCGCTGACCGAGATGGGCTGCGACACCATCGCGATCAAGGACATGGCGGGCCTGCTCACCCCCTATACTGCGTACGACCTGGTGTGCGCGATCCGCGAAGCCACGCATCTGCCCCTTCACACCCACAGTCACGCAACATCCGGCCTGGCGCACATGACGCACCTGAAGGCGGTGGAAGCCGGCGCCACCATCCTCGACACCTGCGTCGGCGCGTTTGCCGAGGGTGCCAGCCACCCCACCACACAGAGCCTGGTCGCCGCGCTCGCCGGCACCGCCTATGACACCGGGCTGTCGCTGCCGCTGATCGAGGAGATCTCGGCCTACTTCAAGGACGTACGCAAGAAATACTGGCAGTTCGAATCGGCCTTCACCGGCACCGACACGCGCGTGCTGATCAACCAGGTGCCGGGCGGGATGATCTCCAACCTGGCCAACCAGATGAAGGAACAGGGCGCGATTGACCGCATGGACGCCGTGCTCGACGAAATTCCGCGGGTGCGCGAAGACCTCGGCTACCCGCCGCTGGTCACGCCGACCTCGCAGATCGTCGGCACCCAGGCCGCGTTGAACGTGCTCACGGGCGAGCGCTACAAATCGGTCACCAACGAGGTGAAGCTCTATCTGCAGGGCCGCTATGGCAAGGCACCGGGGCACGTCAACGAAGAAGTGCGCAAGCTCGCCATCGGTGACCTCGAGGTCACCACCTGCCGGCCGGCCGACCTGATCGCCGACGAACTCGACAAGCTGCGGGGCGAAATCGAGGGGCTGGCCAAGTCCGACGAGGACGTGCTGACCTACGCCATGTTCCCCGAAATCGGCAAGACCTGGCTGCAGGAGCGCGCAGCCGGCAGCCTCAAGCCCGAGCAGTTGTTGCCGCCGGGCGCCTCGGAGCAGGACAGCGGTCCGCGCTACGCCGCCGACGAATTCAAGATCACGCTGCACGGCGAAACCTATCACATCAAGCTGTCGGGCAGCGGCCGCAGCGACGCCGCGCAACGACCCTATTTCGTATCGATCGACGGCGTGTCGGAAGAAGTGCTGGTCGAACCGCTGAACGAGGTCGCGGTATCCAGCAGCGGCGACAGCACGCCGCGCAAAACCGCCGCTGCGCCCGCTACCGGCCAGAAGCCGCGCGCCAGCCACCCCGGCCACGTCACTGCCGCTATGCCCGGCACCGTCGTCGACGTGCTGGTGAGCATCGGCCAGACGGTCAAGGCCGGCGACGGCGTGCTGGTGATCGAAGCGATGAAGATGGAGAACGAAGTGCAGGCGCCGATCGCCGGCGTGGTCATCAGCATCTTCGCCAAGAAAGGCGACGCGGTGACACCCGACATGGCGCTGGTCGAGATCCAGCCGGAATGACACTCGTCCTCGCGTCGACTTCGCGCTACCGGCGCGAACTGCTGTCGCGCCTGCATCTCCCGTTCGAAATCCTGTCGCCCGACGTCGACGAAACCCCGCTGCCGGGCGAAACCCCGTCGGCCACTGCGCTGCGCCTGTCGGTGCTGAAGGCGCAGGCTGCGGCCTCGGCGTATCCCGACGCGCTGATCATCGGCTCGGACCAGGTGCTGATGCTCGACGACGAGCAGCTCGGCAAGCCCGGCAATTTCGACAAGGCCTTTGCCCATCTGAAAAAAATGCAGGGCAAGGCCATGGTGTTCCACACCGCGCTGACGCTGCTGAACAGCCGCACCGGCCACACCCAAACGCGCGACGTGCCGACCGTGGTGCACATCCGGCCGCTCAGCGACGCGCAGATCGAGGCCTACCTGAAGAAGGAGCAGCCCTACGACTGCGCCGGCTCGGCGAAGAGCGAATCGCTCGGCATCGCCCTGATGGAACGCATGGACAGCCCCGACCCCACTGCGCTGATCGGATTACCCTTGATGGCGCTGACCGAAATGCTGCTGAACGAAGGTGTCGACGTCCTCACATGGCACTCGGTGTAACTTAGTGTGGCCACCCTCTACCTGATCCCGGTGCCACTGGGGCCGGTCAGCCCGGAAACCTGCCTGCCGCCCGACACGCTCGCGGTTGCGCGGCGACTCGATCACTTCGTCGTCGAACGCGCCAAAACGGCGCGCGCGCACCTGAAGGCGATGGGCCATCCGCAGCCGATCCAGGCGCTGCACATCGAGGAGCTCAACGAACACACGCCGGCCACCGCAATCGCCACCTTGCTGGCGCCGCTCAAGGCCGGCCACGACGTCGGCCTGTTGTCGGAAGCGGGCTGCCCGGCTGTGGCCGATCCCGGCGCGGCGCTGGTCCTGGCCGCACATCGCGAGACGATCCGGGTGGTGCCGCTGATCGGCCCGTCGTCGATTCTGCTGGCGCTGATGGCCTCGGGCCTCGGCGGGCAGCGCTTCGCGTTCCACGGCTACCTCCCTGCGAAGGAGCCGGAGCGCAGCCAGGCCATCCGCGAACTCGAAAACACCGCGCGCCGCGACCGCGCCACCCAGCTGTTCATCGAAACGCCGTACCGCAGCGTCGCCCTGCTCGACGCGCTGGCCACCGCGCTGTCGCCCGACACCCTCGTCAGCGTCGGTGCCGACCTCAGCCTGCCCAGCCAATTGATCCAGACCCGCCGCGCCGGCAGCTGGCGTGGGCAAGCCGAGGCGGTCAGGGATCGACTCGTGGTGTTCGGTATTGGGAGTTAGGCGCTCAGAATTTCAGCGCGTCGAGCCTGGCCGTCACAAGCTCGCCTGCTTCGGTTTGCGCCTTCAGCCATTCGGCGCCATCGCGGGTATACACGTCAAGCGGCAGCAGGCGTTGCGCCATGCCGCCGCCTATCGTCACCTCCAGCCACTGCTTTGTGAGCGCGGCAAATTCCAGGCGCTCGTGCTGGACGCAGGCGATCGGCTGGTAATCGCTCAACGCAGGGTGACGCCCGCCTTTTCGAACGGCGCCAGCGCCGTTGCCATCGACGCCCCCAGGCGCCCGGCCAGCCGCTCGGCGAGGCCCTCGTGCTGGGTGAAGTCGACGACGTCCTTGGCCTTGATGACGTCGCGCGCGACCGATTCAACGGTGCCGTAGCCGTCGGCGAGGCCCAACTGGATGCTCTTCTCGCCGCTCCATACCAGGCCGCTGAACATCTCGGGGGTCTCCTTCAGGCGCTTGCCGCGGCCTTCGCGAACCACGTCGATGAACTGGCCGTGGATTTCTTCGAGCATCTGCTTGGCATAGGCTTCCTGCTTCGGATCGACCGGCGAGAAGGGATCGAGGAAGCCCTTGTTGACGCCCGCGGTGAGCAGGCGGCGTTCGACGCCGAGTTTCTGCATGGTCTGGGTAAAGCCGAAGCCGTCCATCAGCACGCCGATGGAGCCGACGATGCTGGCCTTGTCGACGAAGATCTTGTCGGCCGCGACAGCGACGTAATAGCCGCCCGAGGCGCAGATGTCGTCCACCACGACATACAGCGGGATATCCGGATGCAGGGCACGCAGGCGCTTGATCTCGTCATGGATCTGGCCGGCCTGAACCGGGCTGCCGCCGGGGCTGTTGATGCGCAGGATCACGCCTTTGGTCTTCTTGTCGTCGAACGCGCTCTGCAGGCTGGCGATCACGGTATCGGCACTGGCCTTGTCGGATGCGATCTCGCCCTGCAGGTCGACCAGCGCAGTGTGTTCCTTGATGGACACGCCGTCCGACCCGAACCAGCCGGCCGCGAGAAACAGCACGATGAAGAGATAGAGGAACCCCAGCGTCTTGAACAGGATGCTCCAATGGCGGCTGCGGCGCTGCTCCTGAATTGCCGACAGCGCCAGTTTTTCCAGCACGTCACGTTCCCAGTTTGCCGGGGCAGGTTTTTCTTGCTCGCTCATTGTTCTTCCATCAGATAAACATGGCCGTCGCGTTCAACGACCGGGACCGGGATCAGGCCGCGTCCGGCGCAGCGGCCACCGACGCAATGTCCGCTTGCCGGGTGGTAGAGCGCGCCGTGCGTGGAGCAGATCAAGTATAGCCGCGAGTCGTCGAAGAATTCGCCCTCCTGCCAGTCGAGTTCCACCGGCACGTGGCCGCACTGGTTGAGAAAAGCGCGCGGCTGGCCGTCATAACGCACAACGAAGGCCTGCTGTGGCTGGCCGAAACGGGTCAGCTCGAAACGCATGCCGCGGCCGAGTTCGGCGAGGTCGCTGGCGGCGCAGATCAGGCGTTCGCTACGAGCCATGCATACACCTCGACAAAACTGTCCATCAGGGCAAGCGGCGCGTGCGGATGCAGGTCGCCCGCCTCGTGCGCGCCGTAGGTCACCCCCAGGCTGGCGACGCCGGCGCTCGACGCCATCAGAAGATCGTGGCTGGTGTCGCCGATCACCAGGGTGCGGGCGGGGTCGGCATCGAGTTCGGCTATCAGTTCCAGCACCATCGCCGGGTGCGGCTTGGAGTGCGTCTGGTCGGCGCAACGGGTGGCGGTGAACCACGGCCCGAGACCGCTGGCTTCGAGGGCACGCTCGAGGCCGATGCGGCTTTTGCCGGTGGCCACGGCCAACTGGAAGCCCTGCTCGTGCAGGTCGCGGATGCCGCCGGCCACCCCTTCGAACAGCGGCAGGTCGGCGTCGCGGCCGAGATAATGATGGCGGTAGCGGTCCACCAGGCGCGGATAGTCGTCGGCCGGCAGATCGGGCAGCAGGGCCTGCAGCGCCTGGACCAGGCCGAGGCCGATGATCTGGCGCGATGCGCGCTCGCTCGGCGCGGCGAGGCCAATATCCTCGCAGGCACGCTGGATGGAGTCGACGATCACGCCCGCGGAATCCATCAGGGTGCCGTCCCAGTCGAAAATCAGTAAGTCAAATTGCCTGGGCATTCAACGTATCCAGAAACGTGGTCAAATCATCGGGCAGGGGCGCCTCGATCAGCATGCGCTCGCCCGAAATGGGATGCTCGAACACCAGCTTGGCGGCGTGCAGGAACATGCGCTTCAGTCCCCGTTTGACCAGCCGCTTGTTGAGTTCGAAATCCCCGTATTTGTCGTCCCCCGCGATCGGGAAACCCAGATGCGAGGTATGCACCCGTATCTGATGGGTGCGCCCGGTTTTCAGTTCCGCTTCCAGCAGGGTGAAGTCAGAGAACACCTGCAGGCGGCGGAAGATGGTGTGCGCAGTCTGGCCTTCATCGCGCACCGTGACGCGCTTCTCGCCCTCGTCGGTGACGCGCTTGTGCAGCGGCAGTTTCACATGCTGGACGGGATTCGGCCAGCGCCCGGCCACCAGCGTGAGGTAGCGCTTCTCGATCCTGCCGTCGCGCATCGCCGCGTGCAGCCCGACCAGCGCGCGCCGCTTCAGCGCGATCAGCAGGACGCCCGAGGTCTCGCGGTCGAGCCGGTGCACCAGTTCCATGTAGCGGCATTCCGGCAGTTCCAGCCGCATCTGCTCGATCACCCCGCGCGAAATGCCACTGCCGCCGTGTACTGCCATGCCGGCCGGCTTGTTCAGCGCGATCAGGGCGTCGTCGCGATACAGGATGCTCGGCAGCAGGCGGATGCCGCCCTGCGGCAGGTGGGTGGCGGGGGTGATCACGGGCACGGCCACGCGCACCGGCGGAATGCGGACCTCGTCACCCAGTTTCAGGCGATAGCTGACGTCGACGCGGCCACCGTTGATGCGCACCTCGCCGCCCCGCACCAGCTTGTAGATGCGGCTTTTCGGCACGCCCTTCAGACGCGCCATCAGAAAGTTGTCCAGGCGCTGACTGTCGGCGCTGTCGTCGATCTTCACCCGCCTGACCGAATCTTTCTCTAAGTCCTTCATTTTCATATACACTACCGCCGGTTCAGGCTGGTTTTTTGCCTGATCTATTTGGATACCCTGCCGGTTAAAACGCTCACCGGCCGCCGCCAGCCCGGCCCGTCTGGATTCCTGCCGCCCAGCCCACATTCAAGTTGGCGCGGACAGTCGAAGCCACCCGCCCCGCGCAATCGGCAAAGCAGCGATGTTATCAATGACGCGACAAGAAGCATACGAAATCAGCATTCACGCTCGGCTCCCTGCCAGCGGGAATCGGAAAGACCGCCCCGGCCTAGCCGGCGACACTCTCCAGGAACAGGACATTTTTACTCCATGCCAATTCACCAACCCAACCCGTGATCGCATGAGCCGCTGACACAAGGCGGCAGTCTGGCCTGTCCCGTATGCACGCGCGCGGGAGTAAACAATGAAGCGCATGCTTTTCAACGCAACCCAGGCGGAAGAACTCCGGGTTGCCATCGTCGACGGACAGAAGCTCGTCGACCTTGACATCGAGTCCGCCAGCAAGGAACAACGCAAGGGCAACATCTACAAGGGCGTCATCACCCGCGTCGAGCCCAGCCTGGAAGCCGCATTCGTCGATTACGGCTGCGAGCGCCACGGCTTTCTGCCGTTCAAGGAAATTTCCCGTGCCTGCCTGCCCAACGGCGGCCGCGTCCCCGAAAACCTGAAGGAAGGCCAGGAACTGCTGGTCCAGGTGGAAAAGGACGAGCGCGGCAACAAGGGCGCCGCACTCACCACCTACGTCTCGCTGGCCGGCCGCTACGTCGTGCTGATGCCGACCAACCCGCGCGGCGGCGGCGTCTCGCGCCGCATCGAGGGCGAGGAGCGCAACGAACTGCGCGACACCCTGGCGCAGCTCGACATCCCCGAAGGCATGAGCCTGATCGCGCGCACCGCCGGCATCGGCCGCAGCGCCGAAGAATTCCAGTGGGACCTGAACTACCTGCTGAGCCTGTGGAAGGCGATCGATGGCGCCTCCACCTCGCAAAAAGGCGCGTTCCTGATCTACCAGGAAGGCAGCCTGGTGATCCGCGCCATCCGCGACTACTTCTCGGCGGACATCGGCGAACTCCTGATCGACACCGAAGACATCTACGAGCAGGCGCAGCAGTTCATGGCGCACGTGATGCCGGCCAACGTCAACAAGGTCAAGCTCTACCGTGACGACGTGCCGCTGTTCTCGCGCTTCCAGATCGAGCACCAGATCGAGTCGGCGTTCTCGCGCCAGGTCAACCTGCCGTCCGGCGGCGCCATCGTCATCGACCACACCGAGGCGCTGGTGTCGGTCGACGTCAACTCGGCGCGCGCCACCAAGGGCAGCGACGTCGAGCAGACCGCCTACAACACCAACCTCGAAGCGGCCGACGAAGTCGCGCGCCAGATGCGACTGCGCGATCTGGGCGGCCTGATCGTGATCGACTTCATCGACATGGAGAACCCCAAGCATCAGCGCGAGGTCGAGAACCGCCTGCGCGATGCCCTGCATCACGACCGCGCCCGCGTGCAGACCGGCAAGATCTCGCGCTTCGGCCTGCTGGAAATGTCGCGCCAGCGGCTGCAGCCCTCGCTCGGCGAGACCAGCTACACGCCCTGCCCGCGCTGCCACGGCACCGGCCACATCCGCGGCACCGAATCGTCGGCCCTGCACATCCTGCGCATCCTGCAGGAAGAAGCGATGAAGGAAAACACGGGTGCCGTGCACGTGCAGTTGCCGGTCGACGTCGCCACCTTCCTGCTCAACGAGAAGCGCGTCGATATCCACACCATCGAATCGCGCCTCAAGGTCAATGTGGTGTTGATCCCCAACATCCACATGGAGACCCCGCACTACACCATCACCCGCCTCCGCCACGACGAACTGAACCTGACCGGCGCGGCCGAGCCCAGCTACAGGATGGCAGTCGTGCCGGAAACCGAATCCGTCTACCAGACCGCGGCGGCGGCCGCGCCGGCGCGCCAGGAAGCTGCGGTCAAGTCGATCGCGCCGCCGCAGCCCGTCCCGGCCGCACGTCCTGCGGCACGGCCGGTGGTACAGGCCGAGCCGCAGGCTCAGGGGGGACTGTTCGAGCGCATCTTCGGCTGGTTCAAGAAGCGCGGCGAAGAAGCCCCTGCGGCCGAAGCCCTGCCCGCAGCCGAACCGGTTGCCGCCATTGCACGCAGCGAACGGCCGAGCGAGCGCCGCGGCGAGCGCGAGCGCAAGCCCGGCCAGCGTCGCGGCCGCGGCGAAGGACGGGGCGAGCCCCGCACCGGCGAAGCACGCCAGCAGGAGCCGCGCCAGGCCGAAGCGCGCGAGGGTCGCGAGGCCCGCGCAGCCGAACAGCCCAAACAGCCGCGCCCGCCGCGTCAGCCGAAGCCGCGTCCCGAGGCTGAAGCCGCACCCCGCGTGACGGAAGCCACCGAAGCCCCGCGCGAAGCCGCAGGCGAAGAAAAGCGCGAGCCGCGCAGCCGTCGCGGACGCGGCAATCGACGCCCGCGCGAAGCCCGTCCGGAAACGGCAGCGGCCGGTGGCGTTGCCACGCCGCACGCCGTCATCGAGACCGCCGGCTACCGCGCGATCATCGAAATCGCGCGCAAGCCCAGGGTCGCGCCCGCACCGGTGGCGCCTCCTGCGCAGCAGGCCCTGCAGCTGGAAACGGCCGCCGCGCCCGGCGCACCGCTGCCGGGCGGGGTGACTGCGTCGCCCGCAACCATCCTGGCAGACCTGGCGGCCAGCAAGGCCGACCTGCTGCAGGTGGAAACCCAGGCGGCCGCTGCGGCCGCCGCGGCTGAAAGCGGCGAGCCGTCACGGCCCCGCCGCCGCCGGCGTCCCGCTGCCCGGCCCGACGCCGAGCCGGTCAGCCTGATGCAGGTGGAGACGACGACGCCCGCCACGGGCATCGCCGAAACGCCCGCACCGGCTGCTGCCCTCCACCCCACCCGCCGACGTGCGCGCCCGCAGGTGAACGTGCCCCAGGAACCCCTGGTGCAGGTGGAAACGCAGGCAAAGTAAACGCCGTACTGCAATAAGAAGGGCCGCGTTCAGCGGCCCTTTTTCGTGTCGCGGGTCGTGGTCAGTTTCCGGACCGCATATTCACCTGCGACTCGCCGGTGATCTCCCGGATCAGGCCCTGCACCGCGTTCTCGATCATGTCGAGGTTCTCTTCAAAGCCCTGGGGCCCGCCGTAATACGGGTCGACCACGTCGAGGTTGGGATACTTGCGGCTGAACGACAATAGCCGGCGGATCTTGCCATGGTGGTGCACCGGCGCGCGCTGGATCAGCTTGCTGTAGTTGTCGCCGTCCATCACCAGGATGTAGTCGAAGCGCTCGAAGTCCTCGTCCGCCACCTTGCGCCCGCGCAGATGCGCGATCTCCGCCCCGCGCCGGCGCACCGCCTGCTGCGCGCGCTGATCGGGTGCCGAACCGACATGGTAGGCATGCGTGCCGGCCGAATCGGCTTCCACGTCCCGCTCCAGCCCGGCCTCCCGGATGGCCTTGCGGAACATGCCTTCCGCCATCGGCGAGCGACAGATATTTCCCATGCAAACGAATAAGACCCTAATCATGTTCTTCCACGCCAAATAACACCTGCTTGAGTTCCTTCAACTGGTCGCGAAGTTCCGCAGCCTTCTCGAATTCGAGGTTCTTCGCCGCGTCCAGCATGTCCTTTTCCAGCTTCTTGATCCGCTTCGTCAGCGATTTCTCATCCAGTAACTTGTATTCGGCCACCGTCTGCGCGGCCTTGAGCTCCTGCCGCGTGGCATCGGCGTCGTACACGCCGTCGATGATGTCCTTGATGCGCTTGACCACGCCGCGCGGGACGATGCCGTGTTCGGTGTTGAAGGCGATCTGCTTGGTGCGGCGGCGTTCGGTTTCGTCCATCGCCCGTTTCATCGAATCGGTGATGCGGGCGGCGTAGAGGATCGCGGTGCCGTGCAGGTGGCGCGCGGCGCGGCCGATGGTCTGGATCAGCGAGCGCTCGGAGCGCAGGAAGCCCTCCTTGTCGGCGTCGAGGATCGCCACCAGCGACACCTCGGGGATGTCGAGACCCTCGCGCAGCAGGTTGATGCCGACCAGCACGTCGAACTCGCCCAGCCGCAGGTCGCGGATGATCTCGACGCGCTCGACGGTGTCGATGTCGGAATGCAGGTAGCGCACCTTGATGCCGTGCTCGGCCAGGTAATCAGTGAGGTCCTCGGCCATGCGCTTGGTCAGCGTCGTCACCAGCACGCGCTCGCCGACGGCGATGCGCTTGCCCGCTTCGCTCATCAGGTCGTCGACCTGGGTGCCGACCGGGCGCACCTCGACCAGCGGATCGACCAGGCCGGTCGGGCGCACCACCTGCTCGACGACCTGGCCGGCATGCTCGGCTTCGTACTTGGCCGGGGTAGCGGAAACGAACACGGTCTGCGGCATCAGCCCCTCGAATTCCTCGAACTTGAGCGGCCGGTTGTCCAGCGCCGACGGCAGGCGGAAACCATAGTCGACCAGGTTTTCCTTGCGCGAGCGGTCGCCCTTGTACATGCCGCCGACCTGCGTCACGGTGACGTGCGACTCGTCGATGAACATCAGCGCGTCCTTCGCCAGGTAGTCGATCAGCGTCGGCGGCGGCTCGCCCGGCTGGCGGCCCGACAGATGGCGCGAGTAGTTCTCGATGCCCTTGCAGAAGCCCAGCTCGACCATCATCTCGAGGTCGAATCGCGTGCGCTGCTCGAGCCGCTGCGCCTCGACCAGCTTGCCGTTGGCGTAGTACCACTCCAGCCGCTCGCGCAACTCGACCTTGATCTGCTCGATCGCTCTTAACGTCGTTTCGCGTGGGGTGACGTAATGGCTCGACGGGAATACGGTGAAGCGCGACACCTTGGACAGGATCTGTCCGGTCAGCGGGTCGAACAGGTGCAGCGTCTCGACCACGTCGTCGAACAGTTCGACGCGGATCGCAGTCTCGGCGTGCTCCGCCGGAAAGATGTCGATGACGTCGCCGCGCACGCGGAACACGCCGCGCTTGAACTCGATGTCATTGCGGTCGTACTGCATCTGCGTCAGCCGCGTGATGACGTCTCGCTGCGTCATCTTCTCGTTCTCGCGCAGCAGCAGGATCATGCTGTGGTAGTCGGACGGATCGCCGATACCGTAGATCGCCGACACCGTGCAGACGATCACGGTGTCGCGCCGCTCCAGCAGCGACTTGGTCGCGGAGAGCCGCATCTGCTCGATGTGCTCGTTGATGCTGGAGTCTTTTTCAATAAACAAGTCGCGCGCGGGCACGTAGGCCTCGGGCTGGTAGTAGTCGTAGTAGGAGACGAAGTACTCGACCGCGTTTTCCGGGAAGAACTCGCGCATTTCGGAATACAACTGCGCCGCCAGCGTCTTGTTGGGCGCCATGATCAGCGCCGGCCGCCCCGTCTGCGCAATGACGTTGGCCATGGTGAAGGTCTTGCCCGAGCCGGTCACCCCCAGCAGGGTCTGGTAGGCCAGGCCGTCCTCGATCCCCTCGACGAGCTGGGCGATCGCGGCCGGCTGGTCGCCGGCCGGTGGAAACGGCTGGAACAGACGGAAGGGGCTATTGGGGAAGGTGACGAACACAGGTAAAATCGCGCGGTTCAAACTTGACGATAGTAGCACTTCCGCTCCGGCGGATGCCCTGAAGGAACCACTGTGGAACTCTCCCGCCGCGTACAGGCCATCAAGCCCTCGCCCACCCTCGCCGTCACCGCCCGCGCCGCCGCGCTCAAGGCGAGCGGCCGCGACATCATCGGCCTCGGCGCCGGCGAGCCCGACTTCGACACGCCGCAGCACATCAAGGACGCGGCGATCGGGGCGATCAACAGCGGCTTCACCAAATACACGGCAGTCGACGGCACCCCCAGCCTGAAGGCGGCGATCATCGCCAAGTTCAAGCGCGACAACGGCTTCGATTACTCACCCAAGCAGATCCTGGTGTCGTGCGGCGGCAAGCAGAGCTTCTTCAACCTGGTGCAGGCGGTGATCAATCCCGGCGACGAGGTCATCATCCCGGCGCCCTACTGGGTCTCGTATCCCGACATCGTCATTCTCGCCGACGGCAAGCCGGTGATCGTCGAGGCCGGCATCGACCAGGGCTTCAAGATCACCCCGGCGCAGCTGGAGGCGGCGATCACCCCCAAGACCCGGCTGGTCGTGATCAACAGCCCGTCCAACCCCACCGGCGCGGTTTACAGCGGCAACGAACTCGCCGCGCTCGGCGAAGTACTGCGCAAGCATCCGCACGTGCTGATCGCCTCCGACGACATGTACGAGCACATCCGGCTGGACGATGTGCCCTTCGTCAACCTCCTCAACGTCTGCCCCGACCTCTACGACCGCACCCTGGTGCTGAACGGCGTGTCGAAAGCCTATTCGATGACTGGCTGGCGCATCGGCTACGCGGCGGGGCCGGAAGCCATCCTGCGCGCGATGACCAACGTGCAGTCGCAGTCCACCTCCAACCCCACCTCGATCTCCCAGGTGGCCGCCGAAGCCGCACTGAACGGCGACCAGGGCTGCATCACGCCGATGCTCGACGCCTTCAAGGCGCGCCATCGTTTCGTCGTCGACGGGCTCAACGCCATCCCCGGCTTCAGCTGTGTCGACAGCGGCGGCGCATTCTATGCCTTTCCCTACGTGCGCCCCGCGATCCTGAACCTGCTGGCGCGCGACGTCATCGAAGAACCGACCGACATCGCCTTCTGCGAATACCTGCTGGAGTCTGCCGACGTCGCCGTCGTCCCCGGCTCGGCCTTCGGCGCCGAAGGCTACATCCGCCTGTCGTTCGCCACCTCGCAGACCAACCTGGAAAAGGCGCTGAAGCGCATCGCCCAGGCGCTGGCCTGACTGCTGGCCTCCTGCATCCAGTGCAGGTAGCCTAGCGTCATGCGCCCCCCCGCTCTGCCCCGCGTCCGCGGCACCCTTTCCTGGCTGCTGCAGCTCGGCTACACCACCCTGCGCCTGTTCAAGCAGAATGGGCTGCAGAACCACGCCGCGGCGACCTCGTTCTACTTCCTGCTTTCCGCCACCCCGCTGCTGCTGCTGCTGAGCTACGCCATGCAACTGCTCGGCCACATTGCCGAAAACTCGGTGCCGGCAACCATCCTGATGGCCGCGCTCTACAACCAGCTGCAGCTGGAAAGTCTCACCGCGCTCGGCTTCATTCCGCGTCAGGCGCAACTGTCGGCCGGCGGCGTCGGCCTGCTCACCCTGCTGCTTTCATCGCGCGGGCTGGTAAATACGATGCAGGGCGCCTTCCACATCATTTTCCCCGACCAGACCAAACGCAACCTGGTGGTGTCGTGGGTGCTGCCTCTCATTATTCTCCCGGTGCTGTTCCTGCTGATGGGCGTGGCCTCGCTGGCGCAGGTGACGCTGAGCTTTCTGGCGCAGAACGACTTCATCGGCACGGGCAACGCACAGGTACTGAAAACACTCAACACGCTGTTCGGCTTTGCCATGGTGTGGGCGCTGCTGTTCGCTGCCTACTGGCGTCTGCCGCGCCGGCATCCGCGTGCGCGCGACGCCGCCCTGTTTGCGCTGGCCGCGACCGTGAGCCTGGGGCTGTTGCTGATGCTGTTCGGCGCCTTCTTCAAGCTGGAGAACTACCTCAGCCTGTACGGCGCGCTCGGCGGCGTGGTGTTCGTGCTGATCGGCGCCTATTTCGCCTTCCTCCTGCTGTACCTGTGGGCACAGGCGCTGTATTCCTGCGGCAAGGCCGACATCACCGCCCTGGAAAAGCTGTTCCTCGGCGGCAGCGGCGAAGGCGCCAGCAAGCTCGAAGGCTACGTCTTCGCCGACGCTCACCGCCTGCTGGAAAAATACGGCGAAATACACCCGGCCGGCCACACCCTGATCGCGGAAGGCGACGACTCGCGCATCGCCTACTTCCTCTACGCCGGCCGGGCTCGGGTCTTCAAGAACACCAACGGCGGTCGACGCCCCCTTGGCGACCTCAACGAAGGCCAGCTTTTCGGCGAAATGGCCTATCTGTTGAACGAGAAACGCACTGCATCGGTGGTGGCCGACACCGAGATCACGGTGCTGGCGCTGCCCCCGCACATCATGGAAGAACTCATGCGCCATTCCGCCCCGCTGTCGCGCCGCATCATCGACACCCTCTGCCAGCGGCTGGAGCGGATGAACCTGGCGAGCCCCGGCTGAGCGTGCAGCCTTCGCTGCAACGTGCCAAGCGCCTTACAAAGTGACGTAGAAGGGTTGACCGGAACGCCCTCCATCTCTAGAATGCGCGCTTCCTATTCCCCGATAGCTCAGTCGGTAGAGCGACGGACTGTTAATCCGCAGGTCCCTGGTTCGAGCCCAGGTCGGGGAGCCAGACATAGCAGGCACTTAGGCCATCCTTTGGGGTGGCTTTTTGCTTTTCCCTGTTTCTGTATTGGCTCGGGGCCCGCCATGGGTCACGCGCTGATCCACACGTCAAAGGAATCGACATGCAGACAGACCAAGTTCTACGCCACCTGAAAAAACATGGGCAGCTACTCGACCTGGAGATTGCGTCGGCAACCGGGATTGCACTGGTTCAAGTACGCAAGTCACTGGCTGACTTAACGGCACGCGGAGAAATATCCCAGTGCAGCGTCACCCATTTCAACGGCAACAAGCGTGTTGATGGTTTTCAGTGCCGGATTTCCGGCTATGTGCCGCCCGTCGCGCCAGGTCGAAAGGCCGGGCCTGCCAAAAGCGTCTCATCAGACTAGAAACGGGGCAGCCATTGAGGCTGTCCAGGAGTCCAGCGGGTGATCCCTTCAGCGAGGGGTGATCCCAGTGGGTTTCAACCAGGATTAAGGAGCAACACCCGTGACCAACGCACAACGCCGGGCAGCATGGCTCGCCAGGCAGGCAAAAGATGATTCTTCAGGTAACGACAGCAAGCCTGAGCCAACGCCCATACCAACGCCCAGCAGCGCGTTCTGCCCCCATGAGGCTGGCGCGTATTTCCTGGCTACCGTGGGCACTGTCGGCACCTTCAAGATGTTCGCCAGGGACCTCAAGCCGCCCGTCTACACCTACGGCATCACCACCGTTCGTTTTGAATTGAATCCTGAAACCGGCAAATGGATCTGGTTCGATGGCGAGAAATATCAATCCCCACGCAAGAACCAGGATGGTTGGCGTCTTGGCAGCCGGAGGTTGCACGACACACGCGAAGGCGCAGAGGCCGAGCTTCAGCGCGAGATGGCCAAGAACGGCGACCGGGTGACCAAGGTGCATGACCTGCCCGACGATATGTCTGCGCTGAAAAAGATCCGTAGCGCCCACCACCCGGACCGCAATCCCGATGCCGACTGCGATCTCTATCAGGCGGTGGTCGAGAAGCTCGACAGGATGCGCGCGCTGACCCAGTGAACCCTGCCGAAGTCTGACAGGGTCTCAAACCATGCAAGCAATTCAGCCTAACAATCCACTCCACGGTGTCACGCTTGAACAGTTATTGAACGAACTGGTTGCCTCTTATGGCTGGGATGCGTTGGGGCGGAAAATCGAGATCCGCTGCTTCACCCATGACCCGAGCATCGCGTCGAGCCTCACGTTTCTTCGTCGTACCCCGTGGGCACGGGAGCGTGTGGAATCGCTGTATATCGAAATGGTTCGAGGCGCCAGGCAGCTGTAATCCGCAGGTCTGGGTGCGAGCCCAGGTCGGGGAGCCAGACATAGCATGCACTGAGGCCATCCTTCGGGGTGGCCTTTTGCTTTTCCCTGTTTCTGTATTGGCTCGGGGGCTGTACATCCCGGCACAGTACCAACCCTGCAACGCATTTCCCCCCGTTTTACCCACTCGAACCCGGAGTCCGGATGCTGACCATCATTTTTGCCTTCGTCGTGTCCAGGACCCGGGCAGTTTTCCACACTAATTGTGGACTGGTCGAATCGCTATTGCCGCGGCCAAGTTTGAACCGGGATCAGCGTCTGGTTTGCGGCGGGCTTTGTGTCCAATGTGGCCGCGGATTACGCACGCAACCGCGGAAGCCTCAGCTGGCCGAATGGGTCGTCGTGGCGCTCTCTTTTTTCAGCCTGCAAGCACCAAACTAGCTACCGCAACCGCCGCAACAACTCCCGTTCGCATGCGGGGACGGTTTTTCTTCGACGAGTACGCCCGCTCCGGCAAGTGCCGACACTAATTGGGCCCGTGTCGCCGTTTTATCGTCAATGTGCGCGAACAGTCGCGCCGGGGCGTCGAGAAACGATACGTCATGCACACCCGGAATCGCCTTCAAGCTGGCGCTGGCACGCTCTGTTGCATGGTCGTTGACCGGGCCGATTATATGGAAGGTCTCAGTTTTCATGTTTGCTCTTTCCTGGGAAAAATCAGAGGTAGTCGATAAGGTCTGCTTGCCCCTGCAGGCACGGGCGTCACATCGCCGGGAGATATCCAAGTCGTGTCGCTCAGGTCAAGGCAGGCAACCGGAATAAATATACATATTAAATACATATTAAGCAAAGGAGAAAAACTCGACTCCTGCCATCGGTAAGCGACAGTCCGGAATGACAACACTCCGCCGGATGACCCACATTCCAAAATGCCTCGCAGCAATGCGAGGCTTTTTCCATTAAGATGCCGCCTACCGATCCGCTGCGTTTTTCAGACCGCGCGCTCCCGCCACCTCCGTCCCCACCGCCGTAGCCCCGTTCCATACGGCCCACCCACTCCACCCACCCGATTCGAATGCAAAGCGAAGCCAAAGAAATCCCCCAGTACGCCATCGTGGCATCGGTGCAGCTGCCGGGCGTGAGCGACGTCGAGTTCGAGGCGTCTCTGACCGAGCTGCGCGAGCTGGCGAAGACACTGGGGTTCAAGGTCATCCGCACGTTCACGCAAAAGCGCGCCGGCTTCGACTCGACGGCGTATCTGGGCGTGGGCAAGCGGCAGGAGATCCGCCGCTTCGTCAACAGCAAGCCGGGTAACGAAACCGGGCCCGATGCCGAGCCGGTGAATCCGCTGCATCGCCTCTCCAATTTAGTCGACGGCCTGGACGACGAGGTTTCGCCGCACCCGATCGATGTCCTCTTCGTCGACCACGAGATCTCGCCGTCGCAGGCGCGCAACCTCGAAAACGAGGTCGGCTGCCAGGTGATGGACCGCACCATGGTCATCCTCGAGATCTTCCACCGCAACGCGCGCTCCCCCGCTGCGCGCGCGCAGGTGGAGATCGCGCGCCTGGGCTACATGGCGCCGCGCCTGCGCGAGGCGGCGAAGCTGGCGGGGCCGCAGGGGCGGCAGCGCAGCGGCGTGGGCGGGCGCGGCGCCGGCGAGTCGCACACCGAACTGGACAAGCGCAAGATCCGCGATCGCATCGCAGAACTGCAGAAGGAGATTGCCGCGATGGACGCCGACCGCAAGACGCAGCGTGCCCGGCGGCAGGCGCACCAGGGGCTCGCCAGCGTGGCACTGGTCGGCTACACCAACGCGGGCAAGTCCACCCTGATGCGCGCCCTCACCGGCAGCGAGGTGCTGGTTGCCAACAAGCTGTTCGCGACGCTCGACACCACGGTGCGCACCCTGTATCCCGAGAGCATTCCGCGCGTCCTGGTCAGCGACACGGTCGGCTTCATCAAGAACCTGCCGCATGGACTGGTCGCGTCGTTCAAGTCGACGCTCGAAGAGGCGCTCGATGCATCGCTTCTGCTGCATGTCATCGATGCCAGCGATCCCGGCTTTGAGCGGCAGATCGAAACCACCGACGAAGTCCTGCGCGAGATCAATGCGCAGGACGTGCCGCGTCTCCGAATATTCAACAAGATCGATCACGTCGGCGACGCGGCAGCGCAAGCCGAGCGCGAAGCCTGGTTGCGCGCCGAGTACCCCAATTGCATCGTGATGAGCGCGCGCCGCCCTGACGACGTCGCGAAGCTTCACAGGGCGATCGTGGCGTTCTTCCAGCGGGATCTGGTCGAGGCCGAGCTTTTTCTTCCCTGGTCGGCCCAGCAGCTGCGCGGGGAAATATTCGCGCGCTGCGAGGTGCTGGATGAGCGCGCTGACGATGAGGGCGCGTTTTTCCGCGTCCGCGGCGAGCAGGATGTCCTGAATAGCCTGCGTGAGCAGCTCGGCCAGGCGCGATGAGGTCAGGTCGCGCGTAACACCCGGTCGCGCCCGGGCGTTCCGACTCTCAACTCCACATCGCCTTCATCTTCGAGAGCAGCTCAACCACTTCGGACGGCGGCGGGCTTGCGGCGGCTTCGGCGGCGGCCTCGGGCCACACCCGGGTCGCGAACAGGTCCGCCATCCCGGGCGGAATGAAGCGTGTCCTGCCTGCATACACGTGGCGGTCGCCATAGCCGTGCTGCTGGGTGACATAGAAGCGCTGCGGGACGACGATCTGCAGATGATCCTTGGCACGCGTCATGGCCACATACAGGAGACGCCGCTCCTCCTCGATCTCTTGCGGGTTTCCGGTCGCCATGTCGGAGGGAATGCAGCCGTCGACCGCGTTGATCAGGTACACGGCCGCCCATTCCTGCCCCTTGGCCGAATGAATGGTGGAAAGGATCAGATAGTCCTCGTCGCGCAGTGGCACGCCGGCCTCGTCGCTGGTGGCGTCGGGCGGGTCGAGCGTGAGCTCGGTGAGGAAGCGCTGGCGCGAGGGATAGGTGCGCGCGATCTGCTGCAGCTGGGTGATGTCGCCCTGGCGCACGACCGCGTCGTCGTAAAGGCGCTCCAGCTGCGGGGCGTACCAGGCTTCGATGGTTTCGAATTCGGCGGGCCACGGCAGCGCGCGCTTGTAGAGCGCGTCGACGAGGCCCCGGAAATCCTGCCACCCGTGCGCGGCGGCCGGCGGCACGCGCGCCTCGCCGAGCGCCATCGTCACGTCCTCTGCGCCGGCGATCAGGTCGAGCACGCTCGCCGCCGTCTTCGGCCCGATGCCGGGCAACAACTGCAGCACGCGGAAGCCGGCGACGCGGTCGCGCGGGTTCTCGATCCAGCGCAGCACTGCGAGCACGTCCTTGACATGCGCGGCCTCGAGGAACTTGAGCCCGCCGAACTTCACGAAGGGGATGTTGCGCCGGGTGAGCTCGATCTCCAGCGTCGCACTGTGGTGAGAGGCACGGAACAGCACCGCCTGCTGCTTGAGCGCGATGCCGGCCTCGCGCTTCGCCAGCACGTCCTCGATCACGAATGCGGCCTGGTCGGTCTCGTCACGCACGCTCACCAGTTGCGGCCGCTCGGCCGATTCGCGTTCGCTCCACAGCGCCTTGGCATAGCCCTCCGTCGCGCAGGCGATCACGCCGTTGGCGGCGGCGAGAATCGCCTGCGTCGAGCGGTAGTTGCGCTCCAGCGTGACGATGCGCGCGGGCGGCGTGAACTGCGCGGGGAAGTCGAGGATGTTCCTGACCGTCGCCCCGCGGAACGCGTAGATCGACTGCGCGTCGTCGCCGACCACGGTCACGCCCCGGCCGTCGGGCTTCAGCGCACGCACGATGCTCGCCTGCAGCGCATTGGTGTCCTGATATTCGTCGACCAGGACGTGGTCGAAGCGCGCGCCGATCTCGGCAGCCAGCGCGGGCACCTCGATCATCTGCGCCCAGTAGAGCAGCAGGTCGTCGTAGTCGAGCACGTGCTGCGCCTGCTTGGCTTCGACGTAGGCGCGGAACAGGCGCTTCAAGTCGTCCTCGAAGTCGAGACACCAGGGGAAGCGCGCCTGCAGCACATCGCCGAGCGGCGCGAGCGTGTTGACGACGGCCGAATAGATCGAAAGACAGGTGTGCTTGCGCGGGAAGCGCTTGCCGGTGTCGGCGAGTCCGAGTTCGTGCCGCACCAGATTCAGCAGATCGGCCGAGTCGTCCCGGTCGTGGATGGTGAACGCCGGATTGAGGCCGATCCGCGGGGCATAGTCGCGCAATAGGCGCACGCCGATGCTGTGGAAGGTGCCTGCCCACGCGAGCTTCGCCCCCGCCAAATGCGGGCGGCCCACGGCGACCTGGCGCACGATCCGCTCGGCGCGCCGCGCCATCTCCTCGGCCGCGCGGCGCGAGAAAGTCAGCAACAGGATCTCGCCGGGATGGGCGCCCTCGGCGACCAGATGCGCCACGCGGTGCGCCAGCACGTTGGTCTTGCCCGAGCCCGCGCCGGCGATCACCAGAAGCGGGCCGGCGGGCGCGTTCGCCAGGCCGTGCTCGACGGCTTCGCGCTGTTCGGGGTTCAGGCGCTCAAGATAGGCGCGCGGATCGGGGGGGGCTTCAAGGGCGGAATCGACTACGGTTTGCATGCTGTATTTTTATACAGTACCCGTACCGAAGCAAGCCGCCGCGTCAGGCTTCGTCGATCGGGTCGAGGCAGGCCGGCAGGTCGTTGCGCACGTTGCTGACCAGCGGGCTCACGGGGTAGGTGCGCATGGCCTGCGCCGGCACGGCGGGCGGTAGCGCCTTCGAGTCGGCACGCAGCCAGACGTCGTAGTCGCCCGGCGCCACGATCAGCGGCATGCGGTCGTGCAGTTCGGCGACCGGGGCATTGGCGTCGACCGTGACGATGGTGCAGCTTTCCACGGTCTGCCCGTTCGGGTCCTTCCAGTGCTCCCACAGTCCCGCCATGCCGAACGGTCCTTCGTCGCGCAGGCGGATGCAATAGGGCTGCTTGCGCCCGGCGACCGGTTTCCATTCATAAAAGGCGTCGGCGGGGATCAGGCAGCGCCGCTGGCGGTACGCGCTGCGGAACGCGGGCTTGTCGGCGAGCGTCTCGCCGCGCGCGTTGATGAGCTTCATCCCGATGCTCGCCTCCTTCGCCCAGGACGGGATCAGGCCCCATTTGAGAAAGGCCAGTTCCCTGCCCTGCGCCGCCTCGCGCACCACCGGGATCGTCTGCCCGGGCGCGATGTTGTAGTGCGGCGCGAACTCGGGCGTCCACAGCAGGTGGAAGCGTTCGGCGATGACGGCAGGAGTAGAAGTCAGGGCGTAGCGGCCGCACATGGTGGCATGTCTAGCGCAAGGAAACTGCGTCCCGACCCATAGTCCGTTGTCAATTCGTGCACGGCTGTTTTCGACCCCTTGCAGCAATCATCACTCTTGCCGAAAAACGGCCTGAATTGGGGCGAAGCAGACGGCCACCCCAAACGACGTAGCCAGTAAAAGCGGGGGCCACAGCCCCCTTTCTTCTCACTTCGCAAACAGGTCTAACTCACGCCTCGGCATGTTTCCTGCCCCTGCTCATGGCGCCGATCAGAGCCAAGCCAGCCAACATCATGGCATAGGTCGACGCCTCGGGCACTGCAGTGATCTGCAGATGATCCGCCCTCATGTACAGCCAGGGTCCGCTGTAGTGGCTGGGATCGTTCTGCAGGGAAACGACCTCGAAGTACGCGTGGTAGCCGGAGAACGTGAGGGACTCGCCCGTATTCAGGAAATTCGGGGTCTCCACGCCGATATGCGATTCGCCGGTCGAATCCGAACCCACATAGACGTGGCGGATGACGTTTCCGCCCGCATCCAACCAATCCACGTAGGCATTGGCGATGCTGAAATTGCTGGTATTAACGGGATCGAGGGTGCTGTCCTGCGACAGCCATGCAGTCATCAAGGAGCCGTTCCCCTGACCAAGGTCAGACATTTGCACGGTCTGGCCGCTGACGAAGTTGATTGTCATGTCCACCGTATCGCCGCTGCCTATCTGCACCGATGGGGGGATATCGTAGATCTTCGAGACAAAGTCACCGAAGCCAGAATTCTGTACCACCACTCCGCCCAAATCGACGACATGGCTGATCGTAAGCTGCGCCGCGGCGGAGGGGAGGGAGACTGACAACCCCAGAAGCAGGAGCACGGATTTGTTGAACTGTTTGGACATGTTATCTCCCTGAATTGCGTATTGAATCGGCATCAGGCGCCGGAAAATGGTCAATTTCTGGCTGCGCGTGACAGAAATATATTTGTAGCATGGTTTACGCCGCTGGCAGCATTCAGTGGAAATCGCGTGAATGGGTCACCAGATCTCCCAGCAGCGGCGTCAGGTCGCGCAGGTGCCCGGCGATAAGATGCGCCACCTCGCCCTGCCGCTCCAGCGTGCCGTATACCGCCAGCAGGCGCGCGCCCAATAGCTCGCGCCGCTGCCGCTCGGCGAGGTCGCGCCAGACCACGACGTTGACGTGGCCGGTTTCGTCCTCGAGCGTGAGGAAGGTGACGCCGCTCGCGGTGCCGGGGCGCTGACGGTTGAGGACGAGGCCGGCGGCGCGGACGAGGCGGCCGTGCGGCAGGCGGCCCAGTTCGGCGGCGGTGAGCAGCCGGTCGCGCTGCAGGCGGTCGCGCAATAGCGCGAGCGGGTGGCGGCCGAGGCTCAAGCCCAGGCTGGCGTAGTCGGCGACCAGATCCTGACCTTCGGTGAGGGGAAACAAATCGGGCTGCGCTTCCGCCACATGCCCCATGGCGAGCGGCGTCGCGCGCTCGATCCCCGCCACGTCCCAGTAGGCCTGGCGGCGGTGGCCGGCCAGCCGGGCGAGCGCGCCGGCGGCGGCAAGGTATTTGAGGTCGCGCGGGTCGATGCCGCCTCTCGCGGCGATGTCGTCGACGCTGTCGAAGGGCTTTTGTGCGCGGGCGGCGATCAGGCGCGCCGCGTCTTCGAGGGAGAATCCGTTGATCATGCGCAGGCCAAGACGGAGGGCGGGTGCGCTTCGCGCGTGAAGTGACTTCTCCCCTCGCCCCGCTTGCGGGGAGAGGGGTTGGGGGAGAGGGGCGGAGGGAAAGCCGCGTACCTGATTCGAGCGCCTCTCCCTCTCTTGGGGGCACTGCCCCTCTCCCCAACCCTCTCCCCGGCGGGGAGAGTGGGATGAGCGCTGCGGATCGGGGGATGGCTGGCGCTCCAGCGTGCAGTCCCACTCGCTCGCCAGCACGTCGACCGGCCGCACCTCGACGCCGTGGCGGCGCGCGTCCTGAACGATCTGGGCGGGGGCGTAGAAGCCCATCGGCTGGCTGTTCAGGAGCGCGCAGGCGAAGGCGGCCGGCTCGTGGCACTTCAGCCAGGCGGAGACGTACACCAGCAGCGCGAAGCTGGCGGCGTGCGATTCGGGAAAACCGTATTCGCCGAAGCCCTGGATCTGCATGAATATCTGCCGCGCGAAATCTTCCGGATAGCCGCGTTCGCGCATGCCATCGATGAGGCGCCGCTCGAACCCTTCGAGCCCACCCTTCCGCCGCCACGCGGCCATCGAGCGGCGCAGCTTGTCAGCCTCGCCCGGCGTGAAGCCCGCGGCGACGACGGCGAGCTGCATCACCTGCTCCTGGAAAATCGGCACGCCCAGAGTGCGCGCCAGCACGCCGCGCACTTCCTCGCTCGGATAGGTAACCGGCTCCACCTGCTCGCGCCGGCGCAGGTAGGGATGCACCATGCCGCCCTGGATCGGGCCCGGGCGCACGATGGCGACCTCGATCACCAGGTCGTAGAAGCGGCGCGGCTTCATGCGCGGCAGCATGGCCATCTGCGCGCGCGACTCGATCTGGAATACGCCAACGGTGTCCGCGTGGCCGATCATGTCGTAGACCGCCGGGTCCTCTGACGGCACGTCGCTCATCGCGAACGGCTGCCCGCGTACCGCGCTCACGAGATCGAGCGCACGGCGGATGGCGGAGAGCATGCCGAGCGCGAGCACGTCGATCTTCAACAGGCCCAGCGCGTCGAGGTCGTCCTTGTCCCACTGGATGATGGTGCGCTCGGGCATCGCCGCGTTCTCGATCGGCACCAGATGCGACAGCTGGCCGCGCGCGATGACGAAGCCGCCGACGTGCTGCGAGAGGTGGCGCGGAAATCCGACCAGTTCGTCGACCAGGCGGATCAGCAGCGCGACTTTCCGATTCCCGGGGTCAAAGCCGGCTTCCGCCAGGCGCTCGGGATTGACCTTGCGGCCGTCCCACCACGCCATCGATTTCGCCAGCCGGTCGACCTGCTCGAGGTCGAAACCGAGCGCCTTGCCGACGTCGCGCATCGCGCTGCGGGGGCGGTAGCTGATCACCGTCGCGGCGAGCGCGGCGCGGTCGCGGCCGTATTTCGCGTAGAGGTACTGGATCACCTCCTCGCGCCGCTCGTGCTCGAAATCGACGTCGATGTCGGGCGGCTCGTTGCGCTCTCGCGAGATGAAGCGCTCGAACAGCATGGCCATGCACGCCGGGTTCACTTCCGTAATCCCCAGCGCGTAGCACACTGACGAATTGGCCGCCGAGCCGCGTCCCTGGCAGAGGATGCCGCGCGAACGGGCGAAGCGGACGATGTCGTGCACGGTGAGGAAATACGGCTCGTAGTGCAGTTCGGCAATGAGCGCGAGCTCGTATTCGATTTGCGCGCGCACGGTGTCGGGCGTGCCTTCCGGGAAGCGCTTGAGCAGCCCTGCTTCGGTCAGCTTGCGCAGGTGGGAGATCGCGGTTTCGCCGGGCGGCACCAGCTCCTCCGGATATTCGTAGCGCAACTCGTCGAGCGAGAACGTGCAGCGCGCCGCGACCGCCAGCGTCTCGTCGAGCAGAGCTTGAGGATAGAGCTGCGGGAGGTCGCCGACTGTTCGAAGATGGCGATCGCCATTCGGATACAGCGCGTCGCCGGCGTCGAACACCGGCACGCCGAGGCGGATCGCGGTGAGCGCGTCCTGCACGGGACGGCGCTCGGCAATGTGCATGTGCACATCGCCCGCAGCCACGAGCGGCAAGCCCACCGACAACGCCAGATCGCTCGCCGCAGCGAGCCGCTCGGCGTCGTCGGGCGAGCGGAACAGTTCCACCGCGAGCCACGCGCGGCCGGGAAAGCGCGCGGCGATGGTCTGCGCGTCTTCCGGTGTGGGCGGCGGATCGGCGAGCAGCAAGGCGAGGCAGCCGGGCAGACCGTCGCGCAGGTCGTCGAGGACAAGCGCGTAGCGCCCCTTGGTCGCGCTGCGACGTCCCTGCGTGATGAGCGCGGAGAGCTTGCCGTAGCCCGCCCGGTTGGTCGCCAGCAGCACGACGCGCGGGCCTTCACTGAACTGGATCTCGCTGCCGACGATGAGCTTGAGGCCGCATTCCTTCGCCGCCACGTGGGCGCGCACGACGCCCGCGAGCGAGCATTCGTCGGTGATCGCGAGCGCCGCGTAGCCGAGTTCGTGCGCGCGCGCGACCAGTTCCTCCGGGTGCGAGGCACCGCGCAGGAAAGTGAAGTTGGAGAGACAGTGGAGTTCGGCGTAGGCCATCACGCGTGCCCCCTCCGTCTGGTTGGCCGGAGGACGAACGACTCATGTCGGGGGCAGTCCGCATTCGCGGGCGCTCGCACGTTCCGAGGCTCGCTGCTCATGCGAATACCCCGTGCACGTACCACTCGCCGCTCACGCGGTCGCAGTACACCCACAGCTGCGCGCCGTTGCGGTCTTCCGCCACGTAGTAGTCGCGGGCGACATCGCCGCCGTCCCACCAGCCGCTTTCGATGCGCTCGGGTCCTGAGGTCAGCTTGAGCCTGCCGTCGTGGCACGGCAGCGGCTTGGGCAGCAGCCACAGCGGGCGATGGCGGTTGGCCTCGGCCGCCCGCTTCGGTCCCCGGGCGGGACGCCAGGCGCGTTCCGGCCGGTGGTCGGCGGCGGTCTCGATGCCGTAGACCGCGTCCTTGCCGAGGCGGATGCGCAGGCGCTCCAGCAGCAGGTCGCCGTCGGCCTCGCGGCTTTTCTGGAACAGGTCGGCGCTCGATGCAGACAGCGGCAACACGAGCGACGCGCGCAGGACCAAGGTATGCACCGGCGCTTCGAGTCGGGTGCGGCCGAGCGTCTCGCGCAACAGGAGCTGTATGCGTCCCGCGTCGCGCGTGGGCTTGGCGAAGCCGAGCTTGATGACCGTGTTGTTGCGCCGCTCGTGGCGGCAGACGAGTTCCAGTTCCTGCACGCCGGCCTGGCGCAGCGTGAGATAGCCCTCCAGTTCCGGCAGCAGGCGGCGCGCGGCGAACTGCAGGGCCTCGGCGTCGTGCACCGGCGCGGGCAGTTCCAGCGAACGCTCGAAGCTCGCCGGCGGCGCGAAGAAGGCACGTGCTTCGGGCAGCCGGCCCAGGACGAGGTCGAGCTCGTCGAGCAGCGCCTGGCCGAAGCGCCGCGCGATGCCTCCACGCGGCAGGTGCAGGCAGTCGCCGAGCGTCTGCGCGCCGATTTTTTCCAGCCCTTCCAGCACCGTCGATGGCTGGTCGAGCAGCGTGACCGGCAGCGCGACAATAATTTTCTCCAGCCGCGCGGGATCGCGGATTGCCTTCTCGATGCCCGCCTTCGCCAGCAACCAGGCGCCGTGGGACGACGGCGCACAGGCCATCGTGGCCGCATAACCCATCTCGCCGACGCCGCAGCGCGCCTGCTTCAGGAGGTTGGCCAGCCCCCGATGCAGGCTCAGGCAGGTGCTGATTTCGAGCAGCAGGCCGGCGGGCGGATCGAGGCTCACCGAGGGCGTGAAGCGGCCCGCCCACACGGCAAGGCCCGCGAGCGATTCCTGCTCGGCCGACAGGTCGCGCCTGCGAACGATCAGGTCGTCCGCCAGCGCCTGTGCCGCGGATGCCGCCATGCCGACGCGCACGCCGCAGGCTTCGGCGACGTCGTTGCAGGCGACGACCCAGGTGCGGCCGCCCTGCTTCTCGACCACCGCCAGCGGTTCGGGCACGGCCGCGCCGCGGGAAAACACTTCCAGCGACAGCGAATGAAAATGGAGGGCGAGCCACAGCATGCCAACAAACTCGCAGGGGTTGCTTCGGGAATACGGATCAGGAATGAACCAGCGACAGCACGGGTGCCGCACGCCGTGTCCGGCGGGCCACACCCGCCTGCGGCAGCGCCACGACCACCGGCTTGCTCACCGGCCCGCCGCGCCGCTTGAGGATGCTCACCGCGAGCCCCTCGGTTGCAGGCTCGAGCAGCAGGCGCAGCGCGGCAGGCGAACGGTCCTGCGCGGCGCGCGCGTGGCGGAACAGCACGCCCCAGGTGTGGCCGGTCTCGGCCGCCAGCTGCAGGCGGCGCATGCGGCGCTCGTCGGCCGCGCGCAGCCACGCCAGGAGCGCCCCGCAGGCGCCGGAGCGCAGGGCCTGCTCCGCCGTCCACCAGGCATCGGCGGCGGATTGCGGCTTCGCCACCACCAGCCGCTTCAGATCGATGCCAACGGCGGCCAGCGCCGCGGCATAGGGCACGTAAGGCGGCGCCACCCAGGCGAGCCAGCCGTCCGCTTCCGACAGGCGCGCCAGCGTCGGCGTCAAAAGCCGCAGCTCGCCGATGCCCTGACGCGCGAGCAACACCTCGGTCAAGGCGCCGCGCGGCCAGCCGCCGCCCGGCAACAATTCGTCCAGCGCGGCAAAGCCGGTCGGCAGCGCGTCCTCGGCCGTCTGTGCGCGCTGGTTGCCGCGCCAGATGCCGGGGTGCTGCAGGACCGATTTCAGCGCTGCGGTCATAGGGACGTTCCGTTGCGGATCACGCCGACCGCGATGCCCTCGATGACCAGTTCCTGGCGTGTGAGGTCGACGACGATCGGTTCGAAGTCGGGGTTTTCCGGCAGCAGCTGCACGGTGTGGCCGCGCTTTTTGAAGCGCTTGACGGTGACCTCGTCGCCGATCCGTGCCACCACGACCTGCCCCGCCCTGGCCTCGGCGCTGCGATGCACCGCGAGCAGGTCGCCGTCGAGGATGCCGGCGTCCTTCATGCTCATGCCGCGCACCTTGAGCAGGTAATCCGCGCGCGGGTTGAACAACCCGGCATCGAGCTGGTAGTTCCGCTCGATGTTCTCCTGCGCCAGGATCGGGCTGCCTGCGGCCACCTGGCCCACGAGCGGCAAACCGCCGCCGCCCTTCAGCCGGATGCCGCGCGACGTCCCCGGCACCAGGTCCAGAACGCCCTTCTTCGCCAGCACCTTGAGATGCTGCTCGGCCGCGTTCGGCGAGCTGAAGCCGAAGCGCTGCGCGATCTCCGCTCGCGTCGGCGGCAGGCCGGTGGTCTCGATCCACTCCCGGATAAGGCTAAGGATTTCTTCCTGGCGACGCGTCAGGTCTCGCATGGGGCTTCCTCCGAATACTGTATGCATGTACAGTATAAATACTGAATTTGGAAAACGCCAATACGCGATGTGCATGCCCCTGACACGGCCATGCACCCCGCGCAGGCAAACAGGAGAAAGCGCATGATGAAACTTGGAAAGATCAGCCCCTTGGCCTTCAGTCGCATGAAGCAGCGCGGGATCTCCATCGACGCCCTGCACGATCTGCTCGCCCACGGGCAGGTCGAGACGCAGCTCGACGGCGCGCAGGTGGTGTACCTGGACAGCCCCACCCCCGGCCCGGCCTGGAGCGGCAGCCCGAAGCCCAGGCTTTATGCGGTGGTGGATGCTGCGGGCGAGGTGCTGACGGTGGAAAAGCGGGTGCGGCTGAGAGGATGCACGCCACAGTAGGCGTTACCTTCTTGAGTGAACCCAACAGAACGTCGAGGCCCCGGTTACCTGATTCATCCGTATGGGTGAGCCAAATGCAAAAAGGCCCGCAGCGATGCGGGCCTTTTTCATTCCTGCCTTGCAGGCCTGGGCTCGTTGGGAGTCACACTCCGTTTCAGGGGGAAGCCCCTGCATGATGTTGCCCGGTAGGGACGGGAAAAGAACACTCAGGCGGCCCAATGGAACAAAGTTAGGCCATGTCTCCGTCACAAGCAAATTCTGCATGACACCGCAGGCCATGCGCGGGCCTGTGGCGGGTTAATAAGTGGCTTCGTGCTCCTGGGGCATGCCGTCGGCCACCCAGCGGGTATAGCCGCCTTCCATGTTCAGCACGTTCTTGAACCCCATCATCTGCAGCACGGCGGCCGCCATGGCGGAGCGGCCGCTGGTGGCGCAGTAGACGACGACCTGGCGGTCGCGCGCCGCAGCCAGTTCCGGCAGGTGCTTGGGATAGGCGGGATCGGCGGCGGCCTCGAGGATGCCGCGCGGCACCAGGTGGGCGCCCCTGATGTGCCCCGCCTCGTATTCGCCGTGTTCGCGCACATCGAGCAGCAGCATGTCTTCCTTGGCATTGAGCTTGTCCAGCAGCGCCTGCGGGGGAATCTCCTTGATGCAGGACTTGGCTGCGCGGACGAAGTCCATCAGGCCCATGGGCTGTTCGGGTTTGAAGGTGTTGTACATCGTGATACTCCAGAAACGTGTGGTCGAAAAAATCAAAAATAGCAGATTGCCTGCCTGGGGCACATCACGCCCAATACTTCGCCTTGTCCGGCAGCACCCAGCGCACCCCGCCGCGCGGGTCTTCCTTGTCGCCGCGGTAGCGCGGGATCAGGTGGATGTGCAGGTGCGGCACGGTCTGGCCACCCGCCGGGCCGTGGTTGATGCCGATATTGTAGCCGTCCGGCTGGTGGTGTTTGTCGAGGATGGCCTTGGCCTGCGCCAGCATCTTGAGGAGCGCCGACTGCTCGGCTTCGGTGGCCTCGAACAGGGTGGCGACGTGCCGGCGCGGGATGATGACGGTGTGGCCGAGCGACACGGGGAAGCCGTCGCGGTAGGCCGCGGCGAGTTCATCTTCGGCGACGATGCGGTGGGGTTCGAGTTGGCAAAAGGGACAGGGTCGGGTTGCAGGTGCGGTCATGCCTTGGATGTCAGTGTGGTTTGGATGGGGGTCTTGAATCTCGCGTTGCCCGAGTGTAACCGATGCGCCGGGCTGCTTCAGCCGGGCCGGCCACGCCCGCCTGGCCGTGAACAGCGCAATGTTGAGCCCGCCTCCGGATCGCGGCGGCAGCACCTAGCTGCTTGCCAGGATTTCGTCCCAGGGCGGCTTGGTGCCGATCCGCTGGGCGAGGTATTCGACCAGGGACCTGACGCGATGCGGGACGTAGCGATTGCTCGGGAAGACGGCGTAGATCCCCAGTTCCGACGTGCGGAACGCGGGCAGCAGAATATCGATCTTGTGTTCGCGCACAGCAGCTTCGACGATGAAGGTGGGCAGACTGGTGATGCCGAGCCCGCTTATCGCGGCGGCGAGCAGCGCATCGCCGCTGTTGGCTTCGAGGCGACCGGCGACCGGGAACCACTCCGTCTTGCCGTCGATGACGAAGGCCCAACTCGAGCGCGCGGCGAGTACATAGCCGAAGCACTCGTGGTTGATCAGGTCGCGTGGGTGGCGGGGGCGGCCGTGGCGTTTCACGTAATCGGGCGCAGCCACCACGACACCCCGGCTGCTGCCGATCTTGCGCGCCACGTCGCCCGGCTCGAGCCGGTCGGTAATGCGGATGGCGAGATCGAACCCACCTTCGATCAGGTTGGTGCGGCGGTCGCTGAAGTCCAGTTCGATCGATATCTCCGGGTTGGCGGCCATGAAGCCGCCGAACATCGGCATCAGCTGGCGGATGCCGAAGGAGAACGGCAGGGTGATGCGGAGGTGGCCGCGCGGCGCCTGGCTGTCCGCGGTCAGGCCGGCTTCGGCGGCGTCCACCAGACCGAGGATTTCGCGGCATTTTTCCAGGTAGGTCGCACCGGCCGAAGTGAGGCTCAGGCGGCGCGTGCTGCGCGCCAGCAGCTTGGTGCCGAGGTGCGCTTCCAGCGCCGCCACCTGCCGCGTCACCACCGAGCGCGCCACGTTCATCTGCTGCGCCACGGCGGAGAAGTTGCCAAGTTCGGCCACCCGCACGAAGAGCCGCATGCTGTCGAGTCGATCCATGAATGCCTCCGCTCAATTGTTGCTATAAATGCAACAATAATTTGCCAAATGTACTCTATTCCCCGAACACCGGCATGTGTACAGTGAACCTATCGCACCTTCCCGCACTCAGGAGTTCATTCATGGATCACGCCGCCCGCCTTTCCTCCGAAAGCCTGCTGAAAATCCGCGCGAAGCACTTCGCGCCGCTTGCCGGCCTGGCTGCCCTGCTGCTGGCCGCCGGTGCCCAGGCAACCGAATTCAACCAGCTCCAGCCCGACAAGAGCGCGGTGACATTTGCCTACAAGCAGATGAACGTCCCCATGGACGGACGTTTCAACCGCTTCAGCGGCCGCATCCGTTTCGACCCGGCGAAACCGGCGGCCGCCCAGGCCGAAATCGCCATCGAACTCGCGAGCATCGATACCGGTTCTGCGGAAGGCAACGATGAGGTGGCGGGCAAGCTCTGGTTCAACACCAAACAGTTTCCCGTCGCCCGCTTCGTGTCCACCTCGATCAAGCCGCTGGGCAACAACCGTTTCGAGGTGAGCGGCAACATGAGCATCAAGGGCCGCACCCACGTGGCAACGACGCCCGCCACGTTCCGCCAGGCTGGCCCGCAGGGCGTGTTCGAAGGCAGCTTCGTGCTGAAGCGCGCCGACTACGGCATCGGCGAAGGCATGTGGGCCGATTTCGGCACCGTTGCCAACGAAGTGCAGATCAAGTTCCGGCTGGTTGCCGCTACGGCAACCAGCAAGAAGTAGTGCGTCCCATCCACCATTCACACAGGAGCATCACCATGAAGAAACTCGCCATCGTCCTCGCCTTCGCTTCCTTCGCCGCCAGCGCCTATGCCGCGCCGGAAACCTACATCATCGACACCACGCACACGCAGCCGCGCTTTGAATACAGCCACTTCGGCTACTCCAACCAAGTCCACAGCTTCGACAAGACCAGCGGCACGATCGTGTTCGACAAGGCCGCCAAGACCGGCTCGGTCGATGTCGTCATCGACGCCAAGTCGGTGAACACCGGCTATCCCCTGCTGAACCAGCACATCCAGGACGAGGATTTCTTCGATACCGCGAAGTACCCGACCATCACGTTCAAGTCGACGTCCGTGAAGTTCGACGGCGATAAGCCGGTGTCGGTCGATGGCAATCTGACGATCAAGGGCATCACCAAGCCGGTGACGCTAACCGTCACCTCGTTCCAGGCAATGCCGCATCCCATCATGAAGAAGGACGCGATCGGCGCCAATGCGGTGACGAAGATCAAGCGCACCGAATTCAACATGGGCAAATACGCGCCCTACGTGTCCGATGACGTGACCCTTGAGATCCCGATGGAAGCGGTCGCGGTCAACAAGCAGTAAACCGCCGCTGCTTCTGGCGAAGAATGGAGTCCGATATGTCTCGCATGCCCGTCGTTTTCGTGTCCCACGGCGCTCCCGATGCCCTGCTGAAGGCACCGGAGGCCGTGGCCTGCTGGCGCGGGATCGGCCGGGACATCCCGCGGCCGTCGGCGATCCTCGCGATCTCGGCGCACTGGGAGGCGCGCCAGCCCACGGCCAGCCTGTCCGGCGCGCCAGAGACGATTCACGACTTCTCGGGTTTCGCAGCAGAACTGCACGCCATGCAGTACCCCGCACCGGGCGCGCCGGCACTGGCCGAGCGTGCCGTCGCCCTGCTGTCCGCGGCCGGCACGGCGGCCGAACTGCATCCCAGCCGCGGGCTCGACCACGGCGCCTGGGTGCCGCTGTCGGCAATGTTTCCGCAGGCCGACGTGCCGGTCACGCAACTCTCGCTGGTGCGCAATGCCGGCCCGGCGGCGCATCTTGCGCTGGGTCAGGCGCTGGCGCCGCTGCGCGACGAGGGCGTGCTCATCGTCGCCACCGGCTCAATCACGCACAACTTCGGCTGGCTCGACTGGCAGGAGGCGGGCGATCCAGTGCCGCGGGCACAAACCTTCGCCGACTGGGTGGCCGAGCACGCGGCGTCTGGCGACGTCGCGGCCCTGCTGGACTATCGTGCCGCGCCCCATGGCGCGGCGGCGCACCCGACCGAAGAACACTTGCTGCCGTTTTTCGTCGCGCTCGGCGCGGCGGACGGCGACCTGCCCACGCATTATCGGCCACCCTTCGCCTACGGCGGGCTGGCGATGGACGCCTACGTGTGGCACGCCGCGGCAGCGCGTTGAACACGCAAAGGAGCCGCCTGTGAGCACGCTGTTTTCCCCGATCACGCTCGGCACGCGGGTGTTGAACAACCGCATCGTCATCTCGCCGATGTGCCAGTATTCGGCCGACGAAGGCCGGGCCACCGACTGGCATCGGATTCACCTGGGCCACCTGGCCCTGTCGGGCGCCGGCCTGATGTTCATCGAGGCGACCGCGGTCGCGCCGGAAGGCCGCATCTCGCCCGACGATCTCGGCCTGTGGTCGGACGACACCGAGGCGGCGCTGGCGCGTGTCCTCGAGTCCGTCCGCCCGTATTCGTCGATTCCCGTCGCGATCCAGCTGGCGCACGCGGGCCGCAAGGCGTCCACCGCGGTGCCTTGGGCGGGCGGCCAGTCCCTTTCACCGGCAGGCGGCGGCTGGCAGACCGTGGCGCCGTCCGCCCTGCCCTTCGACGCAGGCGGCACGCCCCCGCTCGCGCTGGACGAGGCCGGTCTCACGCGCATCCGCAACGACTTCGTGTCCTCGGCACAACGCGCGCAGCAGCTGGGCCTGGACGTGATCGAACTGCACGCGGCGCACGGCTATCTCCTGCATCAATTCCTGTCACCCCTGTCGAATGCCCGCAATGACCGCTATGGCGGTTCGCTGGAGAACCGCATGCGCTTTCCGCTCGAGGTGTTCGACGCCGTCCGCGCCGCGGTGCCGGCCGACACGCCGGTGGGTGTCCGCATTTCCGCGACCGACTGGGTGGACGGCGGCTGGGAGATCGAACAGAGCGTCACGTTCGCCTGCGAACTGCAGCGCCGCGGCTGCGCGTTCATCGACGTGTCGAGCGGCGGTCTGTCTCCCCTGCAGCAGATCCCGGTCGGGCCGGGTTACCAGGTGCCCCTCGCCGAGCGAATCCGCCGCGAAACGGGGCTGCCCACGATCGCGGTGGGTCTGATCACCGAGCCAATCCAGGCCGAAACCATCGTATCCTCGGGTCAGGCCGACATGGTGGCCCTCGCGCGTGGCATGCTGTACGACCCGCGCTGGCCGTGGCACGCGGCGGCGGAACTGGGCGCGCAGGTGGATGCGCCGAAACAGTACTGGAGCTCGAAGCCACGGGCGTTCAAAGACCTGTTCAAGCCGGGATGAAGGCGAAGGCCCGACTGGCACCGGAGACAGCACATGTCCGAACACGACTTCAAGGGAATCGAATTGCTGCCCGCGACGGGGGCGATCAAGCAGTTGTTCATCCTGCTGCATGGCGTGGGCGGCGAGCCGTCGGACCTGTTGCCTCTGGCCGAGGCGCTCGGCGCCGCTTTTCCCCAGGCCGCGCTGCTGCTTCCCGAAGGCCTCTCGCCGTTTGACGGCGGCGACAGCGGCCGGCAGTGGTTCTCCGTCGACGGGGTGACCGACGACAACCGGGCCGCACGCGTGGCCGCCGCCCTGCCTGCCCTGCACGCCCTCGTGAAGCAGGCCCAGGCGCGCTTCACGGTGATGCAGCCGGACACGGCGCTGGCCGGCTTCTCGCAGGGGGCGATCATGGCGCTGGAATACGCCATTGCACACGACGGATGCGTCGGCCGGGTCCTGGCATTTTCCGGGCGCTTTGCGACGCTGCCCGACAAAGCCCCCGAGTTCACGACCTTGCACCTGCTGCACGGGAAGGAGGACCGGATCGTTCCGGTCGACCATGCCTATGCCGCCTATGAACGATTTTCGCAACATCAGGGGGATGCCACGCTGGACGTGGCCTCCTCCGTTGCCCACGAAATCCATGAAGCGCTGGTCGACCGCGCCGTGTATCGCCTGCAGACGTGCATTCCGCTGCGCACCTGGAAGCATGCGTTGAACAGCGCCTGACGCGGACGCATCGTGACCGCCGGCATGCTCAAGCCCGCCTCCCCCTGGGCGCCCCTCGCCAACCGCGTGTTCCGGATGCTGTGGATCGCGTCGGTTGCGTCGAACATCGGGTCCTGGATGCACGAGGTCGGCGCCGGCTGGCTGATGACCTCGCTCGCTCCCAGCCCGCTCATGGTGGCGCTGGTGCAGGCCGCGACCACGGCGCCGGTCTTTCTGCTGGCGCTGCCGGCCGGGGCGCTGGCCGATATCGTCGACCGGCGACGCTACCTGATCGCCTCCCAGGTGTGGATGCTGGCCATGGCGGCGACGCTGGGCGTCCTCACGCTCGCGGGCATGACCACCGCGCCCCTCCTGCTGCTCTTCACGTTCGCGCTCGGCATCGGCAACGCCATGATGATGCCGGCCTGGGGCGCGGTCACGCCGGAGCTGGTGTCCCGCGCCCAGCTTCCGGCGGCCATCGGGTTGAATTCCATGGGAATGAACGTCGCCCGCTCCGTCGGCCCGGCGCTCGCCGGGTTGATCGTGGCCGCTGCCGGACCGGGCGCGGTCTTCGTTCTGAATGCCGTCTCGTTTCTTGCCGTCATCGCCGCCCTGAAGCACTGGCAGCGCCCGCCGCAGGCAAGCGGATTGCCTGCCGAACGGCTCGCCGGCGCGGTGCGTGCCGGGCTGCGCTATGCGCGCCATTCGCCCGAGTTGAGGGCGGTGCTCGCCCGCGGTGTCGCCTTCTTCGTATTCGCCAGCGCCTCGTGGGCCCTGCTGCCGCTCATCGTCAGGCAGGAACTGCAGGGCGGCCCCGGCACCTATGGCCTCTTCCTGGCCTGCCTGGGACTGGGCGCGATCGGCGGCGCATTGCTGCTTCCTCGTGTCCACGCCCATGCATCACGAGACCGGATCGTGGCCGGCGCGACCGTGCTGTACGCGATGGCCCTGCTGGCGCTTGCCCGCAGCGGGAACGTGTACGCGGCCGGGGCGGCCATGCTGCTGATCGGCGTGGCCTGGATCAGCGTGGTGTCGTCGTTGATGACTGCCGCCCAGACCGCCCTTCCGGGATGGGTGCGGGCGCGCGGGCTGGCCCTGTTCTGGGTCGTCTACATGGGCGGGATGGCGTCGGGGAGCGCGCTGTGGGGCCAGGTCGCCTCCTCGACAGGCATCCCCTACGCCCTGACGGCCGCTGCCGTCGGCGCGCTCGCCGGCATGGCCCTCACCCGCAGGTACCCGATCGGACGCCACGATGTCGCCGACCTGTCGCCCACGCTGTATTGGCCCGCGCCGATGGCGGGGGGCGATGTCGAAATCGACCGGGGGCCGGTCATGGTCACGGTGGAATACCGCATCGATCCGGCGCAGGCCGAGGCCTTCACCCGCGCCATGCAGCCGGTACACCGGATCAGGCGACGCGACGGCGCCTTCATGTGGGAACTGTTCCGCGACATCGAGCATCCCGACCGCATGATGGAATGCTTCATGGTCGAATCCTGGATCGAACATCTGCGCCAGCACGAACGCGTCACGGTCGCGGATCGCGATGTCCTGGAGCGCACCCGGGCCTTTCATCTAGGCAGCGAGCCGCCACGGGTGACCCACCTGGTCGCCGGTCAAGCCTAGGCGCGCCAAGCGGCCCCCATGCCCCGACCATGCGGCCGGACAGAACGTACCCGGCAAAAAAGTTCTTGCGTTTACAAATAAGAACAATTATCGTTACGACTCTGATAATTCTTCTGGAGTAAACATGAGAGCGCTTGCCTTCGCCTGCCTGATGTTCCCCCTGGTCAGCCTGGCCGCCGACCTGGAGCTCGGCCTGACGATCAAGGACCATCAATTCTCCCCGGCCGAACTGAAGGTCCCCGCCGGCAAGAAAATCAAGCTGGTGGTCCACAATCAGGACAGCACGCCGGAAGAGTTCGAGAGCCACGAGCTCAACCGCGAAAAACTGATCGCCGGCAACGGCAAGGCCACGGTCTACGTCGGCCCGCTCGCGCCCGGCAAGTACCCCTTTTTCGGCGAATTCAACGAGAAGACCGCGCGCGGCCTGATCGTGGCGGAGTAAGGCACATGTTCGGATCGGCCATCATCGTTTTCAGGGAAACCCTCGAGGCGGCCCTGCTCATCGGCATCATCGCGGCGGCCACGCGCGGCCTGTCCGGCCGCAACCTCTGGCTCGCCGTCGGCGTCGGCTTTGGCCTGGCCGGATCCCTGGTGGTGGCGGGGCTCACCGAGACCATTGCCGAGATGGCCGAAGGCGCCGGGCAGGAACTGTTCAACGCCGCCATTCTGGGCATCGCCGTGCTGATGCTGGGCTGGCACAACATCTGGATGGCCACCCACGGACGCGAAATGGCCGCGCAGGCCAAGTCGGTGGGGAATGCCGTCCGGACCGGGCAGCGCGAGATGTCGGCGCTGGCCATCCTGATCGCGCTGGCCGTCCTGCGCGAGGGCTCGGAAACCGCGCTGTTCCTCTATGGGCTGGCCGCGAGCGATGGCTCCGGCCGCGTCTCCATGCTGAGCGGCGGACTGCTGGGCCTGGTGGCCGGCATCGGCGCGGGCTGGGCGCTGTATTCGGGGCTTGCCCGCATCCCCCTGCGCCATTTCTTCAGCGTCACCAGCGCCCTGATCCTCTTCCTGGCCGCCGGCATGGCCGGACAGATGGCGCGCCTGCTGATCCAGGGCGATCTCATTCGCCCCCTCGCCAGCCCGCTCTGGGATTCCTCGTCGCTGCTGCCCATGGACTCGGTCCTCGGCAACCTGCTGCACCTCTTCGCTGGCTATGAAGCGCGCCCCAGCGGCATGCAGGTGCTGTTCTACGTGCTGACCTTCCTCGTCATCCTGTTCGGGATGCGCTGGAGTCGCCCCCGCATACCTCAAGTAGCCTGAAAGGAAACACCATGAAATCGAAAGCAGCATTGTTCGCTGCGATGGGCATGCTTTGTCTGCAATCCGCCCACGCAGGCCCCGCCGACTACGTCTACACGCCCACCGTGGAACAAGGCGAGAAGGAAATCGACTTCAAGTTCGGCACCGCCGACAGCGATCCGCGCCAGTCCATGGCCTCCCTGGGATTGGGCTACGGCGCCAACGACTGGTGGTTCACCGAAGTCTACGTGAAGTATGCCAAGACCGGCAGCGACAGCGTCAAGTACGACGCCTTCGAGTGGGAGAACAAGTTCCAGCTCACCGAGACCGGCAAATATCCGGTGGACGTCGGTTTCATCACCGAGGTCGAGATTCCCCGTGACCGCGACGAAGGCATCGAACTGAAAGTCGGCCCGCTGTTCCAGACCGAGTTCGGCAAGCTGCAGCTGAACGCCAACATCCTGTTCGAAAAGCACGTCGACGCCGCGGTTTCGAGCCCCACCGAGGCCGGCTACCAGTGGCAGGCGAAGTACCGCTGGGTGCCGACGTTCGAATACGGGCTCCAGGGCTTTGGCGGGACGGGCCCCTGGAACGACTGGGATGCGTCCGACGACCAGTCCCACAAAGTGGGCCCGGCCATATTCGGCCGGTTTGCCGCGGGCGGCCACCAGGCCATCAAGTACAACGCCGCCTGGCTGTTCGGGGTGTCGGATGCCGCGCCGGACAACACGTTCCGGATGCAGGTCGAGTACGAGTTCTAGGCCCGATCTCAAAAGGCCCGCAGGATGCGGGCCTTTTTTTGACCCTTGAAACCGGGAGACGCACGGTTGAGGCGATAGACAGGACGATGGACGGGCGCAATGGCCGCGCTGACACGAACCATTCCCATTGCAGCTGGCGCATCGCCGTCGCCCCTCCCCGTTTGCGCGGCTCAGGGCCGCGCGTCTGGCGGCGATGCGTCGTTGGCGTCGATGCCATAGGGCTCGAAGTCATATTTGGTGGGCTTGATGGCATCGAGGATGCGGTCGAGGCCGGGTGCACCGATACTGACAGGCACAGGCAAAACCGGCTGGGCATCCACGACCTGCTTCACGCGCGTCCAGTCGATCTCCGGTGAATAACGCGACAGTGCGTCCATCGCCTGCGAGAGCAGATCGTCCTGGCTGCCTGGATAGCCCGCCACGGGCTCGGCTACGCTGAGGTACAGCAGGCTGCCGCGTTCTCCCGCCGACACCGGCTGATTGATGATTCTCACCGGCGTACCGACCGGGAGCTGCGGAAAAATGAAGGCAGCATTCTCGGGATACAAATGAATGCAGCCATGGCTCACTTGCATCCCCACCCCCCACGGGTGATTGGTGCCGTGAATGAAGATTTGCGGAAACCCGGTTTCCATGGCGAGCATGCCCATGGGATTGTTGGGCCCGGGAGGGAAATAGTCCGGGAAGTTGGCCTCGCCTTTGCTGCGATGTTCCTCCTGGATACTCTTGGGTACGAACCAGGCAGGATCCTTGTATTTTCCGATGATGCGCGTCGTGCCCAGAGGCGTAGACCAGCCGGGCCGGGAAATCCCGATCGGGAAGGTCACCACCGTCGCCGGCTCGTTGGCCTTGTGGCGCGGGAAATAGTACAGTCGGCGCTGGGAAATATTCACGACGATACCCACCCATGGCTGCGGCGGCAGGATGAATTCGGTTGGCACGACAATCGGAGTCCCCTCGCCCGGCAGCCAGATCGAAACCCCAGGGTTGGCGCGGATGATCTCCTCATGGCCAAGCTCATAATGCCGGGCGATGTCCAGCAAGGTATTGCGGGAGTCGACGGTCACGACCTGGATTTGACCGACGATATTGCTGCCGTCGGTGGGCAGGCGGAAGGTCGCCCCCCGGGCCGGCGCGGCCCAGCATACAAGCAGCAACACAAGGGTATGGAAAATGATCAGCGGACGCGCCGCCCTATGAGGCATCTGGAATGGCATTCGTTTCATGGGCAAATAATGAGGATTCTTGAACTGCGGCCTTGGGCGATACTCGTCGCAGCCATCCTGAGTTTACCCGCGGTATCCTCGGCGGTTGACCGACAGCCCTGGGTGCTGGTGGATACCCAGGCACTTACCCTGACGGTTTTTTCCCCCGGGAACCACGTCCTGGCTCGTTTCCGCAACATTGCCATCGGCAGCGGAGGTGCGGCCGACATGCATCTCCGGGGTGATGAAACCACGCCACGCGGCACCTTCCATGTGACCCGGATTGATCGCCGCAGCCATTTCGGCACATTCTACGGCCTCGATTATCCCACCGCGCGCATCGCCTGGGGCGCGTATGTCGAGGGACATATCACCACCGAAGAATACGACGCCATCATCATGGCCTTGCGACAACATCGTGCGCCGCCGCAGGATACGCCACTGGGGGGCCAGATTGGAATTCACGGCCTTGGCCACGGCAACGCCGAGGTGCATCAGGCGGTCAACTGGACCAACGGCTGTGTCGCGCTCGACAACCGGCAACTCCAGCGCCTTGCGCGCTGGTTGCATGTGGGCACTAGAGTGGTCATCCGCTGAAAACCGATCCAACGAACGGTCAGACCGCCGGCGGAATCAGGAACGACGCCCCACGGTCAGCATGGCGCCGCCAGTGGACGGGAATGCACGAGCATGCCCATCCACCATCACTCCGCGGACGTTACTTCTGCATCGTCTTCTTGAACATGCGATCGAGTTTCTCGGACGTCGCGGTCGATTCGGATTTTGCCGCATCGGCAGTTGATTTTGCCTCACCGGCGGTCGCGTTCGCCTGATCGGCCTTCTGGTTAGCCTGGTCGGCGGCTGCCTTGGCAGCATTGGCGGCGGCCATGGCCTGGTCGGCCTTCTGCGACGCCTGGTCAGCCCTCTGTAACGCCTGGTCGGCGGTGGTCTGGGCCCGGTTCAGATTGTCGGTCGTGGCGCAGCCTCCCAGCAAGGCGGCACAGACAAGCGTGGTACCAAGAAGGGAGAAGTTTTTGTAGGGGAATGCCTGGGTCATGTTTTGCTCCAAAGTTAACGCCGATCAATAAAATGCCGCGCTGCACATGCGGCCTGTGACACCATCCAGCGCGTCCTCGTCGGACGCGCCTTTCCGATGAGCCATGATGATAACCATAGACTGGATATCCAGAAACAAGAAATCCTTTTTGGTTCCGCTGACCTTCATGGCGCCCGCGTGGCTCGCCGCCCGGCCGCTTTTATCTAGAATCAAACAAATGGGTACGAGAGGAGTTGCCGATGGTCTTTGCCAACCGCCACCACGCCGCCGAGCGGCTCGCCAGCGCCCTGGCGGCATACAAGGGTCAGCATCCGCTGATCCTCGCGATTCCGCGCGGCGCCGTGCCGATGGGTCAGCAACTGGCCAAGGCGCTGGATGGCGATCTCGACGTGGTGCTGGTGCGCAAGCTGCGGGCGCCATTCAATCCGGAGTTCGCCATCGGCTCAATCGACGAATCGGGCTGGAGCTACATCGCCGACTACGCCGAATCGGCCGGCGGCACGCCGACCTATCTGGCACAGGAGAAGCAGACGCAACTCGACACCATCCGGAAACGGCGGGCGCAATACACGCCGCTGCGGCCGCCGATCGACCCGGCGGGGCGCGTCGTGATCGTGGTTGACGACGGCCTGGCGACCGGGGCGACGATGATTTCCGCGCTGCATGCGCTGCGCGCAAAAAATCCTGCGCGTCTGATCTGCGCGGTGCCGGTGGCGCCGCCCGACACGCTGGAAAAGATCCGGGGCTATGCCGACGAGGTGGTGTGCCTGCAAACGCCGTTGTTCTTCCAGGCGGTGGGGCAGTTCTATGCGGATTTTCCGCAGGTCGACGATGCCGAGGTGATCGCCATCCTCAGGGAGGCGGGACAGCCGTCGTCCTGATTTTCAGCGCGGTTTCACGCGCACGCCGTCGTGGATCGTTTCGTCCGGATGCGCCACCACCCGGTCGCCGGGCTTGAGCCCGGACAGCACCTGGGTTGCCAGCCCGGCGCGCTGACCGGTTTCGACCGGCGTCAGGCGGGCGTGTCGGCCATCCAGCCGAAACGCCGCCCAGCCTTTGCCATTGCGGAACAGCGCGCTGGTCGGCAGCTGCAGCACGTCCGTCCCTTCCCACAGCACGAAGCGCGCTTCCACGCGATAGCCATCGCCCAACCGCGCCCACGCCTCGCGCGGCGAGGTGAAGTCGACGATGACACGCACCCGCTGCTCCTCGACCCCGAGCGCGGAGATTTTCGTGAAGCCGCCCGGCTCGACCACGCGCACCGTGCCCTCGATGGTCCGGTCGCCGCCCCAGCGATCCAGCATCACCTTCGAACCGGTTGCGATTTTCACAGCATCGGTGGACAGCACCTCCACCTCGGCTTCCAGGCTTTCGGGATTGCCGATTTCGAGCAGAGGCTGGCCGGCCGCCACCGGGCCTTCGCTTTCGTGCTGCAGCCGGAGCACGCGCGCAGCCACGGGCGCCCGCACCTGCAGCAGATCGGCGGCACCGCCGCGCTGCAGCTGAGCCGTGCTGGCGGCCGCCGCGCGCGCCGTCTCCACGTCGAAGCGGGCCGCCCTGACCGCGTACTGCGCGGCCTGCTCGGCGGCACGGGCACGGGTTTCTGCGCTTCGCGCGGCATCGAGCGCCTGGACGGAGACGAAGTTCGACTGGCGCAGGGTTTCGGCGCGGACGCGTTCCTGCTGCGCCAGCTGCGCTGCGGCTGTCGCGGCGCGCGCATTTTCCTGCGCCACCACCAGCGCGGCCTGTGCGGCGCTCACCTGCGCCTGGGCCTGCACGCGGGTGCGCGGATCGAGCGCCACCGAGCGCGCCGGCTCGATCACTGCGAGAACCTGGCCGGCGGCAACCGCATCACCGGCCTTGCGATCGATGCGCCGCGCGTAGCCGGCGACCGGCGCCGACACCATATAGCGCTCGCGGACCCGCGTCTTGCCCTCCTCCTCCACCGTCACCGTGAGCGGCGCCCGTTTCACCTCGGCGAGGTCGACCGGCACCGCACGCGGCATGAAGCCGATCACGAGGCCCACCGCCACCACCGCAGCGATGGCGAGCATTCCGATTTTTGCGCGTAGCCGCATAGCTGTTGTTGTTCCTATTCGCGTGTTTTCAGAACCGCCACCAGATCCAGCCGGCCAAGGCGCCGCCAGAGCAGCAGCCCGGACAGCAGCGCCGAGACGATGACGACGCTCGCGCCCATGGCGTAGTTTTCCGGCGTCAGGATGAGCGGCAGCCGGTAGAGCTCGCTCTGGAAGGCCACGACCAGGATGCCGACCAGGCCGACACCGACCAGGAAGCCGACCGGAATCGCCGCCAGCGTCAGCAGCGCCAGTTCTCCGAGCAGGATATAGGCGATCTCGCCGCGGGTGAAGCCCAGCACGCGCAGGCTGGCGAGCTCGCGCCCGCGCTCCGACAGCGCGATGCGCGCGCTGTTGTAGACCACCCCGAAGCCGATGGCGCCGGCGAGCACCGTGGCCACCAGGTTGTAGAACAGGATGAATTCGCCGATGGTGGCATAGAAGCTCTGGATCGCCGTCTTGTTGGCGACCATGCCGAGGACGCGCGGGCGCTCGTGCAGCCTGGCATAGAGCTCCGGCTCGCTGCCCGGCTCCACCGCCAGATAGGCGCCGGTCACCGTATTACCCTCCCGCATCAAGGCATTCACCGACTCCTTCTGCATGTAGGCCGACACGCCCAGATACTGCTGGGTGATGCCGAGCACCGGCACCTGCCGCACCGGACGACTGCCTTCCAGCACCTCCACCGTCAGCATGTCACCCGGCTTCACGTGCAGGATGTTGTTCGCCAGATAATCGGTAAGCACCACGCCGGCCGGGGGCACCGCCACCGGCTGCAACCGGCTGTCGAGCGAGCGGTGCAGCCTGCCTTCGGGCTGGATGCCGAACAGCGCGGCGCGATGACGGTACTGGCCGAAGCGCAGGATCGCCGGCACGTCGCGATAGCCTTCAACGAACTCGACGCCGGGCAGCGCGGCAAGCTCATGCAAGGCGCGGCCGGAAGTGGGGTCGATGAAGGCGAGCGCCAGATCCTCGCGCGAGGCCTGGCGGAACTGCACGTCGACCATGAAGTCGATCGCGCCCTTCTGGTAGTTGCCCACCATCATCAGGCCGCAGGCGCAGGCGATGCCGAGCACGGTCAGGAGCGACTTCAGCGGGCGCCGCCCGATATGGCGCAGGATCATCCGCGACGGCGCGGCGAGCCAGCGCTGCAGGCCGATGCGCTCGACCAAAGTGGTGCGGTAGCTCGCCGGCATCTCCGGGCGCATGCCCTCGGCCGGCGGCAGGCGCACGGCGCGCATGACGGACACCAGCGTGCCGCTGACCGCCGCCAGCGCCGACACCGCCAGCGCGATCAGCACCGTGCCCGGCTGCAGCCGGTAGTCCAGATAGGGAAAGCGGAACGTCGTTTCGCTGTAGACATGCGACAGCCCCTGGCCGAACCAGGTCCCGAGCGCCACCCCGGCCGCGACGCCAAGCAGCGCCATCAGCAGCACCATCTTGACGTAGTGCGCGCCGATCGCCGCATAGCGGTAGCCGAACGCCTTGAGGATGGCGATCTGCTCGCGCTGCAGCGCGATCAGCCGGCTCAGCACGACGTTGAGCAGGAAGGCGGCGACGCCAAGGAAGATGGCCGGGAAAATGGTGGCCATGGTCCGCAACTGCTTCAGCTCCTCGCTGAGAAAGCGGTTGGAAAACTGGTCGCGGCGTCCGTAGGCGCCGGTGCCACCGTAGTCCGCCAGAATCGCATCGACGCGGTCGATGACGTCCTGTTCGTTGGCGTCGCGCGCCAGCGTCAGGCTGACCTGGTTGAACGCGCCCTTCATGTCGTAGGCGGTGGCGAGCGCGTTGCGCCCCATCCACAGCACGCCGTAGCGCTTGAAGTCGGGAAACATGGCGCCGGGCGCGATCTGGTAGACATATTCCGGCGATACCGCGACGCCGACCACGGTGAGTTTCTTGCGCTTGCCGTGGATGATGGCGGCGAGCGTGTCGCCGGGCTGCAGATGGTGGGCATCGGCGAAGGTGTCGGACAGCACCACCTCGTCCGTGCTCCAGGGCTGCACGCTGCGTCCGCGCTTGAAATAGATGCGGTTGAGCTGCGCCTCGCCGACGTCCGGCAAGGACAGTATCTGGCCGGTGATGGGATCGGAAAAACCGGCCACTTCCAGCTTCACTCCTGCCCTCACCCGGGTTTCCAGTCGCTCCACCCCCGGCAGGGCGGCAAGCCGTTCCGCCACGGGGTCGGGTGCACGCTTCAGGCCGGCGAACACATCGGCGAGACGGTATTCGCTGTAGAAGCGGTCGCGCGTGGTGACCAGCGAATCGTAGGTCGAGAGCGACATCACCATGGTGGCGACGCCGCCCATGATGACCGCGGCGATCGCCAGCACCTGGCCGCGCATGTGCCACAGGTCGCGCAGGAGCTTGCGGTCGAGCGCGTTCATCGCGGGTGGCGCCGTTCCCAGTGCCGGTAGAACAGCTGCTTGGCCCACAGCATGACAGCGAGATAGGCGGCAACGATGCCGGCCAGCACCGCGTAGAACGCGGGCGGCGGCGCCACGAAGCCGAGGTGGCCGGCGAACGGCAGCCAGGGCAGCAGTGCCGCCAGCGCCACCACCGCAAGCGACAACACCACCAGCCAGACGTTGGGCCGGCTGACGAGCGGGCTGCCGCGGGTGCGGATGACGAAGATGACCAGCACCTGGGTGGCGATGGACTCGATGAACCAGCCGGTATGGAACAGCGCCTCGTTTGCCTGGAACACCTTCAGCATCACGAAGAAGGTCAGGAAGTCGAACACCGAACTCACCGGCCCCAGGGCCAGCATGAAGTTGCGGATGAAGTGCATGTCCCACACCCGCGGGCGGGCCAGCGTATCCTCGTCCACCCGGTCGAGCGGGATGGCAATCTCCGACAGGTCGTAGAGGAAGTTGTTGAGCAGGATCTGGATCGGCAGCATCGGCAGGAAAGGCAAAAACAGCGTGCCGCCGGCCATGCTGAACATGTTGCCGAAGTTGGAGCTGGTCCCCATCATGATGTACTTGGTGACGTTGCCGAACGTGCGGCGGCCTTCGCGCACACCTTCCTGCAGCACGTTCAGGTCGTGCTCCAGCAACACCAGATCCGCCGCCTCCTTGGCGACGTCGACCGCGCTGTCGACGGAGATGCCGACATTCGCCGCGTGCAGCGCCGGCGCGTCGTTGATGCCGTCGCCGAGAAAGCCCACCACGTGGCCGCGTGCCCGCAATGCGTCGATAATCCGCGTTTTTTGCGCGGGCGTGACGCGACAGAACAGGTTGACCCGCTCCACCTGCGCATGCAGGGCCGGGTCGTTCATGCCCTGGATATCGCTGCCGTTGAGTGCGCCGCTGATCGTCACGCCCAGTTTTTCGCAGATGTAGCGCGCGACCAGTTCGTTGTCGCCGCTGACAATCTTCACTGCCACGCCGCCGGCCGCCAGCGCGGCGAGCGCCGGCGCCGCACTGACTTTCGGCGGATCGAGAAACGCGGCAAATCCGCAGAACACCAGTTCGCTCTCGTCGGTAACCACGGCGTGATCCTGATGCGGCGGCGCCTGGCGCCAGGCGATGCCCAGCACCCGGAATCCGTCGCGGCTCAGTTCCTCGAACAGCGCCAGGATGCGTTCGCGCGCCGCGTCGTCGATGGGATGCAGCGCGTCCGCGTCTTCATAGCGCGTGCACAGCCGCAGCACGTCTTCGGGCGAGCCTTTCACGAACAGGCTGCGCGCCCCGGCACGTTCCAGCAGCACCGAGACCCGCCGCCGCTCGAAGTCGAACGGCACCTCGTCGATCTTGCGCCAGGGGCTGACGTCGATGTGGGTGTGCGCCAGGATCGCCTCGTCGAGCGGACTACGGATGCCGGTCTCGAACTGGCTGTTGAGGTAGGCGAGTTCCAGCACGCGATCGCTGTCGCGGCCGAGGGCGTCGACGTGCCGCTCCAGTCGGATGTGCCCTTCGGTCAGGGTGCCGGTCTTGTCGGTGCACAGCACGTCGATGCCGCCCAGTTCCTGCACGGCAGACAGCCGCTTGACGATGACACGCCGCCGCGCCAGCCGCATCGCGCCCTGCGACAGCGTGACCGACAGCACCATCGGCAGCAGCTCCGGCGTCAGGCCCACCGCCAGCGCCACGGCGAACAGGAAAGACTCGAACAGCGGGCGGTGGAACGCCGCGTTGATCAGCAGCACCGCCAGCACGAGGATTACGGTGAGGCGCAGGATGAGGGCACCGAAGGCCTGGGTCCCGCGCTCGAAGGCCGTCGCCTGCGGGCGCTGCGTCAACGTGTCGGCAATCTCCCCCAGCGCGGTGGCAGCGCCGGTGCGGACGATCAGCATGCGCCCCGCCCCGCTAATGACCGAGGTGCCGAGGAACAGCGCGTTGGTCGCAGCCATCATGTCGGCGTCCGGAATTTCGTCCTCCGCGCGCTTTTCGACCGGGTAGGATTCGCCGGTCAGCAGCGCCTGGTTGACGAACAGGTCGCGCGCCTCCAGCACGCGCCCATCGGCCGGCGCCAGGTCGCCGGCGGCAAGCAGAACCACGTCGCCGGGAACCAGTTCGACGACCGGAATCTCGCGCGCCTGGCCGCCGCGGATCACCGAAGCACGCAAGGCAACCGTGTGCCGCAGTTTTTCGACGGCGCGGCTTGCGCGATACTCCTGGAAGAAATCCAGCGTCACGCTCATCAGCACAATGACGGTGATGACGACAAAGCTCTTCATGTCGCCGAGCATCCCGGCAATCGCGCTGGCCGCCAGCAGCACCAGCACCAGCGGATTCCTGAAGTGGGTCAGGAACTGCAGGAGCCATGCCCGCTCCGCGCGCGGGCGCAGCAGGTTGGACCCGAAGGTGCGGCGCCGCGCGTCGGCCTCCGCCTCGCTCAAGCCGTCAGGCGAACTGCCCAGCCGCGCCTGCAGCGCCGCCAGCGGCGGCTGCCAGAAACTTGGGGAGAGCGGATCGGGGGCGGGCATGGTTCACCAGGCCAGCTCGTGCGCCGGTTTCTTGGTGGCGTTCTCGTGGATATCGGCGATCCGGCCGTCGGACAGGCGGATCACGCGATCGGCCATGTCGGCGATGCCGGCGTTGTGGGTGATCAGCACGGTCAGCGTGCCAAGCTCGCGGTTCACCTGTTCCAGCACCTCGAGCACCACCACGCCGGTGGCCGAGTCGAGCGCGCCGGTGGGTTCGTCGCACAGCAGCACGGCCGGGTTCTTGGCGACGGCGCGCGCGATCGCCACGCGCTGCTGCTCGCCGCCCGAGAGCTGCGCCGGGAAATGGTCGAGGCGGTTGCCCAGCCCGACCAGCGCCAGCGCGTCCTCCGGCCGCATCGGCGCGGCCGAGATTTCGGTCACCGCGGCGACGTTCTCGCGTGCGGTGAGGCTGGGAATCAGGTTGTAGAACTGGAACACGAAGCCGACGTGCTCGCGGCGGAAACGGGTCAACTCGGTTTCGCTCGCGCCGGTCAGCTTGTGGTCGAGGTAATAGACCTCGCCGCCGCTCGGCGCGTCGAGCCCGCCGAGGATGTTCAGCAAGGTGGACTTGCCGCTGCCGGAAGGACCGAGCAGCACCACCAGTTCACCGCTATAGAGCGTGAGATCGATGCCGCGCAGGGCCTGCACTTCAACTTCGCCCATGCGGTAGATCTTGGTCAGGCCACGGGCGACGAAAACGGCGTTGGGGGAGGCTTCTGGCATGCAGACCATCATGCCATGCCGGTTGTCAGCGAGCCAGCACGCTCACTGTGGCCGGCGCGGCAGATGCTCGGCGAACCACCCTGCGGCCCGCATCGCCACGGCCTCCAGCGTGCCGGGCTCCTCGAACAGGTGGGTGGCGCCAGGCACGATCACCATCTCCTTCTCGCAGCGCAATTGGTCGTACGCCAGCTGGTTGAGGTCGATCACGCCGTCGTCATAGCCGCCCACCAGCAGCAATGTCGGCGCGGTCACCTTCTGCAGCGCCAGCTCGCTGGCGAGGTCGGGACGGCCGCCGCGCGACACCACGGCGCGGGCCTGGTCGCCCAGCGCCGACGCGGCTTCGAGCGCGGCGGCGGCACCGGTGCTGGCGCCAAAGAACCCGAGCGACAGGTCGCGTGTGGCCTCCTGCGTTCCGACCCAGCGCACAGCCTCCAGCAGACGCTGCGTCAGCAGGCCGATGTCGAAGCGGCGGGAATAATCGCGGTCCTCTTCGGGCGTCAGCAAATCCATCAGCAGCGTGCCGACGCCGGCCGCGCGCAATTCGCTGGCGACATAGTTGTTGCGCGGCGAATGTCGCGACGAGCCGCTGCCGTGGGCGAACAGCACCAGACCGACGGCGCCGTCGGGAATCTCGAGCATGCCTTCGACCCTGACGCCGCCGGCCGGGATATGGACCAGGGAGGAGGTGCTCATGCGCGATCCTCGCGGTGCATGGCGATCGGGATGCGGCGGTTGCCGAAGGGATGGATGAAGGCGCCGAAGCGGCCGGCGATGGCGCTGCCGCACTTCGGGCAGTGGCCGTCGGGTGTGACACTGTAGTGGTCGATGCGATACCAGTCGCGCACGATCAGCGGCTCGTGACAGCTCGGGCACGACGTCGTGCCGCCGGCAGGATCGTGCACGTTGCCGGTGTAGACGTAATGCAGCCCGGCCTTCAGCGCGATGTCGCGCGCGCGGGTCAGCGTGGAGGCCGGCGTGGACGGCACGTCCAGCATCTTCCAGTCTGGGTGGAAGGCGGAAAAGTGCAGCGGCACGTCAGGGCCGAGCTCGCGCAGAATCCACTGGCTCATCGCCACGAGCTCGGCATCGGAGTCGTTTTGACCGGGAATCAGCAAGGTCGTGATCTCGAACCACACGTTCGTCTCTCGCTTCAGATAGGTCAGCGTTTCGAGTACCGGCTGCAGGTGGCCGCCGGTCAGCTTGACGTAGAACTCGTCGGTGAAGCCTTTCAGGTCGACGTTGGCCGCATCCATCTTCGAATAGAATTCGCGGCGCGGTTCGTCGGTCATGTAGCCGGCCGTAACCGCCACGGTCTTAATGCCGCGCGCATGGCAGGCTTCGGCCACGTCCATCGCGTATTCGGCGAAGATCACCGGATCGTTGTAGGTGAAGGCCACGCTCTTGCAGCTGCTCTTCTCGGCGGCTTCGGCGATCTCGTCCGGCATGGCCTGGTCGACCATGGTGTCGGTCTCGCGCGACTTGGAAATGTCCCAGTTCTGGCAGAACTTGCACGCCAGGTTGCAGCCGGCGGTGCCGAAGGAGAACACCGACGAGCCGGGGTAGAAATGGTTGAGCGGCTTCTTCTCGATGGGGTCAACGCAGAAGCCGGACGAGCGGCCGTAGGTGGTGAGCACCATCTTGCCGCCCTCCATCTTGCGCACGAAGCAGAGGCCGCGCTGGCCCTCGTGCAGCTTGCAGTAGCGCGGGCAGAGGTCGCACTCGACGCGGCCATCGGGCAGCACATGCCACCAGCGCGCCGGATAATGCGATTCGGGGATGCTCATGCCATCTGCTCCTTCCACTTCGTGACGGTGTAGCGCGACAGGCGCACCTGCTCGGCCCAGAAATCCATCGGCAGGCCGGCCTTGCGTTTCAGGTAGGCGAGAAACTCGTCCGGGTCGGGCAACTGCTCCCATACCTGCGGCAGGAAGGTGCTGCGATGGTGGCCGTACTCGAACACCACGCCGTCGACGTGCGGCCGCAGCGCGGCCCGTGCAGCGTCCTCGTCCCCCACCTCCAGCGGCTCTGTAGGCGACAGCAGCGACACCTCGACCCGGACCGCGTCGAACTCGCCGCGTGAGAGCGGCATGAAGCGCGGATCGTGGAACGCCGCCGCCACTGCGTTCTCGCGCACGTCGATCTCCAGCGGGCGATGCGCCTCCAGTGTACCGATGCAACCGCGCAGCTCGCCCTCGCGGGTGAGCGTGACGAAGCTCGCGCCCGGTTCCTGCAGCCAGGCGGCCGTGAAGTTCTGCGCCGCGCCCTCCCACAGCTTCGAGGCGATTTCGGAGCGCGCCAGTTTCAGCAGGGTTTCGCCCTTTTCCGCCTCCGGCTGATCCGTGTCTTCTTCAGACTCGAACGCAAAGGCGGCGTAGCCGACGACCCGGTCGGGGTCGCCGGCGGTGTCGCTGGAATTGCACACATCCAGCATCACCGGCCGCAGAGCGTGTTTGCGCGCCGCCAGCAGCAGGCCGTTGATCGGCGTCGCGCCGCAGGCCTGTTCATGGTTGAGATGCGAATCCAGCGCCAGGATGGCCTCCACCGTGCCGCCGTCCACCTCGCGGGCGACCGCGTCGGGCAGGAAGTGCGACAGGTCGGAACTGATCACGATCAGCGTCTCGCTACCGCCCCACACGGTTTCCAGCACCTCGGCCACCTGGGCGGCAGTGGCCTCGCCCACCGCCAGCGGCAGCAACTGGAAATCGCCCAGCACCTGCTGCAGGAAGGGCAGCTGCACCTCCAGCGAGTGCTCCATCTGGTGGGCCGCTGCGCTGCGGGTCACTTGCGGCAGATCGGCCAGACGCTGCATGCCCTCGCGATCGAGTTCAATCTCGCCGAGCGGCGTGGCGAAGCGTTCCGCCTCCGGCAGCGCCAGTCCCCGCACCCAGACGCGATGGGTGGGGCCGAGCAGCACCACCCGACGAATGCGGCCGCGCAGCGCCGCCAGTTGCGCATAGGCACTGGCGGCAACCGGGCCCGAATAGATATAGCCTGCGTGCGGCACGATCAATGCCTTGGGGGGGCGCGACGACGCGGCTGGCCTGGCCTTCGCCAGCAACTCGGTGACGGTGCGCTTGAGTTCGATGGGGTTGTCCGGATAGAACATTCCGGCAACGGCCGCGGGTCGGATGGTAGACATGCTGTATTCCCTCATTCATCAGCTTAGTAAATGTGGGGGAATTGCGGCGATTTCAAGGCGCCCGCAGCGGCATGGCGCTCCGGGGCCCTTTAACTCAGCGGAAGGTGAAGCGGTCCGGCGCGATCGCCCGCATCAACTCGGCCTCCAGCGGCAAGGGCTGCTGCGTCATCAGGTCGGCCAGCGCGTCGCCCAGCAGGCCCGCCCACACCACCCCGCGCGAGGCATAGCCTGCCGCCACGTACAGGCCGGAGCGTCCTCCGACCGCCCCGACCAGCGGCAACCGGTCCGGCAGGGTGGCGCGCAACGAGGCACGTCCGCTCACCGCCCCGGCGGCCAGGCCCTCGCCGGCACCGGGCAGAATCGCTTCCAGCCGCGCCAGGTTGGCAAGGTCGCTCGCCGTGCGCGGCATCGTGTCGTCGTCATCATGTTCGTAGGTTGCACCGACCAGCGGCCGGGACGCGCCCGGCGCTACATAGCCTTCGCGCGCGACCACCCGTTGGAGTTGCGGCAGGCTGCCGGGCGGCAACTGCGTGATCTGCCCGCGCACGGTATTGAGCGGCCAGACCTGGTCGGGAACCAGGCTCAGCGCGTCGCGCGCGTTCGCCAGCACCACGGCATCAGCCTCGGCCTGGATCGAGCCGTCAGCGCCCAGCACCTGCCAGCCGCCTGAACCACCCCGAACACGCGCTACGGCGCATCCGGTCCTTAGGCGTATCGCCGGATGATCGAGCCAGGCGCGGCACAGCCCCGCCGGCACCATCCAGCCCGCTGTCGGGTAAAACACGCCGGCCGCGGCGACCGGCCAGTTCGCCAGTTCACGCGCTTCGTCGAGGTCTACCCAGCGCGCGAAATCGGCAGGCGGCGCGGTGGCGGCCAGCGCCTGCTGCTGCTTCGCCGCCGCGTCCGCATCCTTGGCCAGATGCAGCACGCCGCAGCGCGCCCATTCGACGCCACCCAGCGCCGTCCATGCGCGCAGGTCATGCAGGAAGGCTGCGCGCGTCAGGCGCGTGGCGCGGTTGTCGTCGCGCGAGATCACCGGCCGGAACACGGCCACCGGGTTGCCCGACGCGGCCTGTGCCGGCGCGGCGGCGCGCTCCAGCACCGTGACTTCCAGGCCGCGCAGCGCCAGCGCATGCGCGGTTGCCGCGCCCGCCACGCCGGCGCCGATGACGGTGACGTGGCGCGGTTGGGCAGATACGACCCATCGGGATTGACCCGCGAAGCGCGCGCTCAGGCAATGCCGCTTGCGACCGTAGCCCACGCGCTTGTCACAGACGAAGCCGGCCTGCGCCAGCCCCTCGCGCACCGGCGCCGCCACCGTGTAGGTCGCCGCCGTGGCATCGGGTTTTGCCAGCCGTGCCAGCACGTCGAACAGCTTCGGCTGCCACAGGTCGGCGTTGCAGTCGGGCGCAAAGCCATCCAGATAGAAGGCATCGACCTCGGCCGGCACCTGCGGCAGACAGTCGAGCGCGTCGCCCAGCATCAGGGTGAGCTGCACCCGCCCGCCGTCGAGCGCGATGCGGTGGAAGCCCGGCGTCAGCGTCGGCCAGTTCGCCAGCAGTTCTTCCGATAGCGGAGCGAATTCCGACCATTGTTCATGCAGCCGCGCCAGGTCTTCAGCGCGAAACGGGTGTTTCTCGACCGACAGGAAATGCAGCCGCGGCGTGCGCGCCGGGTCGTCGCGCCACGCCGCCCAGGTGGCCAGAAAATTCAGCCCCGTGCCGAACCCGGTTTCCAGCACGACGAAGCGGCCCCGCCCCGCCCACGCCTGCGGCAATCCGCAGCCCTGCAGAAAAACATGGCGCGCCTGCCCCGCGCCGCCGTCGGCGGAATGGTAGATGTCGCCGTAGGCGGCGGAATACGGCACGCCGTCCTTGAATTCGAGACGCGCGGGGACGATGGTTTTCAGCATGCCCGAATGTTACATTGGGGCGGTTTACGAGCGCTTGGCCCCGATCATATTCAAACTGAAAAGCCTCCATTGGCAACGACATATGCACTTGGGCATGGTTTATGGACAAGCATGTTCCTGGGAAGCTGACTGATTTCCTCAATTCAATCGCTGCCCGAGCGTATTCCGAGGCTGCCCGAGCGTATTCCGAGAAGGACATCATGCGACGATGAGAGAACAAGCCTGGCCACCCAGCAAGTTTCACGGGATTGCCCTGTCTATTCTGCTAGGGCTGTTTTGCTTTCGGGTGCTGGCGCAGTTGCTACAGCGTTACCTGGAACTCCCCTTTCTGCCCCCATTTGACGCATGGCAGAGTGGCGCCGTGCCGTATGAGGTCTTGCTGACCTCCCAAATCTTAATCATCGTTTTTTATGCCCGGATCCTGCAGCGCATCATGACGCGTCAGATGCAGCCCAACCGAAGCCAAGGCTGGATATTTTTCATCACCGGACTCATTTACTTCCTCGCCATGGTCTTGCGCTTGGCAATCGGGTTGACCGGCCTGTCCGAGCACCATTGGTTTCGTAGCTATTTGCCGATCCTGTTCCATTTTGTGCTTTCGAGCTACTTGATCGTCGTGGGCAATTTTCATATGCAAGCTACGGCCAGACGACAATGAACAATACTGCGTCCACTGCCGCTACTGTGGCGCCGCGGCCCCTGTGGCAAGAAGCGATCGCCGTGTTCGCCTACCCCGCCTCGTTCCTGTTCGCCATCACGGCGTTTCT
>JAJXTE010000020.1 GCA_021784115.1 Pseudomonadota bacterium | reverse complement strand
CGATCTGGGCGCCATACCCCTGGTCGCGAACCTGCCCCAGGATCGCTGCCGCAGAAGTGGACTCCGGATCGTAGGCGACGAACATCAGATGGTCGTGACCCGGGCTGAAGCGCGGCGCAATCACGCCCGCCACATCCCGCAAGGACTCTTCCAGCCTGAGGCGTCCGCTTGCCTCGGTTGATTCGTTGACGTGAATTAATACATCGCTCATGTCCATGGTGTTCTCCTTGTCGATCCAGGTCGGCCAATGGCTTTCATGCCGCCTAACCGTTCTTCATTGCCGTAACCGGGCTACAGCGAGCGTTTTGCTCACATGCATCCAGGCGATTCCGTTGCGACATTGGTCTGCACAGTGCTGTCCGTCGCGTCTGCCGGAACGGTTTTTCGCGTACCGATGAACATCATGTAATCGATGCGATCGAAATGCGCGTTCAAGGCCTGATCGACCTCGCGGTCGGTCAGTCCGTCGTAGATGTAGACATTGCCCGCTCGTTCATGCGCGCGCTCGCGCTCCGTGGGCTCATTCAGACGGCGCAGCTCCCATTGGTGCAAGCTCGAATCCGCTGAGGTTTCCGCCGCATGAGCGGGCACGGCGCACAGCAACGCGGTTGCGGCCAACATGCAGCCGGAAATCCAGCGACGGTTAGCCGTCGCTGGCCCCATCGTGGTTTTAATCCTGTTCATGGTCAGGCCCTCCTGTAAGTGCTTGGCAACGAGCGGTCAATTGCCACCGCAGTCCCCACCGTCGGCTTGATCGGGGTTTGCATCGGGTGGCAATGCCTGTCCACCCTCGTTGGCCACCATTTTCCCGGCAGCTGCCGCGGTGTCGTCGCCTGCTGTCGGCGCAGGCGCTTCCTGCTGATCGAGCGCCCGGCGTTCCGGGCCGGTCTGCGCATCCTGTGCGGCAGCCTGCGCCACGCCTGCAAACAGCAACGCCGCCGCAGCCAGCCATAGACTCTGTTTTGACATGGTCCCTCTCCATTCAGACGTCAACATTGACGCTTGCAGTGTGGCGCATCGCAAAACAGGCTGAATCAGCAAGTCAGGCTAATCCGCGACGGCAAGCGGGCTAAGCCATTCGAGATGGATTAAGCCAATTGGTCTATATCCAAAACAGCGGTTTCCAATAAGCTCAAGACACGCACAAGGGAGTTCCAATGCTTAATCGATCACTGGCCGGCATGGCGTGCATGCACACGGTATTGGCATGGGCCGCACCCGCGGACCCGCTTTCGGAGATGGATTATTTCTCGGAGCAGCCCGTGGTGCTGTCCGCATCCAGGTTGTCGCAGCCGGTGAACCGTGCCCCGGCCGCAGTGACAGTGATTACCCGGGAGATGATCGAGGCGTCCGGTTTTCGCCAGCTGCCCGACCTGTTGCGGTTGGTGCCGGGTTTCCAGGTGAGTTGGGTTCGCGGCAACATCCCGACGGTCACCTATCAGGGGCTGTCGAGCATTTATTCGCGTCGCATACAGGTTCTGGTGGATGGCCGTTCGGTCTACAACCCGGCCTACGGCCAGGTGCAATGGCGCGGCATTCCTCTGGCGCTGGATGACATCGACCGCGTCGAGGTGGTGCGCGGTTCCAATGCAGCCAACGATGGCGTCAATGCCGTCCAGGCGAGCATCCACATCTACACCCGGTCCGCAGCTGACGACCCCGGCTGGACAGCCGGTGCGTCTGTTGGCTCGGCGAAAGTCCGTGACGGCCTGCTACGGTACGCTGGCGCCAGCGGCGACTGGCAATGGCGCGTCACCCTCAGCAGCCGCCGCGACGACTGGATCAAAAACCAGCGGGACGAGGCGCGCGACCACCTGCTTGATGCGCGCGCCGAGTGGCGGCCGAACAACCGCGATGAAGTGACGCTGCAGGCGGGCGGCGTGTTGGGGGAGTGGGATAACAGCTCGGTCGGTTATACCTTCTCCAATCAACAGACCACCGATTTTTTCAATGGCTATGTGCAGGGCCACTGGCGGCGGACATTGAGTGCGGACAGCGAATGGAGCCTGCTGGTCAACCATACCGTTACCCGCGCGGACGAGACGTTTCCTCCACTGTTCAATCGCCGTCTTGGCGTGCTTGCCCCGGACAACCTGAATTACTGGTTCAGCCGCAGCGCGCTGGAGTTTTCCTGGCAGGCCCGGCCGACAGAGCAACTGCGCACGGTGTGGACGGCGGAAGCCCGCCGCGACCGGGCCTGGTCGGCCAGTCTGGCGGGGCCGGATACGCACCAGGGAAGCATGTACCGGCTGTCCGGCAGCCTGGAATGGAGCCCCCGCGAGGAATGGGTATTGCATGCCGGTGCCATGCTGGAAAAGCACTACTACGCGGGCACCCGACTGTCGCCACGGCTTGCCGTCAACTGGCTGCCGGTGCCGGGGCACAGTTTCCGCCTGGGCGTCAGCCGGGCCTATCGTTCTCCCACCTTCCTGGAACAGGAATCGGATTTCAGGTTCACCTCGGGTCCGTTCCTTGTCGACCAGCTTCTGCTGAGCCCTTTCAAACTCGAATCCGAGCGCATGGACAGCGCGGAACTCGGCTATCTCTATCATCAGGCCACACTGGGACTGGACCTGGATGTCCGCCTGTTCCACAACCGCCTCGACGACGTCATCGATTTCACGACCCCCTATCCTGTTGCGGGCGAACTCGCGCGCAATGGCGCTGATCTGACTTACGCCAATCTTTACCAGGCGCGCCAATGGGGCGGCGAATATCAGTTGCGCTGGCAGGCCGGCAAAGCCACCTGGGTGACCCTGTCGCAGTCATGGACGCGTATCCGTTCAGATTTCCAGGATCTGGTCGACTCGGCCCCGGCGCAAACCCTCTCGCTTCTTGCAAGTCATGACTTCGGTTTGCTGAGCGGCAGCGTCGGCTATTACCGGGTGGGAAAAATGCGCTGGGTGGGGTCCAGCGAAACCCCCGCCCACGACCGTCTGGACCTGCGCCTGAGCCGGGCATTCAAATTCGGCAAGACGCGCGCCGATCTGGCCGTGGTGGCGCAAAGCATCCTCGGCGATTACAGCGAATTCGATACCGACCGGCTGTTCGAGCCAAGGGCGTATGTGTCTTTCACGATGCATTTTTGATGCCGGGACGGCATGCACGCGCAGCAGGCTCGATCAGAAGCCTGCGCAATAGAAGGGGGGGCGTGGAAAATGTTCAGAAAATGTGTTTTCGGTCTGGCCGTGATGCAGCCGGCGCTTGCGCTGGCCGCACCGGCCGTGCCCCTTTCGGAGGCGGCGTATTTTTCGGAACAGCCTGTGGTGCTGTCGGCGTCGAAGCTCTCGCAGCCGGTGAATCGCGCGCCGGCGGCGGTCACCGTCATCACGCGAGAGATGATCGAGGCTTCGGGTTTTCGCCATCTGGTGGATGTGCTGCGTATGGTGCCGGGCTTTGTAGTGGGCTGGGCGGGCGGCAACATGCCGGCGGCGACCTATCTCGGCCTGTCCGACGCCTTTCCCCACTGGATGCAGATCATGGTGGACGGGCGCAGTGTCTACAACCCGGCCTACGGCCACACGACCTGGCGCGGGATTCCGCTCACGCTCGACGATGTCGACCGCATCGAGGTTGTGCGGGGACCCAATGCGGCGAACGATGGCCTCAATTCCATGCTGGGAACCATCCACATCTTTACCCGCCACTCGGCCGCGACGCAGGGGGGCATGGGCGAGGTCGCGGTGGGCGACAAGCAGTTCCGGGAAATCAACATGAGATACGGTGGCGAAGTCGCCAACGGGACCTGGCGGCTTGGCCTGCTGGGCCGGGAAGACGAAAGGCACGGCGTTCCACAGGATCACGCGTCAGATCTGCAGCTGAGTTTCCGTGGCGATTTCGAGCCCACGCTTCAGGACGACGCGATGCTGGAATTCGGCACATCCCGCGGATTCTGGCAGGGCAGCAATGTCGGGCAGTTGATGTACGCCGATCAGCACACCTATTATCTCAGTGGCTATGCCAACCTCCAGTGGAAGCATGCGCTGGGCGAGGGGCGGGAGTGGTCGCTGCAACTGCAACACACCTTCAACCAGAACGAGGAGGCGATACCGCTGCCAAGCCCGTTGGACCCAACCAGCGGAAACTATAGAACGACCGCCAGCGGCGTCCAGTTCACCTACCTGAACAAGGCCGCGTCGGAATGGCGTACCAGCTTGTCCGGCGAATTCCGGTTGAACCGGGTGAGGCTGCCTGCCCTGTTGGGGCGCGACGCGTATCTCAGGGATGAGATCTTCCGTTTGTCCGGCGCGGTGGAGTGGAGCCCGTCCAACGCATGGGTATGGCATGCCGGCCTCATGATCGAGCGCCATTCCGATACTTCCAGCACCTATCTGTCGCCGCGGCTTGCGCTCAACTGGTTGCCTTCCGGCGAACATGCCTTCCGCCTCGGCGCTTCGCACGGCGTGTCGGCCCCCGGTTTGTATGCGAACAACACCGACATCAAGCTCACCGTCAACGGCGCGCTGTATGACCAGCTGAATCTGAGCGTCAATCAACTCGATGCCGAGAAGATCGACAGCGTCGAGCTCGGTTATCTGTTCAACAAGCCGGACTGGGGACTCAATCTGGACGTCCGAGTCTTCCACAACAGGATCTACGACATCGTGGACACGCATTACGTTGGCGTGGGTGATCCGGAATACGTCAATGCCCCGGATGGCAACGGTTGGTTCACCTATGTCAACCAGCCCGAGGTCAGGCAACGCGGACTGGAATACCAGGTGCGGTGGCATCCTACCTCCAAGAGCTGGCTGGTTCTGTCTCAAAGCTGGGTGTCGGCAGAGTCCGCTCCCGAAACGTGGTGGTATCCGATCTCTGTACCACAACACACCCTTTCGTTTTTGGCGACGCACCCCGTTGCCGGCATCAACGTGAGTCTGGGTTATTACTTCCTGGGCAACATGCGTTGGTTTGATGGCCTTTTCGATAGCAAGCACAACCGCCTCGACCTGCGTCTGTCCAGGGAGTGGAAAACCGGCGACGGCAAAATCGAGGCGGCCCTGGTGATACAAGGCCTGCTGGGTCAGGAAGCAGAAAGCTTCAATAATTATTATCAGCAACTGTTCGACCGGCGCGGCTATCTCAGCCTGAAATACGAGTTCAGATAGCCTGATGAAGACCTGTCGCCATCACTTGTCGGACAGCGCGAGGCGGGCCAACCCATGATCGGGCTGCTGCGGCATCATCTTGCCCGCCTTTCCTTTGTCTTCCTGGCCTGCGGCGTGCTGTGCGCCGGGCTGGCGCGTGCGGCACCGGTCGTCAACGTGCTGGTGGCGGAACCCGCTGGCATCTACCAGGAAACCGCGAACAGTCTGACCCAGGCCCTGGGCCGCGAGGGCTGGAAGGTGGCCGTCACCTCACCTGGGCGCAATTCCGCGAACGGCGCCGACCTGACGGTGGCGATCGGCACCAAGGCACTGGAAACGGCCCTGGCTCAGCCCGGACGCCCGGTGTTGTCGCTGCTGGTTCCGCGATTGATCTATGAACGCCTGGCCTCGGGCCAGCAGCAAGTCAGCGCCCTGTATCTTGATCAGCCCCTGACACGCCAGCTGCGGCTGCTCGGCCTGGCGCTGCCCGGCATGAAGAAGGCTGGGGTGCCCCTCGGCCCCTCCAGCCAGGGGCTGCAGGCCGCCCTGCAAAGCGCGGCAAAAGCCAGCGGCATTCAGGTCAACAGCGCGCTGATCAATCAGGGGTCGGATTTGTATGCCACCCTGAACGACATGGCGGAGGATAGTCAGGCCTTCCTGCTGTTGCCGGATCCGGTGGCGGCCCAGCGCAGCGTGCTGCAGAATTTCTTTCTCCAGACCTACCGGCTCAAGAAACCGGTTCTGGCCTATTCCGAGCCGCTCGTGCAAAGCGGCGCGCTCTTGGCCCTCTATTCCACCCCCGCGCAACTGGGCGAGGAGGCGGCGGCCTGGATCAGGGAGAGTTGGTCCAATGGCGCGTTCCGCCTCGGGGAGCCACGCTATCCCAAGCGTTTCACCATCGGCGTCAATCGCACGGTCGCGCGTTCCCTTGATATTGCCCTGCCCAGCGAGGCTGCGCTCAGCCGGCAGCTGGAGGCCATGCCATGAAAATCCGCACACGGGCGTTCATGCTGGGGCTGCTTCCGACCCTGCTGGTGGCGGTGGTGTTGACCGCCTACCATCTCCATTCCCGGCTGGCCGACCTGGAAAGCACGATGACGCAGCAGGGCACGGCACTGGCGCATCATCTGGCGTCTTCCGCCGAATACGGCGTGTTCAGCGGGAACACGGCAGCGCTGGGCAAGCTGCTCGACCAGGCGATGGAAGAGCCCGGCGTGGCCAGTGCTGCCGTGATATGGCCCGACCAGACCAGGATAGCGCGCGGCGAAGCCATCACCCGCCTGCCGCCGTTGCGCGGGAACAGGCAGTGGCAGGTCGGCAGTCGTGCCTGGTTCGCATACCCGGTGCAGTTGAGCCAGCCGGACAAAAACGACCCCTTCATTGAAGACGGCGCGACGTCCAGTGCGCCGCTTGCCTGGGTTGTGGTCGGTATCGACTTGCATCAGAAGCAGGCGCTCGCGCAGAAATTGTTGCTGGCCAGCCTGGGCATCACGCTGTTCGGACTTCTGCTGGCCATCCTGCTGATCAACAAGCTGGCCCTGACCGGGGTGCAACCGCTGCTGAACATCATCGCCACGGTCAAGCGCATCAGTTCGGGCGGCTTCGGCACACGCATGGACGTCACCGCCCACTCGCCGGAGCTGCGCGAGTTGCAGGCCATGGTCAATCAGATGAGCGAATCGCTGCGATCCTATCAGCAGGAAATGGAGGCCAAGGTTCGCAGGGTCACTGCCGAGCTCGAACACAAGAAGATGGAAGCGGAACAGGCCAGTCTGGCCAAATCCCGCTTCCTCGCCGCCGCCAGCCATGACCTGCGCCAGCCCATGCATGCCATCAGCCTCTATGTGGAAAGCCTCAAGCCGCAGGTGCAGGGCCGCGCCGCAGAAGACACCCTGAACAAGATCGAGCGCTCGATACTCGGGACGGTGGAGCTGTTCAACGCCATTCTCGACGTGACCAAGCTCGACGCGGGTGTGGTGCAGCCCACGCTTGCGCCCGTCCGCATCCGGAAACTGTTTCTCCATCTCGCGGACGAGCACGCCGCCGAGGCGGACAGGCGGGGGCTGTCGCTGCGCGTGCGCGCACCCGACGTTTGGGTTGAAAGCGACGCAATCCTGCTGGAGCGCATTGTGCGCAACCTGCTGTCCAATGCGCTCCTTCACACCGAACGCGGCGGCGTCCTTCTGTCGGCCCGGCCCTGTCACGGGAAACTGCGGCTGCAGGTATGGGATACCGGACATGGCATCGCCCCGGAACATCAGCCGCGAATTTTCGACGAGTTCTATCAGGCGGAAACGCAGCCGTCGCAAACGCGCCACGGGCTTGGCCTCGGACTGGCCATCGTCCGTCGTCTGGCCCGGTTGCTGGACTACCCCCTTCAATTGCACTCCCGGTCCGGGCGGGGCACGGTGTTCTCGATGGATGTGCCGATTCTGGCAAACGGCCCGGCAGACATCGAGGAACCCGCCGAGCGCAGCAGCGGAAACCTGAAAGGATGCGCGGTTGTCGTGGACGACGATCCGGCCATACTCAACGCGCTGGGCCACCTTCTGCGGCAATGGGGCATGGAGACGCGGCTACTGAACAGCCTGGATCAGATCCGGCTTGAGCAGGGTACCGCGCCGGACGTCGTGCTGGCAGATTACCAATTGCTGAACGGCGAAACCGGGCTGATGGTCGCGGAGGAAGTGCACACGCGCTGGGGCGCGCATGTCCCGATCGTGCTGATTACCGGCGACACGCGCATGGAAACCATCCAGACCTTGCGCCAAAGCGGCTTTCCGATCCTTCACAAGCCGGTGGGAGCCAATCAACTGCGCGCCTTGCTTGCGACACTGCTGCAGGCGCGGTCCGGTCGCCAACCCGGCAGATGAGTCGGGGAAGGCCGCGGCGCAGGCCGGCGCCGTTTACTTCTCGGTCAGTTTCCTGATAACGCCCGCCGCCCATTCCCGGCCGCCCAGGCCGAACGCCAGCGCAAACGCCAGACCGACCGCGCCGAAGCCGATCTGGAACGCGGCGGTGAGGAGGCTGGTGCCGATCTGAAGCTGTTCGAGCGCAACGAACACCACAAAAATGATCACCGCATATTCCGACAGGGTGCTGATGGTGAGCGCGCCCTGCACGCCGATGTTATTGAGATAGGCGAACACCATGCGGTTGATGAAACGCGCCACCAGCACGCCGAACACCAGCACCAGGATGGCGACGATGATGTTGGGGATGTAGAGCACGATCTTGTTGAAGAGATCGGCCACCATGTGCAGGCCGAGACTGTTGGCCACGGTGACGACGACGACAAAAATGACGACCCAGTACGCCAGCTTGGCCAGCAGGCGCGACAGGCTCAGTTCGAGATTGCCGTGCTTGAGGAAGGCTTCGATGCCGGTCTTCTCTGCCAGGCTGTCGAAATGCAGAACGTCCAGCAGCTTGGTGACGCCGGTGCGCACCAGGTTGGCAAGAAGCCATCCCACGAACAGCAGCAGCAGGGCCGCCAGCAATTGCGGGACATACGCTGCCAGTTGCGTCCAGAAAGACGTCAGGGATGCGACGAACACATCGAGTTGTTGCTGCATGGCACGCTCCTCCATTACTGCGGAAATGTCGCATTATAACGAACGCTTCATGACGGCCTTTCGCGGCGGATCGGGCGGGGCGGCGGCATGCAAAAACCTGTCCCGCGTGCGATTTTATGCATACACTGTAAAAAACCGAACGGAACCCCTGGCCCATGTTTGCCCAACCCGATCGCGCGGGATTTTTGCCGCTTGCTCAGTTGCCCGCGCTGGTGGCCAGGCTCATGGCGCTCGGGTATCAATGCCTGGGGCCGGTGGTGGAGCAGGGCGCCGTCGTCATGCGTGCGCTTGAATCGCCTGATGATCTGCCTCGCGGCCTGCAGGCCGAACAGGCGCCTGGGCACTACCGGCTGACGTCCGATCCGCACAAGCGCTATTTCGCCTGGGCCAACGGGCCGCAGGCGATCAAGCCGCTGACCTTTGCGCCGCAGGAATCGCTGTGGCGCGTCGAGCGCGACGACGCGGGCGGCTTGCAGTTTGCGGCGGTCACGCCGCCCGTTGCCAGGCAGGCCATCATCGGCGTACGCGCGTGCGATCTGGCGGCGCTGGCCCTGCAGGATGCGCATTTCCTGCGCGAAGGCCGGCGCGATCCGCATTACGCGCAACGGCGCGAACAGCTGTTCCTGGTCGCGGTGCAATGCGCCGTTCCGGCGGCAACATGTTTTTGTGCCTCGACCGGTGACGGCCCGACCCCGACGGCGGGCTACGATCTCGCGCTGGCGGAGCTGGCGGACGGTTTCGTCGCGGCGGCGGGCAGCGACAGGGGGGAAGCGGTGCTCAACGCACTGAACCTTGCGCCGGCCACCGCGCAGCAGATCGAGGCGGCCCGCCAGCAGGGACAGTCCGCCGCAGCCGCCCAGACACGCAGCCTGCCCTCCCGCAATTTGCGCGACAGCCTGATGAACCAGCTGGAACATCCACGCTGGGACGATGTGGCGGCGCGCTGCCTCGCGTGCGGCAACTGCACTGCGGTGTGCCCCACCTGTTTCTGCCATGCCGAGGCCGATGCCCCCGCGCTCGATGGCGCGACCAGCCGGCACGAACGGATATGGGATTCGTGCTTCGTCGAAGGGCACGGCCACCTGCACGGGTTCAACGTCCGGCCCGACATTCGCACCCGCTACCGCCAGTGGCTGACCCACAAGCTCGCCACCTGGCACGACCAGTTCGGCCGCAGCGGCTGCGTCGGTTGCGGCCGCTGCATCGCCTGGTGCCCGGTCGGCATCGACCTGACCGAGGAAGTTGCCGCGTTGACTGCCGGAGGACCGCCATGAACGTGCGGCACAGCCTCGACGCGGGGCCGCCGCACGCCGCCACCGTGATGGCGCGCGCCCAGGAGTCGCCCACCATCTTCAGCCTGCAGGTGCGCCTCGACGATCCGGTTGCGCAGGCGGCCTACCGCTTCGCGCCCGGCCAGTTCAACATGTTGTATCTCTATGGCGTCGGCGAAGTGCCGATTTCCATCATGTCGGACCCGGAGGAACGCGATGTCATCGGCCACGCCATCCGTGCGCAGGGACGCGTCACCCATGGGCTGGCCGCCCTGCAACCGGGGGACAGGGTGGGGCTGCGTGGCCCCTTCGGGCGCGGCTGGCCGTTGCAGGAAGTGAGCGGCTGCGACATCGTGCTGGTGACCGGGGGGCTCGGCTGCGCGCCGGTGGTGTCGGTCATCCATTACGTGCTGCGGCGGCGCGAACGCTTCGCCAAGCTTGTCATCATCCAGGGCGTGAGGCACGCCGAGGACCTGATCTGGCGCGAGCAGTACGACCGCTGGGCGAAACTGCCCGACACCCAGGTGCTGGTGGCGGCGAGCGAGGGTGCGGCGTACTGGCCCTGGCATGTCGGCCGGGTGACGGATCTGTTCGGCCTTGCCAACTTCGATCCGGAATGTGCGGTGGCGATGATGTGCGGGCCGGAAGGCATGATGCGCACCACCGCGGAGACGTTGCTGGCGCGTGGCCTGCCAGAATCGCGCCTCTATCTCAGCATGGAGCGCAACATGCAGTGTGCGGTGGGCCGCTGTGGCCATTGCCAGTTCGGCGGGAATTTCGTCTGCCGCGACGGGCCGGTATTCAACTGGGGCGAGGTCAAGACCTTGCTCGCGCACCGGGGGTTCTGATGAACGCGCCCACCGAACATCCCAGAAAGCCTCGCGTGGCCGTGCACAAGTTCAGCTCCTGCGACGGCTGCCAACTGGCTTTTCTCAATCTTGGCGAGGACCTCCTGACGCTTGCCGGGCGCATTGACCTGGTGCATTTCGCCGAAGCCGGGCCGCTCGATCCGGATACCGGGGTGGATGTGGCGTTCGTCGAAGGCAGCGTGTCGACGCAGGAGGACCTTGAACGGATCGAGCACATCCGGGCCCACAGCAGCGTGCTGATCGCCATCGGCGCCTGCGCCACGTCGGGCGGGATCCAGGGTTTGCGCAACCAGGCCAACGGCACCGAATGGGTGGCGCAGATTTACAGCCATCCCGAGGCGATTGCCAGCCTGGCACGCTCGACGCCGATTTCCAGCCACGTGAAGGTGGATTTCGAACTGTGGGGCTGCCCGGTCAGCGGGCCGCAGATGCTGGCGGTGGTGAATGCCCTGCTGCTCGGGGTGGCGCCGCGCGACAACGCCGACAAGGTGTGCACCGAATGCAAGCGCCAGGGCTATCCGTGCGTGATGGTGAGTCGCGGGATTGCCTGCATGGGTCCGGTGACGCGGGCCGGGTGCGGCGCCTTGTGTCCCAGCCTCGGGCGCGACTGCTATGGGTGCTACGGGCCGGCGGAAAATGCCAACACCGATGCGCTGGCGGCGCAATTTGCCAGCCTGGGGCTGACGCCCGAGGCCGCGGTGCGGCGCTTCCAGTCGATCAACAGCCAGGCGCCCGTGTTTCGCGCCGCCGCCGACAAACTCAGGACCGGCAGCCATGACTGAGCGGCGCAGCGTGGCGATTCATGTCCCGGTGCTCACCCGGGTCGAAGGCGAGGGGGCGCTCGACCTGCGCATCGAGCACGGCGAGATCGCCGAACTGCGCCTGCGCATCTTCGAGCCGCCGCGCTTCTTCGAGAAGTTCCTGGAAGGGCGCCACTACACCGAAATCCCCGACATGGTGGCGCGCATCTGCGGCATCTGTCCGGTGGCGTATCAGGTCACCGCGGTGCAGGCGCTGGAAAGACTGTTCGGCGTCGAACTCGATCCGTGGGCGCACGCCATGCGCCGCGTGTTCTACTGCGGCGAATGGATCCAGAGCCACAGCCTGCACATCCACCTGCTGGCCGCGCCGGACTTCTTCGGCTGCGACAATGCCATCGAGCTGGCGCGCATCGCGCCGGACGAGGTGCGCCGAGGCCTGCGGATACAGGGCCTGGGGAACGAACTGATGGACCTGTTCGGCGCCCGCTCGGTCCATCCGGTCGGAGTGCGCGTCGGCGGTTTCCATGGCGCGCCTCCGCTGGCGCGCATCCGGGACATGCGGGAGAAACTGCGCGCGGCGTTGCCCGAGGCCGAAGCGCTGATCCGCTGGACAGCCGCCATTCCGATGCCGCAGGACGATCAGGCTTTCGTCTCGGTGGCGACGCGTCACCCGAACGATTACGCCATCGAGCGCGGCGACATCGGAACCAGCGACGGGCTGGTGATCGGGGCCGATGCCTTCGACGAACATTTCGTCGAGCGGCATGAGCCGCATTCCACAGCACTGTTCAGCCACTATCACGGCCAGCCTTATCTGGTCGGCCCGCTGGCGCGGATCAACCTCAACCGTGACCGCCTGCCCGAAGAGGTCAAAATGCTGCTGGCCGAAACGGGGATTGCGCTGCCGAGCCGCAACATTTTTCACAGCCTGGTCGCGCGTGCGGTGGAAATCCTGCTTGCCCTGCACGAAGCACTGCGGCTGCTCGACGACTATCGCGGGCCGGATTCACCCTGGGTGCCGGTCACGCCGCGCGCCGGCGTGGCGACCGGCTGCACCGAAGCGCCGCGCGGGCTGTTGTGGCATCGCTATGAAATGGACGAAGCAGGCTGCGTGATCAGCGCGCGCATCGTCCCGCCGACCAGCCAGAACCAGGGGCGCATCGAGGAAGACTTGCGGCTGTCTCTGCTGAACTTCGGGCTCGACCACCCGGACGACGCGCTGCGCCTGCACTGTGAAAAAGTCATTCGAAACTACGACCCCTGCATTTCCTGCGCCACCCATTTTCTGCGCCTGAACGTCGAGCGCACATGAGCAGGGTGCGCATCCTCGGCATCGGTTCGCCGTCGGGGGATGACCAGGCCGGCTGGCTGACCGTCGATGCACTGTCGGCCCTGGGTGTACACCCCGATCGTGAACTCGCCATCGAAAAGCTGGATCGGCCCGGCGCCCATCTGGTTTCCCTGCTCGAGAACGTTGACTGGGTCATCCTGGTCGACGCGATGCAAAGCGGCGGCCCGCCCGGACGGACACAACGTTTTGACCGGAACGCCTGGCCGGATTACCGGCATGGACTTTCCAGCCATGGGCTCGGCGTGCTTGATGCCTTGTCGCTCGCGCGCGAATTCGGCATGCTGCCGCCCCGGCTCGATCTGTACGGAATCGAGATTGGTTCGGCGAGCCCGTGCGGACAACCCGGACATGAAATCGGCGCGGCTGCGCAACAACTCGCCCGACACATCGCCACCGAGTTGACTGCCATGGCCCGGCATGCGTGATCGAGGTACACGGCCGCGCTGCCGACCTCGGCGGCCATGTTTCAAACAGGGGTATTTGTTCGGCGCGCTGCGTGTTTGCATGACGGAGGGTGCGGGACCCGCCCCAACCATTCGTTGTGTCAAGTAAGCTTCGGGCCTGTCGTAATACCTGCAGTGGCACGATCTCCAAGGACCCCTAATCACGTGGCAACCCGTACCTTTCTGAAGGCCTGCCTGTTCTGGCTGGTGTCGATTTCTCCGGCGTGGGCCGCGCAAGACCTCGTGCCGGTCCGGATCGGCGTGTTCGACAACCCGCCTATCGTCACGGCTGCACCTGGCAGGCTTCCCGAGGGAATCGCGATCGACGTGATTCGATCGGTGGCCGAACGCGAGGGCTGGAATGTCACCTACGTTCCCGATTCCTTCGATAATCTCCTGTCCCGCCTCGACAAGGGCGATATCGATTTGCTCGCGGTCATCGCCTACAGCGACGAACGCGCCCAGCGTTTCCAGTTCAGCAAGGAGAGCCTGATCAGCAACTGGGGGATGGTGTTCAGGAATGCGGGCGTTCCGATCGATTCGCTGCCCGACCTCAAGGGCAAGCGGGTCGCGCTGATGCGCAGCGGCACCCACACGCAGGCGCTGATCGAGTTGTCGAGGCAGTTCGACGCGCCGTTCACGCCCGTTTACGTGGACAACTTTCCCCAGGTGCTGGCGGCGATCGCCGAACGTCGGGCCGATGCCGGCGTGGTGAACAGGGTCTTTGCCGCCGTGCACGCCCACCAGCCCGACGTGGTCGCCACGGGAATCGTGTTCAATCCGATTTTTGTCCACTACGCAGCGCCGAAGCACGCGAACCCCGCCCTCCTGCATGCGCTCGACCGGGATCTGGCCGCGCTCAGGGCGGATCCGGATTCGATCTACTACGCGTCGTTGCGACGATGGCTCGAAGCATCCTCCACCGAGCCCTATGTGTGGTGGCTGCCGTGGGCCGCAGCCGCTGGCGGAGGCCTCTTGATCCTGGCGCTGGCGATCGCGGGTTTCCTGCGCTATCAGGTCCGGCGGCAGACCGGCGAACTGCAGCGGCGCGCCGACATGTTGCAAGTTGAGATCCGGCAGCGAGAGGAGGCCCAGCAGCATCTGAACCAGCTGGCCTATTTTGACGGGTTGACCAAACTGCCCAATCGCGAAGGCTTTCGCATCGCGCTCGACCAGACGCTCGCGGCCATGCATGGCACGCATGAACGGCTGGCTCTCCTTTTCATCGATATCGACCGACTGAAGAACATCAACGACGGACTGGGCCACGGGGCCGGCGATTTGTTGTTGCAGCAGGTCGCCCTGCGCCTGCAATCGGTGTTGCGCGCACACGACCATCTGAGCCGTTTCGGCGGAGACGAGTTCGTGGTCATCGTGTCCGAGATCGTCAGGTCATCGGATGCCGAACTCGTGGCCACCCGCCTGCTGAACAGCCTGGCCATGCCGATCGATATCGGCTCCACCCAGATCTACAGCAGCGCCAGCGTCGGCATTGCGTTGTATCCGGACGATGCAACGTCGGTCGAAGCGCTGCTCAAGCATGCCGACACCGCCATGTACCAGGCGAAGGAGCAGGGCGGCAACCGCTTCCTGTTCTACCAGGCGCAGCAGACGGCGCGGGTGGTCGAGCGGCTGACGCTCGACACGCGTCTGCGCCAGGCGCTGGAGCGCGACGAGCTCCTGTTGCATTACCAGCCGATTGTGGAACTGGGCAGCGGACGCATCGTCGGCGTCGAGGCGCTGCTGCGCTGGGATGACCCGGATCAGGGGCTGGTGATGCCGGGCGCGTTCATTTCCGCCGCCGAAGACACCGGCCTGATCGTTCCGCTCGGCGAATGGGTGCTGGAAGCCGGCTGCGAGCAGTTGCGCGCGTGGCAGAAACAGGGCAGGGCTGGCCAGCTGACGCTGGCCGTGAACATCTCGACCCGGCAGTTCGAAGGCGGACGCCTGGTGAAGTCGGTCGCACAGGCGCTTGCGCGGACCGGCCTCGCCGCGGAGTGTCTCGAACTCGAGATTACCGAGAACGTGATGCTGATCATGAACGACGAGGTGCGCAGCGCGCTCGACAGCCTGCGCAGCATGGGCGTGCGGCTCTCGCTCGACGATTTCGGCACCGGCTATTCCAGCCTGGGCTATCTGAAGCAGCTGCCGTTTCATGCGCTCAAGGTCGACCAGTCATTCGTCCGCAGGATCCCGGGTGAGGCAGGCGACACGCAGATCGTCACGACGATCCTTGCGCTCGCAAAAGGTCTGGAGATGCAGGTCATCGCCGAAGGCATCGAAACGCGCGAACAGTACGACTTCCTGCGTGACCACGGCTGCGAATTCGGCCAGGGCTATCTGATGAGCCGGCCGCAGCCGGCGGACAGGCTGGCCGAACTTCTGGACCGGAAAGGCATGACGGGCCCGGCCTGATTACACGCCGGCGAGGTCTTCGCGCCGCAGCATGAACACGAACTGGTCGCCGCTTTCGGTGTCGAGCCAGGTGAAGGGCAGGGTCGGGTAGGCGGCTTCGAGGACGTCGCGGTTGTGGCCGATTTCGACCACCAGCAGGCCGCCCGGATTGAGGTGGGTTTTGGCGGCAGCCAGAATTCGCCGCGTCGCATCCAGGCCGTCCTCGCCCGATCCCAGCGCCAGTGCGGGCTCCGCCTGGTATTCGGGCGGCAGCGCGGCGACCGATTCGGCGTTCACATAGGGCGGGTTGCTGAGGATGACGTCGTAGCTGCGGCCTGACAGCGCCGCGAACAGGTCCGATTCGACCAGCTCGATGCGATCCGCCAGACCGTAATCGGCGACGTTCTTCTCCGCAACCGCTAGCGCATCCTTCGACAGGTCCACCGCATCGACCTCGGCATTCGGGAAAGCCAGCGCGGCGAGAACGGCGAGGCAGCCCGAACCGGTGCACAGGTCGAGCGCGCGCGTGACTTCGTCCGGATCTTCGACCCACGGTGCCAGCTGCTCGTGCAGCAGCTCTGCGATGAACGAGCGCGGGACGATCACCCGCTCGTCGACATAGAAGCGGTGCGCGCCCAGCCAGGCCTCGTGGGTGAGATAGGCGGCGGGGATGCGCTCCTTGACGCGGCGCTCGATCACCGCCTGCACCTCCTCGGATTCACCATGCGTCAGGCTGGCGTCGAGGAACGGGTCCAGCCGGTCGAGCGGCAGATGCAGCGTATGCAGGATCAGGTAGGCCGCCTCGTCGAAGGCGTTGTCCGAGCCGTGGCCGAAAAACAACTGCGCCTCGTTGAAGCGCGACACGGCGAAACGCAGCCAGTCGCGCACGGTGATGAGGGATTCGGTATCGTCGAAATGTTTCATTGCATCAGGTCAGCAGTCTTTCCAGGGCCTTCTGGTAAATCGCCGCCAGCTGTTCGATATTTTCGACCGCGACATGCTCGTTCAGCTTGTGGATGCTCATGTTGAGCGGGCCGAATTCAACCACTTCGCGGCAGACGTCGGCGATGAAGCGCCCGTCAGACGTGCCGCCGGTGGTGGACAACTCGGGCGTGATGCCCGTGACCTCGCGAATCGCCTCGCTCAACCGGTCGCACAGGGGCCCGCGCGGCGTGAGGAAAGGCTTGCCCGAGAGGCTCCAGTCGATCTCGTAGTCGAGGCCGTGGCTGTCGAGGATTTCGTGCACGGCGTCCATCAGGCCTTCGGCGGTGCTGGCGGTGGAAAAGCGGAAGTTGAACTGGATCTCGACCGCGCCGGGAATGACGTTGGTGGCGCCGGTGCCGCCATGAATATTGGAAATCTGCCACGTCGTCGCCGGGAAGTAGGCATTGCCCTCGTCCCACATGGTGTCGGCGAGTTCGGCAATCGCCGGGGCGGCCAGATGAATGGGATTCTTCGCCAGATGAGGATAGGCGATATGCCCCTGCACGCCCTTGACGCGCAACGTTCCGGACAGCGAGCCGCGGCGGCCGTTCTTGATGGTGTCGCCGAATTCGGCGGCGCTGGTAGGCTCGCCGACGATGCAGTAGTCGAGCGTTTCGCCGCGCGCCTTCAGCGCGTCGACCACCCGCACCGTGCCGTCGGTGGCGGGGCCTTCCTCGTCCGAGGTGATGAGAAACGCGATCGAACCCGCGTGATCGGGATGTGCGGCGACGAAGCGCTCGGTGGCGGTGACGAAGGCGGCGTCCGAGGTCTTCATGTCGGCGGCGCCGCGCGCGAAGAGCTTGCCGTCGCGCACCGTCGGCTCGAACGGATCGGACAGCCACTGCTCGAGCGGGCCGGTCGGCACCACGTCGGTATGGCCGGCAAAACAGACGACCGGCGCGGCGGTGCCCCTGCGCGCCCACAGGTTGTCGACGCCGTTGTGACAGTGGCGCTCGATATGGAAGCCGAGTTTCTGCAGGCGCGCGGCGATGATGTCGTGGCAGCCCGCGTGGTCGGGTGTCAGCGAGCGGCGCCTGAGCAGTTCGATGGCAAGCGCCAGGGTTTCATTGGCCATGCAGGTTCAGGCTCCAAAAATGGCGTGATAGTGGTCTTCGGTGAAACCGAGATGGTACGTGCCCTCGTGCTCCAGCACCGGCCGCCTGATGACGCTGGGATGCGCCTGCATCAGCGCAATCGCGCTGGCTTCGTCGATGACGGCGGCCTTGTCCGTCTCGCTGAGCTGGCGCCAGGTGGTGCCGCGTGGGTTCAGCAGCGCCTGCCAGCCGGTCTGCGCCGCGACCTTGCGCAGCCACGCTGGATCGACGCCCTGTTTCTTGAAATCGTGGAAGGCGACGTCGAGCCCGCGCCCGACAAGCCAGGCGCGTGCCTTTTTCACCGTGGTGCAGTTGGGAATGCCATAGAGATTCATGTTGTTCGTGGCGCTTCAAATCAATGCGGCGCGTCATGCTGTTCAGTCGTCCGGCGTCGGAATGGCGCGCATGGACGTAAAATCAAAAAATACAAGATACGATTCTACCTGAGCTGATGCATCCTGCTGTTCATTCCCATGCCGCGCCGCCGCCCCTCGGCGAACCCAGCCTGCGTTCGATCGGCCGCCTGTTCCCTTATCTATGGGAGTTTCGTGGCCGGGTGCTGCTGTCGCTGGCGCTGCTGATCGGGGCCAAACTGGCGTCGGTGGCGGTGCCGCTGGTGCTGAAGGAAATCATCGATGCGCTCGACAAGCCGCGGCCCGAGCTGGTTCTGCCGCTGGCCTTCATCCTGAGCTACGGCGTGTTGCGCTTCGCCAGCACCACGTTTGCCGACCTGCGCGACGTGGTGTTCGCCAAGGTCACGCAGCGCGCGATGCGGCGCATCAGCATGGCGGTGTTCCAGCACCTGCATGCGCTGTCGCTGCGCTTTCATCTCGAGCGCCAGACCGGCGGCATCACGCGCGACATCGAGCGAGGCTCCAAGGCGCTGTCCAGCCTGGTCGGCTACCTGCTGTTTCGCATCACGCCCACGGTACTGGAAATCCTGTTGGTCGCGGGCATCCTGTTCGTCAAGCTCGACTGGGTGTTCGGCGTGCTGACGCTGGTCACCCTGGCGGCCTATATCGGGTTCACGGTCACCATCACCGAATGGCGCACCCAGTTCGTGCGGCGGGCCAACACGCTCGATTCGGAAGCGTACGGTCGCGCCATCGACAGCCTCTTGAACTACGAGACGGTCAAGTACTTCGGCAACGAGAAGTACGAGGCCGCGCGCTACGACAAGAGCCTCATCGAGTGGGAAGACATGGCACTGAAATCGCAGCGCTCGCTGGGCATGCTGAATACCGCACAGGCCGGGACCATCGCGATCGGGGTGACGCTGATGGTGCTGCGCGCCGCCAACGGCGTGGTCCACGGCACGCTGACGCTGGGCGATCTGGTGATGGTCAATGCCTTCCTGCTGCAAATGTTCCAGCCGCTGAGCTTTCTCGGCGTGATGTATCGCCAGATCAAGGAGTCGATCACCGACGTCGAACGCATGTTCGCGCTGCTGCAGCGGCCGCGCGAGATCGAGGACGCGACGGATGCGCGCGACCTCGACGTGGTGGCGGGCGAGGTCAGGTTCGAGCACGTGAATTTTTCCTACAATGCCGATCGCCCGATCCTGCACGACGTCAGCTTCACCGTCCCGGCCGGCAAGACGGTGGCGGCGGTGGGGTCCAGCGGCGCCGGAAAATCAACGCTGGCTCGACTGCTGTTCCGCTTTTACGATGTCGATGCGGGCCGCATCCTCATCGACGGACAGGACATCCGACAGGTGACGCAGGACAGCCTGCGCGCTGCCATCGGCGTGGTGCCGCAGGACACCGTGCTGTTCAACGACAGCATCTACTACAACATCGCCTATGGCCGCCCGGATGCGACGCGGGACGAGGTGATCGAAGCCGCGCGCGCCGCGCACATCCTGCACTTCATCGAAAGCCTGCCGCAGGGCTGGGACACCGTGGTCGGCGAACGCGGCCTGAAGCTCTCGGGCGGCGAAAAGCAGCGCGTGGCGATTGCCCGCACGCTGTTGAAAAACCCCGCGATCCTGATCCTCGACGAGGCCACCTCGGCGCTCGACACCAAGACCGAAAAGGCCATCCAGGCCGAGCTGCTCGAAATCGCCCGCAGCCGCACCTGCCTCATCATCGCGCACCGCCTCTCCACCGTGGTCGAGGCCGACGAGATCCTGGTCATGGAGGGTGGCCGCATCGTCGAGCGCGGGCGGCACCCCGAGCTGCTGGCGAAGAACGGCGTCTACGCCCACATGTGGGCGCTGCAGCAACAGGCCGAGGAAGAAACCGCCTGATGGCGGCGCCTTCGGCTCGGCTCAGGACAGGCCTGCTGCAACCGGGCGTGCGCACGCGCGAGGTGTGGGCGTGGGCGATGTACGACTTCGCCAACTCGGGCTACACCACGGTCGTCATCACCGCGGTGTTCAGCGCCTACTTCGTCGCCGCCGTGGCCGGCAACGCCCCGTGGGCGACATTCGCCTGGACGCTGTCGCTGTCGGTCTCCTACGCGCTGGTGATGCTGACCGCGCCGCTGATCGGCGCCTGGGCCGATGCCCATGCCAGCAAGAAGCCGCTGCTCGTGCTGACCACCCTGGGCTGCGTCGGCTTCACCGCGCTGCTGTATTGGGCTGCGCCGGGCGCGCTGGGGCTGGCGATTGGCGCGCTGGTGCTGTCCAATTACTTTTTTGGTACCGGCGAGAACCTCATCGCCGCCTTCCTGCCCGAACTGGCGCGGCCGCGTGCGCTCGGGAGGGTGTCCGGCTGGGGCTGGTCGCTCGGCTATGTCGGCGGACTGGTGTCGCTCGGCGCCTGCCTCGCCTACATCAATCGGGCCCAGGCAGCGGGGCGGGGTGCGGCCGATTTCGTTCCGGTGACCATGCTGATCACTGCTGCGATTTTCATCCTGGCGAGCCTGCCCACGCTGCTGCTGCTGCGCGAACGCGCCACCCCGCAGCCCGAACTTACCGCACGCAGCGCCTGGGCGCAGGTGCGGCACACGCTCGGCCATCTCGAACGCCTGCCCGACCTCAAGCGCTTTCTGATCTGCACCGTGCTCTACCAGGCCGGCATCCAGGCCGTCATCACGCTGGCGGCGATCTACGCCAGCCAGGTATTCCATTTCGACACCCCACACACCATTCTGCTGGTGCTGGTGGTCAACATCACGGCCGCCGTCGGCGCATTTGTCTTTGGCCACGTGCAGGACCGCATCGGCCACGTGCGGGCGATTGCCGCGACCCTGATCGGCTGGATTGCGATGGTGGCGATTGCGTGGGCCGCGCCGGATGAGCGCATGTTCTGGGTGGCCGCCAATCTGGCCGGCCTCTGCATGGGTGCGTCGCAGTCGGCGGGGCGCGCCATGGTTGGGCTGCTGGCCCCGCCGGCGCAGCAGGCCGAGTTCTTTGGCCTGTGGGGGCTGGCCGTCAAGCTCGCCTCGATCATCGGTCCGCTGACCTATGGTGCCGCCAGCTGGATCACGCGCGGCGACCATCGGCAGTCGCTGCTCATCACCGGCAGCTATTTCATCGCCGGACTGTGGACGCTGCGCGGCGTACAGGCCGCGCGCGGCCATCGCGCGGCGCGGCGGTTTGCCCGCATCGGCATTTGACTCATGGCGACGTTCACGATCATCGAAACCGACTGGATGCGCGAGGCGTCTCGCCTGGGTGCAATACGGCGCGCCGTGTTCATCGACGAGCAGGGTGTGCCGGAGGACCTGGAATGGGACGAGCACGACGGCGCTTCGGTGCATTTTCTTGCCGTTGCGAATGACGGCACGCCCCTTGGCTGTGCCCGCCTGCTGCCCGATGGGCACATTGGCCGCATGGCAGTCCTGCCGGACTGGCGCGGTCGCGGCGTGGGCCGTGCCTTGCTGGCGGCGGTCGTTGAGGCGGCGCGGAGGCGCGGCCATACGACGCTGCGGCTCAGCGCGCAAACGCACGCTGCGGGGTTTTACACCCGCGCGGGGTTTGCCGCCGAAGGGGCTGAATATGATGAGGCCGGCATTCCGCATGTGGCGATGCAAAGACGTCTGGATCCGGACGAACCAGTCCGATCCCGTTCGTTTTGTCTGGATTGAGCAATTTACTGATAAATTCCTAGGAAAAATGCCGTGGGCATCCTGGAACCGCCGCACATCGCGAGTCGGCCACGACGTGGCGATATGGCGATCGGCCCCACGGACAAACACGCTCCGGCCGCTGACGACGCGGTCTCAAAACGGTAAACAGGGATATGACAATACTGAAGGCAGGAATTGTGGGTGCGGGTATCGCCGGCGCCAGTTGTGCAGGCACGCTCGCCGCGGCGGGCTGGGAAGTCGACGTGTTCGACAAGGCGCGCGGCGCGGGTGGACGCCTGTCGACGCGGCGTACGGAACAGGGCTGGGCCACGCTGGGCACGCCCTTCATTTCCGCCAAGCGCGAATCCTTCCGCAGCCAGCTGCGCGACTGGGTGCGCCATGGCTGGGTTGCGCCGGTTCGGGGCAACGTCTGGCAAGGGCGCGCCACCATTTCGTGGGGTGAGGCGCAGCTGCAAAACCATTTTCGACCGACCATCGAACCGTCGCAGCTGGTCCGAAAACTGCTCGGGAGTGCGCGGCTGCACACCGGGTCGCGGGTCGTCACCCTGCAGCCGCGCACCCTCATCCTGGAGAACGGCGAGGTTCGCGGCGATTACGACTGCGTGATCTGCAGCGTGCCCACGCCGCAGGCCATTCCCATGCTCGACGCGCTGCCGCTCTTGCGCGAGCGCTTGGGCGAGGTGCGCTATCGCCCGATCTGGTCGTTCCTGATGCGCTGGGAAGGCGGTCCCGTGGCGGACGTCATCAAGTTCGACGACCATTTGCTGAATCTGGCAGTGCGCCAGACGTCCGATGGCCCCGGCCTGTGGGCCGTGCACAGCAGCCACGAGTTTGCCGAAACCTATCTCGAGGCGTCCGAGATGGAAGCCAGCAATCGTGCTGCGTCGGCGCTGATGGGGCTGCTCGGGCTGCCGTGGCCCGTCGAGATCGAGGCGTCCCATCTGTGGCGTCATGCGCGTCCGGACAGAACGGTGGGCGGCTTCTGGCTGAGCGACCGCGAAAGCCGTGTCGCCCTGATTGGCGATGGCATCGCCGGCGTTGGAGTCGAACGCGCGTGGGAAAGCGGCGTGCGGCTGGCACAGGCGCTGGTTCAGGCTCGGGAAGAACTTCTGATCTGAGTCCCGCCAGGCCCGGTGCCGGAGGCAGGTGCGCGTCAGGGCTCGGCAATGACGAAACGATTGCGGCCTGTCATTTTTCCTTCGTAAAGCGCCAGATCGGCGCGCTTGATGGCGCTGGACAGATCCTCCGTTTCGCCGGCCATGGCCAGTCCAAGCGTGATCGTCAGCCTCAGGGTTTCGCCGTCGGCGATCGGCACCGGAGTCGTGCCTACGGATGCCAGCACGCGGCGCGCCGATTTCCTGGCCTCTTCGGTCGACCTGCATTTCAGCAGCCAGAGGAACGCCTCGCCGCCGTACCGATAGAGCGGCTCGTCGCCGCGCAGGCTCTGCTTCAGGGTGTTGGCGAGGTGACGCAAGACCTGGTCGCCCACAGGATGGCCATAGGTATCGTTGATCGGCTTGAAGTGGTCCACATCGATCATCGCCACGTACAGCAGGGTGCGATTGCGCCGGGCTTCCTTCTGGTACAGGGCGAAATCGTTTTCGATGCCGTAGCGCAGCGGCAACCGGGTCAGCGGGTCGTGGCGCACCGCCCTGGAGAGCACCAGGGTCTTGAAGCGGGCCAGCAGGCCGAGCAGTTCGGATTGCGACTGCTCGAAGCTTTCCAGGTCGGCTTCGTGCCCTGGCCGGCCGGCCATGATATCGCTGCAGATCGACCGGATGGCGTCGTGCATCGTTTGATGCACCGCGTCCACGCGCGCGGCAGACGGGGCGTCCAGCATCTCGAAATGACCCCGGTTCGCCACGAACCAGCCCCCGAAACGACACAGGGTGTGTGCCTGGAGATCGAGCACATCCTCACCGGGCGTCGACCGCAGGACGGCGCAGCGCACGATCCGGCGTGTCCAGTCCATGTGGGCTTCGACGGCAGCGTCGAGCTCGGCGATAAAGGAATCGGTTTCTGCAGGCAGGCCAGGCATGGACGCGTAGATACACCGTGGTTGATCGGACAGCAGGCAATGTACCCTTGATCGGGCGCCGGCGCAGGCCCCGCACCGGGCAGCGCGACGCGGGACCTACAGTTCGCGCACCACGCGAAAGCCCAGATTGAGGTCCAGTTCGTTCTCCAGTCGGCGTCGGCGGGCAGCGGCACGGCAGTCCTCGGCACCGTCGAACCACGATCCGCCCTTGGTGACCACCGCTTGCGGCCGGCCGGGCAGGGGACGCTCGGGCAGGCTGGCATGATCGCGCGTCCAGGGGCTGGCGGTGAATTCCCACACGTTGCCCGGCATGTCGTGCAGCCCCCAGCGGTTGGGGCGCAGCCTGCCGACCTCCATCGCCCCGCAGCGGACGAAGCAGCGCGACAGCAGGCGCGGCCGCTTGGGCCGCGCGGCGTCGTAACCCTGGCTGGTGTTGTAGAGCGCATCTTCCGGCGTGATGCGGTCGCCCTGCGAATACGCCGTCGCCGCACCGGCACGGC
>JAJXTE010000019.1 GCA_021784115.1 Pseudomonadota bacterium | reverse complement strand
CGACCTGCACGAATTCCTGGTTCGGGTGCTTGCGCCCGCCCTGCGGAGGAACCGAAGCCGTCGTGCCTTCGATCAGCTTCAGCAGCGCCTGCTGCACGCCTTCGCCCGAGACGTCGCGGGTGATCGATGGGTTGTCGGCCTTGCGCGAAATCTTGTCGATTTCGTCAATGTAAACAATGCCCTGCTTGGCCTTGTCGACATCGTAGTCGCACTTTTGCAGCAGCTTCTGGATGATGTTCTCGACGTCCTCTCCAACGTAGCCCGCTTCGGTCAGCGTGGTGGCGTCGGCGATCACGAAGGGCACGTTCAGCAGGCGCGCCAGCGTTTGCGCGAGCAAGGTCTTGCCCGAGCCTGTCGGCCCGATCAGCAGGATGTTGCTCTTGGCCAGCTCGACTTCGCCGGTGCCCGCATTGCTGCGCAGACGCTTGTAGTGGTTGTAGACGGCGACGGCCAGCGCTTTCTTGGCCTGGCTCTGGCCAATCACGTACTGATCGAGGATGCCGCTGATCTCGTGCGGCGTCGGCAGATCGGAGCCCGCGCCCTTCTGGCTGTCGGCCTGCTGGATTTCCTCGCGGATGATGTCGTTGCACAGTTCGACGCATTCATCGCAGATGAACACCGACGGCCCAGCAATCAGCTTGCGCACCTCATGCTGGCTCTTGCCGCAGAAGGAGCAGTAAAGAAGTTTGTCGCCCGAGCCTTTGTCTGCCATGCCAGTTCCTTGCTTAATTGCCTGATGCTTCGATGCGGCTGGTCAGCACCTTGTCGACCAGACCGTAATTCACCGATTCGTCCGCGCTCATGAAGTTGTCGCGATCGGTATCGCGATCAATCTCCTCCAGCGTCTTCCCGGTGTGCTTCGCCAGCATATCGTTAAGGCGCGCCTTCAAATATAGGATTTCCTTGGCGTGAATTTCGATATCCGACGCCTGGCCCTGGAAACCGCCCAGCGGCTGGTGAATCATCACGCGCGAGTTCGGCAGGCAGTAGCGCTTGCCCTTGGCGCCGGCGGTCAGCAGGAACGCCCCCATGCTGGCGGCCTGGCCGATGCACAGCGTCGACACGTCCGGCTTGATGAACTGCATGGTGTCGTAGATCGCCAGACCGGCCGAAACAGAGCCGCCGGGGGAGTTGATGTAGAAGTAGATGTCCTTGTCAGGGTTTTCCGACTCGAGGAACAGCATCTGCGCGACCACCAGGTTGGCCGTTGCGTCGTTCACCGGCCCCACCAGGAAAATGACCCGCTCCTTGAGCAGGCGCGAGTAGATGTCGTAGGCGCGCTCGCCACGGCCGCTTTGTTCGACGACCATGGGCACCAGCCCCAGACCCTGGGGTTCGAAGGGCTGCGAATTGGAAATTCCGCGTTCAAAATCAATGCGCATCAGGCACGTCCCATCAATTCTTCAAAAGAGGTTGTCACGTCTTCCACTTGGGCCTGACCTGCAACCCATGCTACCACATTCTCCTCAAGCGCCAGGGACTCGATCTCCTGCATCCGCTCCGGGCTCTGGTAGTACCACTGCACCACCTGTTCCGGCTCCTCGTAGCTCTGCGCCTGCTCCTGGATCAGGGTGCGGATCTGCTCGGGCTGGGCCACGAGCTTGTGCGCCTGAACGATCTCGGCCAGGATCAATCCCAGGCGCACGCGGCGCTCGGCCTGTCCCGTAAACATATCGGCCGAAAGCTTCACGGTCTGAACCCCACGCGACTGCATGTCCGCTTCGGTCATTTTCATCAGACGTTCGGTTTCCATCGCCACCAGGCTCTGCGGCAGATCCAGTGTACTTTTCTGCAGCAACAGTTCCATCACCTGGTCTTTGAGTTTCGCCTGGACGCGACGCTTCGCTTCACGTTCCAGGTTGGACTTCACTTCGCCCTTGAGCTTTTCGACGTCGCCGTCCTCGACCCCCAACGCCTTCGCGAATTCCGCATCCACCGGCGGCAGCACCGGACCCTGCACGTCCTTGACCTGCACCTCGAAGTGCGCCTGCTTGCCTGCAAGTTCCTTGGCCGCGTAGTCGGCCGGGAACGTGAGGTCGAATCCCTTGCTGCCGCCCGCCTTGAGTGCGGTCAGATTCTGCTCGAAGTCTTTCAGCAGACGACCTTCGCCGATGACCGCGGCGAAGTCTTCGCCTTTGCCCCCTTCGAATTCCGTGCCGTCGACCGTGCCCTGATAATCGAACTTGACCAGATCGCCTTCAGCGGCGGCCCGATCGGTGGTTTCAAACGTGCGGCGCTGCTTCTGCAGCACGTCCAGTGTCTTGACCACATCGGCGTCGCTCAAGTTCACGACGGGTCGACTGATTTTCCCGTCCGACAAGTCGCCGATCTTCACTTCAGGATAGACCTCAAAACTGGCGCTGAAGGTCATTTCCGTTGCGTCAGCCTGTCCCGTTTTCGGTTCGAAGCGCGGATAACCCGCAATTTTCAGCTGATGCGCCTGCACTGCCTCGCCGAAACGCGCCTGCAGGGCTTCACCCAGGACTTCCTGGCGCACGCCAGGACCATGCTGGCGCGCCACTGCGGCGAGCGGCGCCTTGCCAGGACGGAACCCGTCCATCTTGACGTTGCGTGCCAGACGCTTGAGGCGGCTTTGCACTTCGGTATCAAACTGATTCATCGGCACGCTGATGTCCAGGCGGCGGACCAGTCCTTCGAGAACTTCAAGATTTGCTTGCATCAAAATACTTCCTGACTGAATTGAGGATGGGTGAAGGGCAAAAAACCGATGGTGCGAAAGGGGGGACTCGAACCCCCACGCCTTGCGGCGCTGGAACCTAAATCCAGTGCGTCTACCAATTCCGCCACTCTCGCGGCGTGGCCGCAAAACTATCAACCGATAAGTGTAATATAATCAAAGCGATGCTGTCATCCAAGCCCGCCCGGCATCCTGCCTAAGTCATTATTCCCATTCCGTTTTTTATTGCCGGTGCCGGTCGATCACTACGAAAACTTCCCTGTTGCATCCTGGCTGCTGCCCAAACGGCTGCGCCGGCCGGTCGAAGCCATTTACCGGTTTGCACGCAGCGCGGACGACATCGCCGACGAAGGCGATGCGCCTCCTGAAGCGCGGCTGGCCCAACTGGCGGCGTATCACGCCGAGCTGGACCGCATCGAACGCGGCGAGACGCCGATCGATCCGGTGTTCGGGCCGCTGGCGGAAGCCATCCGTGGGCACGCCATCCCACTCGGCCCGTTTCGCGATCTGCTGTCGGCTTTCGCGCAGGACGTGGAAAAAAAACGTTATGCCAGTTTCGGCGAAGTCATGGATTACTGCCGACGCTCGGCCAATCCCGTGGGACGCCTGATGCTTCATTTGTACGGCGACCACGACCCGCGGCATGTGGCGTATTCCGACGCCATCTGCAGCAGCCTGCAACTGATCAACTTCCTTCAGGACATCGCGATCGACTACAAGAAGGACCGCATCTACCTCCCGCAGGACGAGCTGGCCGCGCATCACGTCAGCGAAACGCAGATCGCCCAGGGCGACACACGCGGCCTGTGGCACATGATGATGAACAGGCAGGTCGAGCGTGCCCGAAAATTATTGCAGGCCGGTGCGCCGCTCGGCCGGGCGTTCAAGGGCCGCATCGGACTGGAGTTGCGCGTGACGATCCTCGGGGGTGAGGCCATCCTGCGCAAACTGCACGCCGACCCCGGCTGCGTGTTCCACAACCGTCCGGTACTCACCAAGAAAGACTGGATCATCATGCTCGGACGCGGGTTGTTTTGAGCATGGACGTTCATCAGTACTGCCAGGAACGCGCCGCCGCCAGCGGTTCCAGCTTCTATTACAGCTTCCTCTTCCTTCCGCCGGACACACGGCGCGCGATCACCGCCTTCTATGCCCTCTGTCGCGAGCTCGACGACGTAGTGGACGAATGCCACGAGCGCCAGGTGGCCGAGGCGAAGCTGGACTGGTGGCGCAGCGAAATCGGCCGCCTCGCCGGTGGCGTGCCGGAGCATCCGGCAACCCGCGCGCTCATCGATACCCCGCAGGGACGCGCCATCCCGCCGGCGCTGCTGCTGGAAATCGTCGACGGCATGGCGATGGATCTCGACCAGACCCGCTATCCCGACTTCAAGGCGCTCAACCTCTATTGCTATCGCGTCGCCGGCGTGGTGGGTGAAATCGCGGCGGCGATCTTCGACGGCGCCCGCAGCGAAGACGACCGCGCCATCCGCCGCTATGCGCACGAACTGGGGCTGGCGTTCCAGCTCACCAACATCATCCGCGACGTCGGTGAAGACGCGCGGCGCGGGCGCATCTATCTGCCGCAGGACGAGCTGGCACGTTTCGGCGTTGCCGAGACGGACCTGCTGAACGGCCGCGCGCCCCCCGCATTCCAGGCGCTGATGCAGTTTCAGTACGACCGCGCCATCGCATACTATGACAGCGCACTCGCCGCGCTGCCCGCTCGTGCACGTCGTGCGCAGCGGCCGGGGCTGGTGATGGCGGAAATCTACCGGACGCTGCTGGACGAGATCCGGCGGTCCGGATTCCCGGTGCTGCGCGCGCGCGTCTCGCTCACGCCACTGCGCAAGCTGTGGCTAGCCAGCAAGACCTGGCTGTTTCCATGAGGCCGAGTGTCGCGATCGTCGGCGGTGGCTGGGCCGGCTGCACCGCCGCGCTGACGCTGGCCGAAGCCGGCGTTGCCGTCACGTTGTTCGAGGCCAGCCGCACGCTCGGCGGCCGCGCGCGCGCGGTCGAGCTTGAGGGGCAGACACTCGACAACGGCCAGCACATCCTGCTCGGCGCGTATGAACAAACGCTGCAGCTGATCGCCCGCCTGCGCCCTGCCGCTCTGCAACACGACCTGTGGCGCCTGCCGCTCACCCTCGACCAGCCCCCCGATTTCAGCCTCACCTGCCCGCGCCTGCCGGCGCCGCTGCACCTGCTGGCGGGGCTGCTCGGCGCGCGGGGGCTGAACTGGGGCGAAAAGCTCGCCGCCGCACGGTGGGCGCATGCCTTGCTGGGCAATGCGGACATTCCGGATCAACTGACGGTCAGCCAGCTCACCTGCAACCAGCCGGTAAAACTGCGCAATCTGCTGTGGCATCCGCTGTGCGTGTCCGCGCTCAACACGCCGCCGGACATGGCCAGCGCGCGGGTCTTCCGCGACGTGATCCGTGCCGCTTTCGGCGGGCGCGCCCGGCACAGCGATCTGGTGCTGCCGCGCCGCGACCTGACTGGCCTCCTGCCTGCACCGGTTGCGGCGCGGCTGATCGAACTCGGTGGCGAAGTCCGCCTGGCCTGCCGGGTGACCACACTCGAGGCCGCCCCCGACGCCGTCACGCTGGGCACGCGCGACGATACGTCAATCTATAGCCACGTCATCCTCGCCGTGGCGCCGCAGCATCTGCCCGCGCTGGCGATGCAGGTGGCCGCGCTCGAACCGGTCGGCCGCGCAGTGGCACGCTATCGCTATCAGCCCATCGCTACCGCTTACGTGCAATATGATCCTGCTTTTCGACTGCCACGGCCGTTGTTCGCCCTGGCGGACGGCCCGGCACAGTTTGTGTTCGACCGTGGCCAGAGCCATGGCCAGGCAGGTGTACTGGCGTTTGTTGCCAGCGCCGCAGCGGATCTGTCCGCGAACTGGCCGGACCAGGCCGTGGCGCAGTTGCACCGGTTCGTTCACCCAGGCCCCGCGCGCTGGCGCAAGTGCATCGTCGAGAAACAGGCGACCTACGCCTGCGTGCCCAGGCTGGCACGCCCCCCTGTCCACACCCTGCACCCGCGCATTTTTCTGGCGGGCGATTACACAGCCGGGCCTTACCCCGCCACGCTCGAAAGTGCAACGCAGAGCGGAGTACAATCGGCCGGCGCCTTACTTGAACAGTTATGAAAGACTATCTTCCCCGTCCTGACCTGCTCGCAGGTCGTGTCATTCTCGTCACCGGTGCCAGCTCCGGTCTCGGCCGCGCCGCCAGCCTCGCATTTGCGCGCCACGGCGCCACAGTCGCCCTGCTCGCACGCGACGAAGCCAAACTCGAAGCGGTGTACGACGAGATCGTCGCAGCGGGCGGACCCGAGCCCGCCATGTTTCCCTATGACCTTGCGACGGCCGACGACCGCAGCCTGGAAACCCTGGCCGGCACCCTTGCGCATCACCTCAAGCGGCTTGATGGCCTGCTGCACAGCGCCCACCAGTTCTACAGCCTCACGCCGCTGCACCTGCAAACGCTGGAGCAGTGGCAGACGCTGATGCGGGTCAACCTGATCGCGCCATTCGCGCTCACCCGGGCCTGCCTGCCGCTGCTCCAGCAGGCCCCCGATGCGTCGGTCGTGTTCACCGGGGAAACCCATGGCCATCAGCCCCGTGCCTACTGGGGCGGCTATGCGGTCGCAAAGGCCGGACTGGAGACGCTCACCCGCATCTGGGCCGACGAACTCAGCGCGGACGAAAACCTGCGCATCAATACCCTGATTCCGGGCCAGGTGGCGACCACGCTGCGCGGACGCACGCACCCGGGGCTGTCGCCCGATACGCTGCCCAGCGTCGACGACCTGATGCCCTGGTATCTGTACCTGATGGGTGCGGACGGTCGCGCGGTGCGCGGACAGATTGTGGAATGCCAAACCTGACTGACGTTCACACCGTCATGAAAATCGGCCGTTACGAGATCCTCGACGAAATCGGCCAGGGCGCGATGGGCACCGTCTACCGGGCGCGCGACCCGCTGATCGAGCGGACGGTGGCCATCAAGACACTCCCCATCGCACAGCTGCGGCAGGAAGGCGCCGACGCGGAATCGCGTTTTCTGCGCGAGGCGCAAAGCGCCGGGCGCCTGTCGCATCCCAACATCGTGACCATCTATGACATAGGCGAAGCCGACGGGGTCGCCTATATCGCCATGGAACACCTGCACGGCAGGACGCTGCGCGACCTGATGAACAAGGGGCCGATGCCGCTGGACCTGGCGCTCGACACCGCCCTGCAGATGGCCGAAGCGCTGGCGTTCGCTCACGAGCACGGCGTCATTCACCGCGACATCAAACCCGCCAATGTCGTCGTCACGGGTCAGCGCGGACGCATCAAGCTGACCGACTTCGGCATCGCCCACCTCGCGAACAGCGACCACACCCACGCCGGCCAGATGCTCGGTTCACCCCGCTACATGTCACCGGAACAGGCGATGGGACGCGAAGTGGATGGGCGATCAGACATTTTTTCGCTGGGCGCGGTCCTGTACGAAATGCTCACGGGCCACTACGCCTTCGACGGAGACAGCCTGCCCGCGATCATATATCGCGTCATCCACGAATCGCCGGTAGCGGCATCGACCCTGCGACCCGAACTTCCCCCCGGCGTGGCCAGTTTGCTTGCGCACATGCTGAACAAAAGGCCGGAAGCCCGGCCGGATGCCCGCACCCTGGTCGGCGCCTTTCACGCGCTGATTCCGGCCGCTGCGGCCGCGCCGGCCGTTGCGCCTTCCGGCCGCGTGTCGCGCCCGCTGCGTGTTCTGGCATTTGGCGCGCCTATCGGCGTATTTCTGCTGATTGGGCTGGGGATCATCGTGATCGCGCACTTCCTGGCCCCGCCCCGTCAGACCTCGCCTGCTCCCGCGCAAACTGCAGTCTCGCCGAGCTCGGAGGGGTCGGCCGCGGACAACCAGGCTTCGTCCCCGCCGAGCGCAGCCGAGGTCGCGCCCCCCCCGACCGAATCAGACGCCTACCTCGCAGGCATCGACAAGAAGCTGGTCGAGCTGCGCCTCCAGCGCACGGTGCTCCTGCTGAAATACACCACGCAACATCCCGATGTGGTGGAGGTGGATCGGCAACTCGAACAACTGCGCGCCGAGCGCAGCCGGTATCTGCGCCGGCAGCAAAAGAAATAGGCCGGCTGGCCTACCAGTTGGTTTCGCGCTCGGCGGTTGCCGACACTTTATGGATGCTGAGGTCGGCGCCGTTGAACTCGGCTTCGGCGTCCAGCCGCAGGCCTACGATCTGCTTCAGGATCCCGTACACCACCAGGCTGCCGAGTGCCGCGACGGCCACGCCACCGAGCGTGCCGATCAGTTGTGCCACCAGGCTGACGCCCCCCATCCCGCCCAAGGCCTTGGTCCCGAAAATGCCCGCGGCGATCCCACCCCACGCGCCGCACAGGCCGTGCAAGGGCCATACGCCGAGCACGTCGTCGATCTTCCACCTGTTCTGCGTCACCATGAACATCCACACGAACAGCGCGCCGGCGATCACGCCCGTGGCCAGCGCACCGAGCGGATGCATCAGGTCGGAGCCCGCACACACCGCGACCAGACCGGCCAGCGGACCGTTGTGGATGAAGCCGGGGTCGTTGCGGCCGATCGCCAGCGCAGCCAGCGTGCCGCCCACCATGGCCATCAGCGAATTCACCGCCACCAGCCCCGACACCGCCTCGATCAACTGCGCCGACATCACGTTGAACCCGAACCAGCCCACGGTCAGAATCCACGCGCCCAGCGCCAGAAACGGAATGTTGGACGGCGGATGCGCCGAGATCATGCCGTCCTTGGTGTAACGCCCGCGCCGCGCACCCAGCAGCAACACCGCAGGCAAGGCGATCCAGCCCCCCACGGCATGCACGACCACTGACCCGGCGAAGTCATGGAACTTGGCGCCCACGCTGGCCGCAAGCCAGTCCTGGATGCCGTAGTTGCCATTCCAGACAATGCCTTCGAAGAAAGGGTAAACCAGCCCGACCAGCGCGAAGGTGGCCGCCAGCTGCGGGCTGAAGCGTGCCCGTTCGGCAATGCCGCCCGACACGATGGCCGGAATGGCCGCCGCAAACGTCAGCAGGAAAAAGAACTTGACCAGTTCGTAGCCGTTTTTGGCCGACAGGACCTCGGCACTGGAAAAGAAGTTGATCCCGTAGGCGATGCTGTAGCCGATGAAATAGTAGGCAATGGTGGACACCGAAAAGTCGGTGAGAATCTTGACCAGCGCGTTGACCTGGTTTTTCTTGCGCACGGTGCCGAGTTCGAGAAAGGCAAACCCCGCATGCATGGCCAGCACCATGATGCCGCCCAGCAACACGAACAACACGTCACTGCCTGACTTCAACGCTTCCATGCACCGACTCCCGATTGAATGCCGGCTGACATAAGCAAGCAACGTTCCTGCCTGGCAAGTAACTGATTTGAATGGAAAGTCTCGCCCAAGAGGCGAATTGATTGCACCACATTAGTGCATGACGGAACTTTGTGCACCGTCCGGGTGCGTCATTTTTGATCGCGTGGTTCCGATTGCACGTGCTCGGCGTCGATACGGTCGAGTTCCGCGTCCATGTCGGAGTCGGACATCGGGACATAATCCGACCCGGTTTCCGGTTTCGGTTTGGTGATCAGCGCAGCGACGATGATCCCAAGCTCGTAGAGCACCCACAGCGGCGTGGCCAGCATGAACTGCGAGATGATGTCGGGCGGCGTAAAGATCGCGCCGATGACAAACGCACCGACGATGACATACGGCCGGATCTCTCGCAGCTTGGCGACCGAAACCATACCCATTTTCACAAGCAGCACCACGGCAATCGGGACCTCGAACGTGATGCCGAACGCCATGAACATGGTCAGCACGAAATCGAGGTACTTGCCGATGTCGGTCATCACCGCAACGCCCGTGGGCGTGACGCTGACAATGAAATGGAACACGAGCGGAAAAACCAGAAAATAGGCAAACGCCATCCCCGTCATGAACAGGATGACGCTCGCAATCACCAGCGGCACACCGATACGCTTTTCGTGCTGGTACAGTCCGGGCGCCACGAAAGCCCAAGCCTGGTAGAACACCCACGGCAAGGCCAGGAGGAAGGCGGCCATCATGGTGACCTTCATCGGCACAAAAAACGGCGTGGTAATTTCGGTGGCAATCATCTGCCCGCCCTTGGGCAGCGCTGCGAGCAGCGGCTTGGCGAGGAGCGCATAAATATCCTGCGCCCAGGGAAACAGGCAGACGAATATGATCACGACGGCAAGCACGGCGCGCAGCAGCCGGTCGCGCATTTCAATGAGATGCGAGATGAAGGTATCTTCGGTTTCATTCATGCGGATTTGCCCGCGCTTTCGTCGCGTGGCGTTTCCGCCGTGGTTGACGCTGCATGCCCTGCATTCTGGTCTGGCTCGTCCAGCGGCAGGCTTTGCTGCGGCGATTGTTCAGCTTCGATCTGTTTGACGGCGGGCTCTGCCGCGGGATGCTCCGCCGCGCTTGCCGTCACCGCCTGCGTGATGTTGCTCGCCTCGTTGCGCAAATAGTCGTCCACCACTGTGGCCTGCTGCTCGACACCTTTCGCCGCCGACTCGACCGATTCCTTGAAGCTCTCCCCGGCACGACGGATTTCGTCCAGCTGGATCTCGCGGCTGATGTCCGATTTGACCGCCGACACGTAGCGCTGCAACCGGCCATACAAATGCCCTGCAGTGCGCGCGACCTTGGGAAGCCGCTCAGGACCGATGACAATCAGCGCAACCACGCCGATGACGACGAGTTCAGAGAATCCGATATCAAACATGGGTCAGGGACACGATTCAAGGCACACGCTTCAAGCAATATCCTGCGTAACGTGCTCCTTGCAACCTGAGTCTCAGCTTTGCTGTTTATCCTTCACTTCGGCATCGATGGTGCGACCGGTCTCATCTTTTTCGCTCAATTTCGGCGCATCTTCCTTCATGCCATCCTTGAAGCCCTTGACCGCCCCGCCCAGATCGCTGCCGATGTTGCGAAGTTTCTTGGTGCCGAAAATCAGCAACACGATAACCAGAACAATCAGCCAATGCCAGATGCTAAAGCTGCCCATGAAAATTCTCCTGTTGATTTAACTACGCTTGGCAGGCTCGCCGCCGCCGAAAACGTGAATGTGAACGTGAAACACTTCCTGGCCACCACCGCGCCCGGTGTTGATCAGCGTCTTGAAACCGGCTTCGAGCCCCTGCTCCTTCGCCAGGCGCGGCGCCAGCAGCAGCATCCTGCCGAGCAGTGCCTCATGCACGGACGTGCAGTCGGCCAGCGTCGCCACATGCGCCTTCGGGATGAGCAGGAAATGCACCCGTGCGAACGGATGAATGTCGTGAAACGCCAGCACCTCGTCGTTTTCGTAGACCTTGCTGCTCGGTATTTGTCCCGCGACGATTTTGCAGAAGATGCAATCACTCATGTCGATTCGCTTTTTCGTCCAGCCCGGAGAGGCCCTCGCGACGCGCCAGTTCGTTCAGCACGTCCGCCGGCTTCAGCCCCTTGTGCGCCAGCAACACCAGGGTATGAAACCACAAATCGGCAACTTCGTAGATGATCTTTTCGGGCTGGTCGTCCTTCGCCGCCATCACGGTCTCGGTCGCTTCCTCGCCGATCTTCTTCAGAATGGCGTCGGTGCCCTTGGCATACAGCCTGGCGACATAGGAACTGTCTGGCGACGCCTGCTTGCGTGCCTCCAGCATTTCAGCCAAGCGGTCAAGGATAGTGTTCATTTGTAGATCTCGTCCGGACTTTTCAGAACCGGGGCGGTCGTCACCCAATGCCCATTGTCCAATTTCTGGAAAAAGCAGGAGCGTCGTCCGGTGTGGCAGGCGATGCCGCCTATCTGCTCGATCTTGAGCAGCACCACGTCGTTGTCGCAGTCCAAACGGATTTCGCTGACGTTCTGCACATGCCCGGACTCCTCCCCCTTGCGCCAGAGCTTGTTGCGGGAACGCGAGAAATAGACGCCGCGCTGCGTGCGCGCCGTTTCCTCCAGCGCCTCGCGGTTCATCCACGCCACCATCAGGATCTCGCCCGTGACCGCGTCCTGGGCAATCGCCGGAACAAGGCCGTTCGCGTCCCATTTCACGGCGTCGAGCCAGTCGCTCACAGGCGCACCTCGATGCCGTGCTGCTTCATGTATTTCTTCACTTCGCCGATGCCATACTCGCCGAAGTGGAAAATGCTTGCCGCCAGCACCGCATCGGCGTGGCCTTCCTTCACGCCGTCGACCAGATGCTGCAGGTTGCCGACGCCGCCACTGGCGATGATGGGGATGTCGACCGCATCGGAGATCGCGCGCGTCAGGTCCAGATCGAAGCCGCTCTTGGTGCCGTCGCGGTCCATCGAGGTGAGCAGCAGTTCGCCCGCACCCAGGCTTTCCATCTTCTTCGCCCACTCGACCGCATTGAGCCCGGTGGCATTGCGGCCGCCGTGGGTGAAGACTTCCCAGTGATCGCCCACACGCTTGGCGTCGATCGCCACCACGATGCACTGGCTGCCGTAGCGGTCGGATGCGTCCTTCACCAGTTGCGGGTTGGTTACGGCAGAGGTGTTGATGCTGACCTTGTCGGCGCCGGCATTGAGTAGACGCTGCACGTCGCCCACCGCACGGACGCCGCCGCCCACGGTCAGTGGAATGAACACCTCGGACGCCACCGCCTCGATGATGTGGAGGATCAGATCACGGTTGTCGCTGGATGCGGTGATGTCGAGAAAGGTCAACTCGTCGGCGCCCGCCTCGTTGTAGCGGCGCGCGATCTCGACCGGATCACCGGCATCCTTCAGTTCGACGAAGTTGACGCCCTTGACCACGCGGCCATTGGTGACGTCAAGGCAGGGAATGATGCGCTTTGCCAGCATGGTTATCCAGTCAAGTCAGACTCCGAACACACCGCCCGCCAGTTCGTCGGCGAGCTTCTGTGCCTCGGCGAAATCGAGCGTGCCCTGATAGATGGCACGGCCGGTGATTGCGCCGATGATGCCGTCCTTGGCGACGGTGGACAGTGCGCGGACGTCGTCGAGGTTGGTGACGCCGCCGCTGGCAATGACGGGAATCGACAAAGCCTGGGCCAGCCTTTGGGTGGCTTCGATGTTGACGCCGGTCAGCATGCCGTCGCGGCCGATGTCGGTGTAGATGACGGCTTCGACGCCGTAGCCCTCGAAGCGCTTGGCCAGATCGATCACGTCATGCCCCGTGAGCTTGGACCAGCCTTCGACCGCGACCTTGCCGTCACGGGCGTCGAGCCCGACCATCACATGGCCGGGGAAGGCATCACAGGCTTCGTGCAGGAAGCCGGGGTTCTTCACCGCGGCGGTGCCGATGATGACGTAGCGCACGCCGTCGTCGAGATAGCGCTCGATGGTGGCGAGGTCGCGGATGCCGCCGCCGAGCTGCACCGGCATCTCGTCGCCCACCGCATCGACAATCGAGCGGATCGCGTCATCATTGACCGGCTTCCCGACGAAGGCGCCGTTGAGATCGACCAGATGCAGGCGTCGTGCGCCCTGGGCTTTCCAGTGGCGGGCTGTGGCAGCCGGGTCCTCGGAAAACACCGTGGCCTTGTCCATTTCGCCCTGTTCCAGGCGCACGCAGTGGCCGTCTTTAAGGTCGATCGCAGGAATAATTAACATGGCTGATCAGAAGGGTCGTACGGAATGGAAGTTAGGCGCAGGCTGCGCCGGACATATCGCAGGCGGTGTCGCGCTCGCCTGGATTCCAGGTTACAAAATTGCCCAGCAGCGTCAAACCATCGTTCTGGCTCTTTTCCGGATGGAACTGGACGGCAAAGATGTTCCCCGACGCCACGGCGCAGGTGAACGGGAAGGGATAGTGAGAAAAGCCGGCGATCATCTCCGGGGTCGTCGGCTGCACGAAGTAACTGTGGACGAAGTAGAAGCGCGCGCCTTCTTCGATCCCCACCCACAGCGGATGCGGCATCGCCTGATGGACGTTGTTCCAGCCCATGTGCGGCACCTTGAGCTTGTTGCCTGCATCGTCGTGCATCGCCTCGTGCGGGAAACGCTGCACCGTGCCCGGCAGCAGCCCCAGACAGGCGGTGTCGCCTTCCTCGCTGTGCTCGAACAGCACCTGCATGCCCATGCAGATGCCGAGGAACGGCTTGCTGCGGGCGGCGTCGATGATCGCCTGGCGCAGCCCGCGCGCGTCGATTTCTCGCATGCAATCGGGCGCGGCGCCCTGCCCCGGAAACACCACGCGGCCGGCTTCGGCAACGACTGCGGGATCGGACGTGACCACCACGCTGGCCGTCGGTGCGACGTGTTCGATGGCCTTGGACACGGATCGGAGGTTGCCCATGCCGTAGTCGATCACCGCGATATCGACGCTCACAGCGCACCCGCCTCGATTTGCGATGCGCTCATAGCGCACCTTTCGTCGACGGCAGCACGTCGCCCATGCGCGAGTCGGCCTCCACCGCCATGCGCAGCGCGCGGCCAAACGCCTTGAAAACCGTCTCGGCCTGGTGGTGCGCGTTGATGCCGCGCAGGTTGTCGATGTGCAGCGTCACCCCCGCGTGGTTGATGAAGCCGCGGAAAAACTCGAGGAACAGGTCGACATCGAACTCGCCGATGCGTGCACGCGTGTAATCGACGTGGTATTCCAGCCCGGGACGTCCCGACAGGTCGATCACCACGCGCGACAGCGCCTCGTCGAGCGGCACGTAGGCGTGGCCATACCGGCGGATGCCCCGCTTGTCGCCGAGTGCCTGCGCGAACGCCTGGCCGAGGGTGATCCCGGTGTCTTCCACGGTGTGGTGGGCGTCGATGTGAAGATCACCCTGCGCCTGAATGTCCAGATCGATCAGTCCGTGGCGCGCGATCTGGTCGAGCATGTGGTCGAGAAACGGCACGCCAGTGGCAAGCTTGGAAATACCCGTGCCGTCGAGGTTGAGACTGACCGTGATCTGGGTTTCGAGGGTGTTGCGGGTGACTTGTGCGGTGCGCATGGCGTCTGAAAATAAGGCTGTAAACGGATTCTAACAGGCCACAATCGCTTTCAATGCAGCGAGCAGCGCAGCGCATTGTGCATCGGTGCCGACCGTGATGCGCAGAAACGGCGCAATACGGGCCGGATGCCTGAAATGGCGCACGATGATGCTGCGCTCGCGCAGCGCGGCGGCGAGTTCGGCGCCATCGTGTGCAGGGTGACGGGCGAAGATGAAATTGGCCTTTGAGGGCAACACGTCGAAGCCCATATCAGCCATTGCGGCCACCAGCCGGGTGCGGGTCGCGATCACCTTGGCGCAGATGGCCTCGAAATAAGCGTGATCGTCCATCGAGGCCAGTGCGCCGGCCTGAGCGAAGCGGTCGAGCGGATAGGAGTTGAAGCTGTCCTTCACGCGGTTGAGCGCCTCAATCAGGTGTGTCTGGCCGATGGCGTAGCCAACCCGGAGGCCGGCCAGCGCGTGCGATTTTGACAGGGTGCGGGTCACCAGCAGTTGGGGATAGCGCGCCACCAGCCCCACAGCCGATTCGCCGCCGAAGTCGATATAGGCTTCGTCGATCAACACCACCGAATCCGGATTGCCGGCGAGCAGGCGCTCGATTTCGCCCAAAGCCAGCAGGCGCCCGGTAGGCGCATTGGGATTGGGGAAGATCACCCCGCCGTTGGGCACGAGGTAGTCGTCGATCCCGATCTCGAACGATTCGGTGAGCGGAATCTGCCGGAAAGCAATCTCGTACAACCCGCAATACACTGGGTAGAAGCTGTACGTGATGTCCGGAAACAGGATCGGCTTGTCGTGCTTCAGCAGCGCCATGAAGGCGTGCGCCAGAACCTCGTCCGAACCATTGCCGACGAACACCTGATCGGCCGTCACGCCGTGATAGGCAGCGATGCTCGCGCGCAGCCGGTCGGAATTGGGGTCGGGATACAGGCGCAGCGTGTCGGCAGCCTCGGCACGTACGGCGTCGAGCACCCGCGGGCTGGGCCCGCAGGGGTTCTCGTTGGTGTTGAGTTTGACCAGATTGGGCAGTTTCGGCTGCTCGCCCGGCACGTAGGGCGTCAGACCGTGCACCACGGCGCTCCAGTATTGACTCATCAGAATGACCGACTCATTTGTGCGTCAGACGATATTCAGCGGAACGTGCGTGTGCCTGCAGGCCTTCGCCGTAGGCGAGCGTGGCGGCAATTTTGCCCAGCGTCTGTGCGCCGGCCTGCGACACGTGGATCAGGCTGCTGCGCTTCTGGAAGTCGTACACGCCCAGCGGCGACGAGAAGCGCGCGGTGCGCGAGGTTGGCAGCACGTGGTTCGGCCCGGCGCAGTAATCGCCCAGCGCCTCGCAGGTGTTCTTGCCCATGAAAATCGCGCCGGCATGGCGCAGCTTGGGCAGCAATGCGTCGGGATCGGCCACCGACAGTTCCAGGTGTTCCGGCGCGATGGTGTTCGAGATCGCCACGGCGTCGTCGAGGTCGTGCGTCTTGATCAGTGCCCCGCGGTTGGTGAGCGACGTGCGGATCACCTCGCTGCGCGGCATTTCTCCGATCAGCTTGTCGATCGCCGCCGCCACCGCGTCCAGATAGGCCGCATCGGGCGACAGCAGGATCGACTGCGCCATTTCGTCGTGCTCGGCCTGCGAAAACAGGTCCATCGCCACCCATTCCGGCGGGGTGTTGCCGTCGGCGATCACGAGGATTTCGGAGGGGCCCGCGATCATGTCGATGCCGACGGTGCCGAACACGCGGCGCTTGGCAGCCGCGACATAGGCGTTGCCGGGGCCGACGATCTTGTCCACCTGCGGCACGGCCTCGGTGCCGTAGGCCAGCGCCGCCACCGCCTGCGCGCCGCCGATGGTGAACACGCGGTCGACGCCGGCGATCGCCGCGGCGGCCAGCACCAGCTGATTCTGCTCGCCGCCCGGCGTCGGCACCACCATGATGAGCTCACCCACGCCGGCGACCTTGGCCGGGATCGCGTTCATCAGCACCGACGACGGATACGCCGCCTTGCCGCCCGGCACATACAGGCCGACGCGATCGAGCGGGGTGATCTGCTGCCCCAGCACGGTGCCGTCGTCCTCGGTGTAGGTCCACGACTCCTGGATCTGCCTGGCGTGATAGCGGCGCACGCGTTCTGCGGCGGCTTCCAGCGCCTGGCGGGTGTCGGCGGGCAAGTGTTCGAGCGCGGCCTGCAACTGGGCGGCATCGAGTTCCAGGCTGGCGAGCGAGGTCGCCGGCAGGCGGTCGAAACGCTCGGTATATTCGAGCACCGCGGCGTCGCCCCGCGTCTTCACATCGTGCAGGATAGCGGCCACCGTCTGCTCGATGGCAGCATCGGCGGCATCGTCGAATTGCAACAGACGGGCTAGACGCGCCTGAAAATCAGGCTGCGCGCTGTCGAGGCGGGTGAGCGTAACCACAGGATTCCGTTTCCAAAAGACTGGTTGAGATTGTAACGTTTTTTGGCGCTTTGCCGCGCCCGGCCGTGATCTTGCGCACTGTTTTCATACCCATTCCGGATATTAGACAAAGTCCAGATTGCTGTTTATCATAAGGCACATGCACTACACGCGCGACAACATGGCCGGCCTGCTGCGCAGCCACGACATCAATCCGACCCACCAGCGGATCGAGATCGCGCACGCGCTGTTTTCACGCCAGGAGCATCTGTCAGCCGACCAGGTGATGGCGATCGTCAACACCCGCCACTCCGAGACCTCCAAGGCCACGGTCTACAACACGCTCAAACTGTTCCTCGAAAAAGGCCTGGTGCGCGAGGTCATCGTCGACCCGAGCAAGGTGTTCTTCGACCCCAACACCAGCCCGCATCACCATATTTATGAGGTCGATACCGGCAAATTGTCCGATATCGATGCCGAACATGTGCAGATTTCCGGCCTGCCGCCTTTGCCGACCGGCATGGTGACCGAAGGCATCGACCTCATCGTGCGCGTCCGCCGCGCAAGCTGACCTTCCCCGCCCGTCGATGAAACGGGTTCACATCGCCCCCACCCTGCTCGACGCCCAACTGGCCGCCGATGCGCTGTCCAGTCTCGGGATCGTCACTCACATCTTCAATGCAAACGCGGCCGGGGCGCTGGGCGAGGTGCCGTTCATGCAGGCGCAGCCCGAAGTGTGGGTCGACGACGATGGACAGGAAGCCCTTGCACGCGAGACGTTGGCCGGGTTGCGCGACGCACCGCTGCGCGATGAAAAGGCCTGCCCGCATTGCGGCGAGATCAATCCAGGGAATTTCATGAGTTGCTGGCAGTGCGGCAGCGCATTGCCCGACTGATTCGTCTGCGGGATCAGGGCGACTGCAGGTCTTTCTTCAGCGCGTCGAGGTGCTGCTGATACTGGCGGGCGAAGATCCGTTCAAGTTCGTCGATCGCCTCGACAGCCACCACTCCGTGCACCAGGTGGCGCGTCATCTGCGCCGAGGCTTCGTGGAAAATCTGGTTGCGCTCCAGCATGGGATAGGTCTGCATGAGGCGCTGAATCGCCTTCACCACGTTTTCCTGCTCGGGTCGCGGAATCGGCAGCGGTTCGGCGGGCGGCGCAGCAGCGACAGCGGCGTTTTCCTTGCCGGCCAGAAATTCCGCGTAATCCAGCAAGGCTTCCTGCCGCGATTCCGACAGCGTGCGGAATATCGACACGAGACGCTTGCTGTCGCGCATCAGCGGCCACGCCCCTTATGTGGGCGCTTCAGCGGAATGATGTCGATGTTGCACTGCTGGAACTTGTTCTCGACGAAGCTGATGAAGGCATCGAGCAGCTTGCTGCGAAATTTTTCCGGGGCATAGACCATGGACAGTTCACGTGTGAGCCGTGGATTCAGCGGCACCGCGACCAATGTGCCGAGCTGGATCTCCTTGGTGACGGTCGAAGCCGACATGATGGCAACACCGAGGTTGGCCTCGACCGCACCCTTGATCGCCTCGCGGCTGCCCAGCTCCATTTCGATGTGGAGATCGTCGGGGTTGACGCCATTGTTCTTGAAGAAGTCGTCGACCACCTCGCGCGTGCCCGAGCCGTGCTCGCGCGAGACATAGGGCTGCTCCGCGATATCGTGTGCGTTCACGCTTGAACGCGAAGCCAGCGCATGATTGGGGGAACAGATCATCACCAGTTCGTCCTCGCAGCACGCCAGCGTGGTCAGGTTGGGGTTGTGCGAAGGCGCTTCGATCAGGCCGACATCGAGCGAGTGGTCGGCCACTTTGGCTGCAACGGTTTCCGAGTTGGCGACGGTGAGGCGCGCCTGCACCTGCGGGAAGCGCTCTTTGAATTCGCCCAGGATGCGCGGCAACTGGTATTCGGCAATGGTCGTGGAGGCGCCGATCATCAGCGGGCCCGTCACCTGGCCGGTCAGCTCGCCGACACGCGCCTCCATCTCGCCGGTCAACGCCAGGATGCGCTCGGCGTAACCGAGCACCAGGTCGCCTGCCGGCGTCAGCGAGATCTTGCCGTGGCTGCGCTCGAACAGCCGCGTGTTGAAATGCTCTTCCAGCTGCTTGACCTGGAAGGTCACCGCAGGCTGCGTCATATAGAGAATATCGGCTGCCTTGGTGAAGCTGAGCTGCTTGGCGACGGTGTAGAATACTTGCAGTCTGCGGTCGGCCATTAATTCCCGCCCCCGGGTCAGAAAAGATTTTTATTCAACCACAAACCCGCCCGTGTTGAAACCATCCCTTCATCAAGCTGTTGTAATTTCTGGCCTTTCGCATGCACACGGCACCCGGCCAGGCATGTCGCCGCGCCGATCGTAATCCGGGCCACCCCTTGAATCGCCCGTTTTACATCATCCTGCTGGCGCAGTTCCTGTCCGCTTTGGCCGACAATGCCCTGCTGTTTGCTGCGATCGGCCTGCTGGTTTTCTTCTCGGCACCTGAATGGTATTCGCCGCTGCTGCAGACGGTTTTCGTCATCGCCTATATCGTGCTCGCCCCGCTGGTGGGGCCGTTCGCCGACGCCCTTCCCAAGGGTCGCGTCATGCTCATCGCCAATACGGTCAAATTCGTCGGCTGTCTGACCATGCTGGCCGGGCTGCACCCGCTGCTGGCCTACGCCATCGTTGGCATCGGTGCCGCCATGTATTCCCCCGCCAAGTACGGCATCCTCACCGAGCTGCTGCCGCCCGACAAGCTCGTCGTCGCCAACAGCTGGATGGAAGGCACTACGGTTGCCGCCATCGTGCTGGGGGCCATCATCGGGGGGGCGCTCATCAATCCGCACCTCGCCGAGCGCATCCTTGCCAGCATCGGACTCACTGCCGTCGTCATTGCGCCCAAGTTTGCCATTGTCGCCATCACCAGCCTGTATCTTGGCGCTGCGGTCATCAACCTGCTCATCCCGCGCCTGCCGATCGATCACAAGCTCCCCAGCCGCTCGCCGCTGTATGTCCTGCATGACTTCGCACACAGCTTCCAACTCCTGTGGCGCGACCCGCTCGGCCAGGTGTCGCTCGCTGTCACCACGCTGTTCTGGGGCGTCGGCGCAACGCTGCGACTGCTCATCATCGCCTGGGCCGCGCTCAACCTTAAATACGGCCTCGACCAGGCCACCCAGCTCACCGCCGCCTCGGCATTCGGCATTGCCATCGGCTCTGTCCTGGCTGGCAAATTCGTCCGCCTGCAGGGCGCCATCGGCGTGCTGCCAGCCGGCATCCTGCTCGGTTTCGTGCCGATTGCGCTTATCTGGGTTGAAGGCCTGATCCCCGCCGTGCTGCTGCTGACCCTGGCGGGCGTGCTGGCGGGCTATTTCGTGGTACCGATGAATGCCCTGCTGCAACACCGCGGGCATTTGTTGATGGGCGCGGGCCACTCCATTGCCCAGCAGAACTTCAACGAAAACATCAGCATCCTGGTGCTGACCGGCGCCTACGCCCTGATGGTGCGCGCAGATTGGCACATCCACACCATTGTTCTGGTGTTCGGCCTGTTCATCAGCGGCGTGATGACAGCCATCTGGCTACGCCATCGCCACGACGTCGTGCACTGACGGCCGGCTCAGGTCTAGCCGACACGCTCCGGGCTCTGCGACTTCACCACGCTCATCGCGCCCGCTATCAGCGAACTGAGATCGGCCATATTGGACGGCACGATCAGGGTGTTGCCGGTCTTGGCGAGGCCGGAAAAGGCTTCGACGTATTTCTCGGCGACCTTGAGATTCACCGCCTGGATGCCGCCGGGCATTTCGATGGCACGCGCGACGCGGGCGATCGCTTCGGCGTTGGCGACGGCGATCGCCTTGATCGCCTCGGCTTCGCCCATGGCGACGTTGATGGCGGCCTGCTTGTCGCCTTCGGATTGCTGGATCGCGGCTTCGCGCTCGCCGGTGGCAATGTTGATCTGTTCCTGCATGCGGCCTTCGCTCGATGCGATCAGCGCGCGCTTTTCGCGCTCGGCGGTGATCTGCCGCTGCATGGCGTGCAGGATGTCCTTCGGCGGTGTCAGGTCCTTGATTTCATAGCGCAGCACCTTGACGCCCCAGTTGGTCGAGGCCTCGTTCAGCGCCATCACCACGCCGCGGTTGATCTCGTCGCGCTCCTCGAAAGTGCGGTCCATTTCCATGCGCCCGATCAGGGAGCGCAGGGTGGTCTGCGCCAGCTGCGAAATGGCCGAGATGTAGTCGCTCGACCCGTAGGACGCCATCTTCGGGTCGGTAACCTGAAAGTACAGGATGCCGTCGACGGCCAGCTGGGTGTTGTCGCGCGTGATGCAGACCTGGCTTGGCACGTCGAGCGGGATTTCCTTGAGCGAATGCTTGTAGGCGACTGTGTCGATGAACGGGATGACCAGATTGAGGCCCGGCACCAGCACCGCGTGGAACTTTCCGAGGCGCTCGACCACCCAGGCATTCTGCTGCGGCACCACGCGCACGCCCTTGGCGACGACGATGGCGATGACGATAACGATGACGAGCGCGACAACATCCATTTATTTTCTCTCCTTGTTTGTCCCACGGGCGGGGTGGGGGACCGGATCAATTGCCCAGAACCAGCGTATTGCCCTTGATTGCGCGAATGACCAGCGGACGCGTGCTGTCCACGGCTGTCGATTCGACTTCGGCGTCCCATAGCGCGCCGCGATACTTGACCTGGCCGCGGTCTCCCTGCCAGGACTCGATCCGGACGGTCTGGCCGATGTCCATGTCCTGCACGTTGAATTCCGGGTGGGCCGTGCTGCGCTTCCAGTGGCGCAACGCCAGGGTGCCGACCACGCCGATCACGGCTGCCGTCAGCAGTTGCACCACCATGCCGGCGCCCAGCCAGGCGGCCACGCCCGCCGCTGCAGCAGCGAGCCCATATACCAGAAGATAAAACGTGCCGCTGGCGAGTTCCACCCCCACCAGCACCGCCGCGAGTATCCACCACCCTATATACGCCTGCATCTCGTCTCCCTACTTGTATCCCCTCGGCACGATCACGGGCCGGTCCGGCAATTCGTCCGGATTACGCTTTCCGGGTGGGAAATGCGCTTCCAGCATTGCGCTGATTTGCTGGATGCCTTCCAGTACGCCGCACGCGAACTCGCCCTGTCTGAAAGCGGCTTCCATCGTCTGCGCTACGCCCTCCCAGGCAGCGGCATCCACCCGTGCAGCGATGCCGCGGTCGGCAATGATTTCGATGTCATGATCGGCCACCAGCAGATACACCAGCACGCCGCTGTTGTGCTCGGTGTCCCATACCCGCAGGAAGGAAAACACCTCGAGCGCGCGCTTGCGCCCCGTCATGCCCCGCCAGACCCAGGAGGCAGGCAGACTGTTTTCGATGGCGAAACGGATTTCGCCACTGTGGCGCGTTTCCGATTCACGAATCGCGGCCTCGATCGCGTCGAGCGTGGCCCGCGGAAATGCGCGACGCCACGCCCACGGCGGCATGAACAGGTGCCTGAGCCAGCGTTTGATATTTACCACGATCCCGAGGCGCCTCCGCCGCCGAACCCGCCACCGCCACCGCCCCAGGAACCCCCGCCGAAGCCACCACCGCCCCACCCACCGCCACCGCCGCTGGACCAGCCGCCGCCGTGCCGGAATCCCGAGGCCACGCCGGCGAACACGAACACGGCGATGAACAGCAGCAGGGGGGTGAATCCCAGCAGGAACGCGCCCACTGCGCCGCTACCCAGTGCGGCGATGCCGCCCGCGGCCGGGCGACTCATCAGGGTGGAGAGCAGCCAGCCTGCGACGATGCCGCCAACGATGAGGATGACGAATGCCCCATCGTTCCCGCCACTGCTGTCAGAGGTGGCGGGGGGCGGCAACGGCTCGCCTTCGATCAGCCCCATCAGTTGCTGCACCCCGGCGTCGATGCCGCCGTAGAAATCGCCTGCCTTGAAAAACGGCGTGATGGTCTCGGCGATCACCCGTTTGGCGATCGCATCGGGAATCGCGCCTTCCAGCCCGTAACCCACCTCGATGCGCAATTTCCGGTCGTCCTTGGCGACAATCAGGATCACCCCGTCGTCGACTTTCCTGCGCCCGACCTTCCATTGGTCCGCCACGCGGATACCGAACTGCGCGATGTCTTCCGGCTGGGTGGTGGGAACGATCAGCACCGCGATCTGGCTGCCCTTTTTTGCCTCGAACGCGGCTAGTTTGCTTTCCAGCGCGGCCGCCTGATCGGCGCTGAGCGTGGCGGTCAGGTCGGTGACCCGGCGCGACAGCTCCGGCACCGCCACCTGGGCCCAGGCGGTCAGCGCGCACAGCAGCAGGAGAAAGCCGGACGCGAGCGCCCGAACCAGCCGGTTCATTCGGCCAATCAGTTTCCGCCTGCGGGTGCGGCCGGTGCCGGTGCGGGCGTGCCGAAATCGACCTTGGGCGGCACGGCGATGGCTTTTTCGTTTTCCACCGTGAAGGACGGCTTGGTCTTGAACCCGAACATCATCGCCGTCAGGTTGGACGGAAACGAGCGCACCGTGACGTTGTAGGCCTTCACCGCGGCGATGTAGCGGTTGCGCGCGACGGTGATGCGGTTCTCGGTGCCCTCGAGCTGCGCCTGCAGGTCGCGGAACAGGCCGTCGGCCTTCAGTTGCGGATAATTCTCGGCGACCAGCAGCAGGCGCGAGATCGCGCCGGTGAGCTCGCCTTGGGCGGCGACGAATTTCTGGAACGCGGCTTCGTCGTTGATCAGCTCGGGCGTCGCCTGGATCGCGCCGACACGGGCGCGCGCCTCGGTCACGCTGATGAACACGTCCTTTTCGTGGGCCGCGTAGCCCTTCACCACGTTGACCAGATTCGGCACCAGATCGGCGCGGCGCTGGTACTGGTTCAGCACCTCGGCCCAGCTGGCCTTGATCTCCTCATCGGAGCTTTGCAACGTGTTATAGCCACAGCCGGACAGGGCCAGCGCCATGCATCCCGCGACCATCCATTTGAACGCATTCAGCCATTTGCTCATCGTCGTCTCCCAGGTTGTTGGATCGTGATGCTTGTCAGTCTACGCCACACCCCAGGTCGCAAACAGGGGGTCGGACTCCGGCAGCTTGTCGGCGTAGCGGTCGTCCTTGGGACGCTTGAGGCCGCGCTCGACATAGGTCTCCACCTTCTTGAAACCGGCCTGCTTGATCAGCGTGCCCACCCAGGCCATGCGCTCCATCGGGTGCAGCTCTGTCCACAGCTTGATGACCTTGGGCGGGAAGTAACGGTGCGACAGGGTGACGACGAACATGCCGCCCGGCTTCAGAACACGCTTCGCTTCCGCAACGATCTTGTGCGGCTGCGTCAGGTATTCGAACGACACGGTGCACACCACCGCGTCGAAGCTGGCGTCGGGGAAGGGCAGCGTGGGGTCGGCGTTGATGTCCTTGACGATGCGCTCGGCGAGCTGGGGGTTGTCGTCGAGCTCCTGCAGGTTGAGCCCCAGGCCGACCGCCGACTGCACGGTATCGGGCAGGTGCGAGCGCCAGCCCGCCATCAGGTCGAGCACCCGCGCGTGCTCCGGCAGGACGGTGCGGTACAGCGCCTGGATGCGGCGCACGCACACGGCGTCGACGTGGGTGACCTTGCGGGCGAGCGCGTAGAACTCGGTGTCGGGGAATTCGTCCTCGCGGCGGAA
>JAJXTE010000119.1 GCA_021784115.1 Pseudomonadota bacterium | reverse complement strand
AACAGCGTGGAGATGTGGGTGTCCAGCGCGGCGTGCTCGGCGCTGTTGAGGATGACTTGTATCCCGGCGAGCCGCGTGGTCTTCAGTTCAAGCGCGGGCGCGGGTCGGGGCTCACGTCGGCGCGGCATGTCGGGCAGGGGGCTGGAAATTCACTAAACGGACAGTTCGAAAGCAACCCCGCGAGTCTAGCCGCACCTGCCCCATGGGGCAACCGCATATTGCCCCGCGCGCGCATTCAGGCGGCTTCCTTGGGTCGCATCTGGCGGCTGTAGAGGAATTCCAGCACCCGGCTGCGCAGGTCGTGATAGTGGGGATCGTGCGCGAGCGCGAGACGGTCGCGCGGGCGCGGCAGGTCGACGCTGAGGATTTCGCCGATTGTCGCGGCCGGGCCGTTGGTCATCATCACGATACGGTCGGACAGCAGCACCGCTTCGTCGACGTCGTGGGTGACCATGATGACCGTGCTTTTTGTCGCCGCGACGATCTTCATCAGTTCGTCCTGCAGGTGGGCGCGGGTCAGCGCGTCGAGCGCGCCGAAGGGTTCGTCCATCAGCAGCACTTTCGGCTCCATCGCCAGCGCGCGGGCGATGCCGACACGCTGCTTCATGCCGCCGGAGATTTCGCCCGGCAACTTGCCGGCGGCATGGGTCAGCCCAACCAGGTCCAGTGCAGCGCTGGTGCGCGCCTTTAACTGAGCCTTGGTTTCGCTGCCGCCGAACACTTTTTCCACTGCGAGGTAGACGTTCTCGAACGCGGTGAGCCATGGCAGCAGCGAATGATTCTGGAACACCACCGACCGCTCCGGCCCCGGTCCCTTGATCTCCTTGTTGGCGAGCAGCAGCACGCCGTCGGTGGCGTCGAGCAGGCCCGCCACCAGGTTCAGCAGCGTGGATTTGCCGCAGCCGGAGTGGCCGATCAGCGCAATGAACTCGCCCTGATCGATGTTGAAGTTGATATCGGTGAGCGCGGTGAACGTGCCCTTCTTCGTGCTGAACATCATGCCGGCGTTTTCGATCTGGACATAGCTTTGCATTTCTTTCTCCGAACGTGGTGAGCGGCGAGCGGGGAGCTGTAAGCGGTGAGTGGTGAGCAGCGCGCGGTTTTTCCGCTCACTGCTCCCTGCTTACCGCTCACTCATAACTGAATCGTTTCGCCAGCAGCATCAGCCCCTGCTCGAGCAGCAGCCCGACGATGCCGACGATGAAGATCGCGATGATGATGTGGGCGACGTTGAGATTGTTCCACTCGTCCCACACCCAGAAGCCGATGCCGACGCCGCCGGTGAGCATCTCGGCGGCGACGATGACCAGCCAGGCCACGCCGATGGAGAGCCGTACGCCGGTGAGCACATAGGGCAGCACGGCCGGGAACAGGATCTTGGTGAAGACCTTGAATTCGGACAGGTTGAGCACGCGCGCGACGTTCAGGTAGTCCTGCGGGATGCGCTGCACGCCGGCGGCGGTGTTCAGCACCATCGGCCAGATGCTGGAGATGAAGATCACCCAGATCGACGCCGACTCGGCCTTCTGCAGCACCAGCAGGCCGATCGGCAGCCAGGCCAGCGGCGACACCGGGCGCAGGATGCTGATGATGGGCGACAGCATGCGGTTGAGGAAGTCGAAGCGCCCCACCATGAAGCCGAGCGGAATCCCCACCAGGGCGGCGGCACCGAAGCCCATGCCGACGCGATACAGCGAGTTGAGGATGTTCCAGCCGATGCCCTGGTCGTTGGGGCCGTTGTTGTAGAACGGGTCGGAAAACAGCGCCACCGCCGAGGTCCAGGTTTCGGAGGGGCCGGGGATGTTCTTGACGCTATGGGAAATCAGCCCCCACAAGCCGACGAACAGCAGCATGCCGAGCAGGGGCGGGATGGCGTTTTTGAACAGGGTTAGCGTGTTCTCGACGAGCCGCTTGCCCGATTCGGTTTCGAAATAGGGTGTGCGGCGCGTGGGGGCTGCCGCCACCGACGCCTGGGGCGTCGGGGCGATATCCTCGCCCGACAGGATTTCGTTCAGATTTTCGGTGGTTGCATTGACTGCGCTCATGTCGCACTCCTGAGTGGTTACGCGGCTGCGGTGGCGGCCTGCTTCATGGCGGATGCCAGCGTGTCATAGGCTTCCGCCCACGCCGCCCGGACGGCCGGGGTGAAGTGCTCGCCCAAGCCTTTGCCCAGGGTCCAGATCAGCGCGTTGCCCACGGTGTCGTAGTGCGCTGCCGTCACACCGTAGGCGACGTGGCGGCGTCCCAGGTCCTCGATCGCGCCCAGCATGGGCTCGATCCGATCGAGGCTCATGACGACCGTATTGATCATGGTCATGAGCTTGCGTCCCTGTTCGGCCATGTCGCCCTTGAACAGGCTGCGAAGCGACGGGTCGAGCTCGAACAGCTGGCCATAGAAGAGCTGCGCTGCCGTGTCCTTGATCGGCAGCACCTGCTGCCAGCTGCTGCGTACCAGTGCGATGTTTTCCGGGGTCATGGCTATTCCTTTCTTCAATCAGGCCTTGATCTTGAAGCTGTCGGCGTAGGCCTTGGGGTTCTTGCCGTCCCACACCACGCCGTCGATCAGCTTGCTGCTGCGCATGTCGGACTTCGGCAGCGGCGTCTTGGTCATCGCGGCGGCCTGCTTGTAGATGTCGATGCGGTTGACTTTCTTCGCCACCGCCAGGTAATCCGGATGCGACTTCAGCAAGCCCCAGCGCTTGTGCTGGGTGAGGAACCACATGCCGTCGGACAGGTAGGGGAAGCCCACCAGCCCGTTGCTATAGAACTTCATGTAATTGGGGTCGGTCCACTTCTTGCCGATGCCGTTGTCATACTGACCGAGCATGCGGTCCTCGATCGAGTCGAAGTCGGTGTTCACGTAGGACTTGGCCGAGATGATCTTCGCGACCTCCGTGCGGTTCGACATGGTGTCGATGTATTTCGATGCATCGAGGATCGCTGCCACCATCGCCCGCGCGGTATTGGGATATTTTTCGACGAACTCGGCGGTGGTGCCGAGCACCTTCTCCGGGTGGTCCTTCCAGATGTCCTGCGTCGTCACCGCGGTGAAGCCGATGTTGTCGCGGATCGCACGCGCGTTCCACGGCTCACCCACGCAGAAGCCGTCCATGTTGTCGACACGCATGTTGGCGACCATTTGCGGCGGCGGCACGGTGATGACCTTGGCCTGGGTGAAGGGGTTGATGCCATAGGCCGCCAGCCAGTAGTAGAGCCACATCGCGTGGGTGCCGGTGGGGAAGGTCTGGGCGAAGGTGTATTCCTTCGGCTCGGCAGTAATCAACTTGGCGAGCGAAGCGCCGTCGGTCACGCCCTTGGCCTTCAACTGGTTCGACAGCGTGATCGCCTGGCCGTTGTTGTTGATCGTGGCGAGCACCGCCATGTCCTTCTTCGGTCCGCCGATCCCCATTTCCACGCCGTAGATCAGGCCGTACAGCACGTGTGCTGCGTCAAGTTCGCCGTTCACCAGCTTGTCGCGCACCGCCGCCCACGAGGCTTCTTTCGAGGGGGTGATGGTGAGGCCGTATTTCTTGTCGAGTCCCTTGACCGAGGCCATCACCACCGACGCACAGTCAGTGAGCGGAATGAAGCCGATGTTGAGGTTGGGTTTTTCGGGGGCGTCGGAACCGGCGGCCCAGGCACCCTGGCGCACGCCCGGCGGCACCATGGCCATGAGCGCTGCGGCGACGGAAATTCCGGTGGTCTTTTTCATGAAGTCACGCTTGCTCTGATCTCGCACAAGGGGTTTGTCCTGGGTGTCGCTCACGGTGTGTTCTCCAAATGCCAAGAGGGCATAAATAAAAAAGGCGTCGCCTTCAGGGCGGACGCCTTTGTCCAGTGTTGAATGATTCGACGGTCACGCTGAAAGCCACATCGTTGCGACTGTTCAGCTCAGGTTTAGCAACCGCTGTGCCAGCTAGACAAGTGCCTTGTATTGCATGGATTTTCAGGATGTCGGCCCGGTCATGTGCCGTTGCGGACCGGGGGTTTGTGCACCCACGCGGTGCATGTTTTCAGTGCCGTGCACCAATCGGGGCTGTACGCATCACGCCAGCGGCTTTTGCAGAATCTGCCGCGCGATGTCCGCCAGCTTCAGGCCGCGATCCATCGCCGCGCGCCGCATCTCGCGGTACACCTCGGGTTCCGACGCGCCGGTCTGCCTGATCAGCAGCGCCTTGGCCTGGTCGATCAGCTTGCGTTCCGACAATTCGAGGCGCGTCTGTTCCAGCTGGTCGTGCAGCGCCTGAAACGCCTCGAAGCGCGACACCGCCACGTCGAGGATCGGCCGGATGCGCGCCGGGTCGAGCCCGTCGACCACATACGACGTCACCCCCGCCTGCGTCGCCGCGCGGATCGAATCCGCGCTGCCATCGCCGGTGAACATCACGATCGGGCGTGGACAATCCTGGTTCGCCACGCAGATGTGCTCCAGCGTGTCACGGTCGGGCGAGTCCTGCGCAATGATCACCACGTCGGGGCGCAGCGCCTGCACCTGCGCGTCCAGGCTGCGCGCCGAATTGAGCGTGGCCGCGACCACGCAGCCCGCCGCCTCCAGCGCGGGCACCAGCATCGCGAGCCGCTCGGGCTGGTTTTCAACGATCAATACGCGCATGTTCGTTTCATGTTTTGGGTGGCCTCCAAAAAAAGGCGGCCTCCGGAGAGGCCGCAAGATCGGAGGAGACTGCCTGAGCAACCTGGCCTTGCGGTTTGGATACTCACTCAGGACATAGCATGGCGCGTGCCAGTTCGGGGAATGCTGGATTATCAAATGCTTATGGATTTTCTGGTGGGAGGTAAAGGGTATCGCAGCGAACGTTTGTAGTGCATGGAGCGGGGAACCGGAATCAAAATGGGGCACGCCTCCGGCGTTCCGTGATCCTGGCGTGGACGTGTACATGAAACCGGAACGGACGGAATAATGCGCCTTCGTTCCAGCACGCCATTCGAGTCGTCTAACGGCGACCTGGCCGTCCGATGTAATTTCACCTGCCCGTTTTCGCTGCGTTTATTGCGTGCTCCGGCTCGTCCGACGTCGCACGTTTCATTTCGCCCTGCAAACATTTCAGGCGTGGCCACGCACCGTTTCCTCGAGCGGGCGGGCACGGCACTTCCATTATCTGGTGGCAGCATGATCAACTCGATTCGACAAAACTGGTTGCGAACATCCGCGGGGATCTCCTGGCGGGCCTGGTGGTAGCCCTGGCCCTGATTCCCGAGGCGATCGCGTTCTCCGTCATCGCCGTGGTGATCGCCTTCGTCGGCGGTCGCCCCGGCATGATCTCCGCCGCCACCGCAATCACGCGCAAGGCGGTCGAGATGGTCACACGCAGCACGCTGTTCCGTGGATTGCCCTGCCACGTCGTGATGGTCGGAGCCGACAAGGCCGACGCCCGTGATCAACGGGATTGGGCGCGCACCACGCTGGAGAAAGCCGGCTTCCAGGTGACCGCCCGCCTTCGTTCCGGCCAGGTCGACGAAGTGCTATGCGGCTACCGCGAGGAACACGACATCGACCTGATCGTGATGGGCGCCTGCGGTCACTCCAATATCCGCGAATTCCTGGTCGGCAGCGCCACCACGCAACTGTTTCGCCCGTCCAAGGTGCCGCTGCGGCTGCTTCGCTAACGCTCAGCGGGGCAGGCGGCGGGGAGGGATGTCATGGTGCCGATCCCGGCGCGGTTTCCTGACAGGCGGGTAATAGATCGGCTGGGGGACATAAACCGGTTTCTCGATCACGACGGGCGCCGGTGGAGTCTGCAGCGCCCGGAGCCGGGCTTCCTCGGCCTCTTTTTCTTCCTGCTTGCGGCGCGTGTCTTCCATTTCGCTGGCCTGTTCCTGCGTTCTTTTCGCCCGTT
>JAJXTE010000118.1 GCA_021784115.1 Pseudomonadota bacterium | reverse complement strand
CCGCGTTTGCCGAGATCCATCGCAACGGCTTCCAGGCAGCCTCCATCACGCAGATCCTGGCGGATACCGGGCTCACCAAGGGCGCGCTGTATCACCATTTTCCGGACAAGAAGGCGCTCGGCCTGGCCGTTGTCGAGGAGGTGGTCCGGCCGCGCCTAGCGGCGATGATGTTCGCGCCGCTGGCGGACACCCGGGAGCCGCTGGCCGCCATGCAGGCGCTGCTGGCGGCCAAGGCAGCCGAGGACGATCCGGGGGTGGTGACGCTGGGCTGCCCGCTCAACAACCTGATGCAGGAAATGAGTCCGGTGGACGAGAGCTTCCGCCTGCAACTCAACGGCGTGTTCCAGGAATGGGTCGGCGTGGTGGCGGCAGCGTTGAAGCGCGGCAAGACGGCGGGCGAGGTGCGCCGCGACGTCGATGCCGAGGCCACCGCCTTCTTCATCGTGTCGGCGCTCGAGGGCTGCGTCGGCATGAGCAAGAACACGCAATCCGTTACGGCGTATCGCAGTTGCCTCGCGCAGCTCGGGCGCTTTCTGGACACGCTGAAACGCTGAGGACGAATCATGCAGGCAATCGAACAGGCCATCACCGGCGCGCGCTACCCGGACCTTGCAGACGGCGCGCCCGAAGCGGCATTGGAACAGTTCTATGCTGCGTTCAACGGGCGCGATCTTGCGCTGATGGCGGACAACTGGGCGCAGACCGGCGACATTGCGCTCGACAACCCACTCGGTGGCATCCGGCGCGGCTGGACGGAAATCCGACCGCTGTACGAGCGCGTGTTTTCCGGGCCGGCCGCGGTGTACGTCGAGTTCCACGACTACACCCTGCACCTCGGGCAAGACCTGTTCTACGCTGTGGGCCGCGAACGCGGATATTTTCGCCGCGGCGACACCGACCTGGCGCTGGCGATCCGTACCAGCCGCGTGTTCAGGCAAGTCGACGGCCGCTGGAAACAGGTGCACCACCACGGCTCGATCGAGGACCCCGAGCTGCTGGCGCGTTACCAGTCGGCCGTGCTGGGCAAACAGTGATCCACCCATGCCATTTGAGGAGAAGACCATGGAATTCGCTGACATGAAATTCAACCAGGAACTCGACGCGCGCGGACTCAATTGCCCGCTTCCCATTTTGCGGACCAAGAAGGCGCTCGGCGCACTGGGCTCTGGGCAGGTGTTGAAGGTCGTCTCGACCGATCCAGGCTCGGTCAAGGACATGCAGGCCTTCGCCAAGCAGACCGGCAATGAGTTGCTGGCTTCCGCCGAGGCGGCAGGCGAGTTCGTGTTCTATCTGCGGCGGCATTGATTGCATGAAAGACGAAACACGTCGTCCGCGCACGCTGATCCTGCCGCCCGCGCCCTATGCGGCGGCCATACTGGGCGGCTGGTGGCTGGATCGCCACGAACTGGCACTGCCGCTGGATCTGGGCACGGCGACGCGCCCGCTGGGCTGGCTCGCGGTCGGCATCGGGCTGGCGCTGTTCGTCTGGACGCTGTGGACCTTTGCGCGCCATCGCACCACGGTCAACCCCTATGCCGGCGCGTCGGCGCTGTGTTCCAGCGGACCGTTCCGCTTCAGTCGCAACCCGATCTACCTCGGCGACTGGTTCCTGCTGGCCGGCGTGTCGCTCCTGCTGGGCACGTTCTGGCCGCTCGCATTCGCCCCCCTGATCTGGATCATGATTCGCTTCGGCGTGATCCGGCACGAAGAAGTGCATCTCGAAGCGAAATTCGGCGACACCTACCGGGACTACAAAGCCCGCGTCAGGCGCTGGATATAACCCAACAGGAGGTTGTCATGAGCATTCTGCAAACCGTCACGCCCGAAGCCGCAACCGGAGAAGTCGCCGAAATCTACGCCCAGATCCGGAACGCCTGGGGGCACGTGCCGACCGCGATCCAGGTGTTCAGCGCCAATCCCTTTCTGCTGAAGCACCAGTGGGAGTACTACGGCAGCGTCATGCAGCACCCCAGGCTTTCCATGCCGCTGACGGCATGCATCCGCATGCTGGTGTCGCAGGCCGGCAATTGCGACTACTGCATCGACATGAACGCCGGCATGCTGATCAACGCGGCCGGCTGGACGCCCGAGCAGGTCGCCGCGACGCGCGCCGACTTCAACGACAGCCCCTTGAGTTCCGCCGAGAAAACGCTGCTCGGCCTGGTGCTGAAGGCGACACGCGATTCCAGCGGCGTCAGCGCAGCCGATTTGCAGGCCGCGCGCGACGCCGGCTGGTCCGACGGCGACATCCTCGACGCGGTGAATCATGGTGCGCGCATGGTGGCGGGCGACATCGTCATCAACGGCTTCAAGGTCGAACGCGACTTCTGAGCCTTGAACATGAGCCAGGGGGCGGGCTTCAGCCGCCTTCTGGCGTGGCCGTTATGCCTATATAAGGACGTCATCGGGAGGCATGCCATGCACATCACCCTGCACGACAAATCGCTGGAGGTCCGGTTGACCGCCGCCGCGCAGAAGGCCCTGGCGCGGCGCGAGACGCCGCTCGTCGCCGAGATGGAGCTGTTGTTTTCCTGCCTGCTGCGCAAGCGAGTGCACTTCGGCGAATCGAACGAGGACTCGACGCCGGTCAACGAGCGCCTGGCGGTGCGCTTCAAGCCCATCATGACGCGCCGCTGCAGCGTGGCGGAGGGAGGGGCCTCGCCGCCTTCAGAACGTTTTCCCCTGGCTAATCCGCGCCCCTACGTACCCCACTGGCTGGCAATCGATTTCCGCCGCGGCGAGTGGGTGGGGGATTTCGGCTACGCCGACTAAAGGCGTCCCTGATCCAGACCGAACAGGTCGCGGGCGTTGCGCGTGGTGGCCTGCGCCACCGCATCGAGGTCCAGCCCGCGGAGTTCGGCCAGGGTCTGCGCGATGCGCGGCAACTCGCCCGGCGCATTGCGCCCGCGTCCGATCCACACCGGCGGGATGTCGGGGCTGTCGGTTTCCAGCACGATGGCATCGAGCGGGAGCTCGACCGCCAGTCGCCGCAGGTTGTTGGCGCGCGGCCAGGTAAAGGCGCCGCCGAACCCCAGCTTGAATCCCAGCTTCATGAATTCGTCCGCCTGCTGCGGGCTGCCGTTGAAGGCGTGGGCGATGCCGCCGCGCACCTTGATCTTGCGCAGGTGCTTCAGCAGTTCATCGTTCGCCTTGCGGCAATGCAGCAGCACCGGCAGGTCGTATTCCTTCGCGATCTTCAGCTGCTCGACCAGAAAATATTCCTGGGTGGCGGAGTCGAGATCACGCACGAAAAGATCCAAGCCGATTTCACCGATGGCGACAGGCCGTTGAGCTTCGATTTGCGCGCGCAGGTCGGCAAGATGCTCGGGGCGGTGCACGCCGATATACATCGGGTGCAGACCCCAGGCGGGCAGGCACCCTTCGTAGCGTTCGCAGGTGGCGGCCACCGCGGCGAAGTTGTCGCGGCTGACGGCGGGCACCACCAGCGTGGTGACGCCGCCGGCGGCTGCGGCGGCGTAGACCGCGTCGCGGTCGGCATCGAATTCCGCCGCATCGAGGTGGCAGTGGGTGTCGATAAAAAACGGCGCCCTTAAAGACGCCGTTTCGTCTGCCGCTGGCATGGACACTCAGTCGTTGCTGGCAAAGCCCAGCAGGCTCAGCAGGCTGGTGAACAGGTTGAAGATGGCCACGAACAGCGTCACCGTCGCCATGATGTAGTTGGTCTCGCCGCCGTGGATGATGTTGCTGGTCTCGTACAGGATGAGACCGGACATCAGCAGCACGAACATCGCCGACACGGCGAGCGACAGGCCGGGCATGTGGAAGAAGATCGCGCCCAGGCCGGCGAGGAAGGCGACCAGGATGCCGACCATGAGGAAGCCGCCCATGAAGCTGAAGTCCTTGCGGGTGGTCATCACGTAGGCCGACAGGCCGAGGAAGATCGCGGCGGTACCGCCCATCGCCATCATCACGACCTGGCTGCCGTTGGGCATCGCCAGATAGGCGCTGAGGATGGGGCCGAGCGTGTAGCCCATGAAGCCGGTGAGGCCGAACACGAAAGCGATGCCGAGCCCGCTGTTGCGGAACTTGGTGGTCAGGAACAGCAGGCCGTAGTAGCCGACCAGGGTGAGGATGATGCCGGGGTGCGGCAGGCCCAGCGCCATCGCCGCGCCTGCGGTCGCCGCCGAAAACGCCAGCGTCATCGACAGCAGCATGTAGGTATTGCGGACGACCTTGCTGGTCGACAGGGCTGCGGACTGGCTGCGGCCCAGGGTGGTGACTTGCGGGTTCATCTGACCTCCTCAAACTTATTCAAAACAAGGTAACAACTCAGAGTCGATCTGATTGGTACGAGTTCCCGGGTGCGCCCGGGATTGAGGGTGAGCATACCGTGATGCGGGGCAGGTTGCCACCCGCGACCTTGCAGACGCCGAGGGCTTTCAGTCTGTCCCGCGCTATTCGCCCGGTTTCATGCCGCGCTGCAGCATGTTCAGCAGATCGCCCGGCGGGAAGACGATGGTGTTGGTCTTGTCGTTTGCGATGTCGGAGATCGTCTGCAGATAACGCAGCAGCATGGCCTGCGGCTTGGCGGAGAGGATTTCCGCGGCCGCGAGCAGTTTCTCGGAGGCCTGCAGCTCGCCTTCGGCATGGATCACCTTGGCGCGCCGCTCGCGTTCGGCCTCGGCCTGCCTGGCGATGGCGCGCACCATCGTTTCGTCGATGTCGACATGCTTGATCTCGACGTTCGAGACCTTGATGCCCCAGGCGTCGGTCTGCGTGTCCAGCAACTGCTGGATGTCCTGGTTCAGGCGTTCGCGTTCGGCCAGCATCTCGTCGAGTTCGTGCTTGCCCAGCACCGCGCGCAGCGTGGTCTGCGCCAGCTGGCTGGTGGCGTTCATGAAGTCTTCCACCTGCAGGATCGCCTTGGCCGGGTCGATGACGCGGAAATACACCACCGCGTTGACCTTCACCGAGACGTTGTCGCGCGAGATCACGTCCTGGCTCGGCACGTCGAACACCATGGTGCGCAGGCCCACCCGCACCATCTGCTGGATGCCGGGAATGATGACCACCAGGCCCGGGCCCTTCACCTTCCAGAAGCGCCCGAGCATGAACACCACGCCGCGCTCGTATTCGCGCAGGATGCGCAGGCTGGATGCCAGCAGCACGACGACCAGAAACGCGATGGTGATGCCGCTGAATTCAAACATGATCATTCTCCTTGTCCGGTTCCACATCGAGTATCAGGTCGTGCCGGGCGCGCACCCGCACCGCGTTGCCACGCTTCAGTGGCACGCTGCTGCGCACCCGCCACTGCTCGCTGTGGATGCGCGCCCAGCCTTCGTGTTCCATGTCATCGAGGATTTCGCCCGGGGCGCCGATCAGTTCCTCGGCACCGGTCACCACCGGTCGCCGGCGGGCGCGCAGTGCCATGCTGGCGACGAAAAAGCTGAACAGTGCGCTGGTCAATGCGACCGGGACAATCAGCGCCCACGGGATGCCGTAGCCGGGGACGTCGGTATTGATCAGCATGACCGAGCCGATGATGAACGCGGCAATGCCGCCCACGCCCAGCGCGCCGAAGCTGGGCACGAAGGCCTCGGAAATCATGAGGACAATGCCCAGCAGCATCAGCGCCAGTCCGGCATAGCTGATCGGCATGACCTGCAGCGCAAACAGCCCGAGCAGCAGGCAGATGCCGCCGACGACGCCGGGAAACAGTATGCCGGGATTGGAAAATTCGTAGATCAGCCCGTAGATGCCGAGCAGCATGAGAAGGTAGGCAATGCTGGGGTCGCCGATCACCGCCAGCAGGCGGCTGCGCCAGTCGGGCAGGACGCGCTCGATCGTGGCGTGCGCGGTGTCCAGGGTGACGGTCCGGTCGTTCAGCTTGATGCTGCGGCCG
>JAJXTE010000117.1 GCA_021784115.1 Pseudomonadota bacterium | reverse complement strand
CCCGGTGTAGGTGAAGAAGATCGGCAGGAAAAAGACCATGACGAAGTGGCCGATGCGCTCCTTCCAGGCCTCGATGACTTCGTGCTCGTCGTGCAGGATGACGCCCATCATGAAGCCGCCGAAGATGGCGAAGATGCCGAGCTGGTACGTCGCCATCGCCGAGATGAAGATGCCGGCGAGCAGGATGCCGAGCAGGTTGTGGGTGAGCTTGCCGCGCCCGGCCTTTTCGCCCGCATGAGCCGGCCCGGCCTGGCTCATGCGGATGAGGCGCTTCATCAGCGGGCGCACCGCAAACCACCAGAGCAGGAAAAAGCCGGCGACCAGCAGCACCTTGCCGGCGAACGCGGCGGCGCTGAACTCGGCCAGCGTCAGCGCCGTCACCAGCGCAAGCAGCAACCAGCCGACCACGTCGTTGATGGCGGCAGCGCTGATGGCGATGACCCCGATCGGCAGGCGGGTGATCTTGAACTCCATCATGATGCGACCGAGGATGGGCAACGCCGTGATCGAGAAAGCGGTGGCGATGAACAGCGCTGAAGCGAGCGGGTCGGCGCCGGGCGACAGCAGCGGTGCAGTGAAGTAGCCGAACCCGAAACCGAGCGCGAACGGCACGAGCATGCTGGCCGTGGCGACATAGGTGACGGCGCGGCGGTTATTGCGCGCGGCGAGGTGCGCGAAATCGAATTCCAGGCCGATCTGGAACATCAGCAGGATCAGGCCGATCTGCGACAGCATCTGCATCGGCGCCGGCGGGGTCGAGCGGAACACGTAATGGAACAGGTCGGGCGCCAGCAGGCCGAACAGCGAAGGGCCGAGCAGGATGCCGACGATGATCTCGCCCACCGCCGGCGACTGGCCGACGCGGTGCGCCAGTTCGCCGCCGAGGCGGCCGGCCAGGATGATTACCGTCAACTGCAGCAGGGTGAAGAACAGCAGTGCCTCGGTCTGGTGGACGGCGAGGGCGTGGACGGGGGGCGTCAAATCATCCCACCGTTTACGGAAATCACCTGACCGGTGATGTAGCTCGCCTGCTCCGAGGCAAGGAAACCCACCAGATCGGCCACCTCCTGCGGACGGCCGGCGCGCTTCATCGGCACCATGCCCTCGATGGCTTTGGCGTCGAAGACCCCGTCGATCATGTCCGTCTGGATGATGCCCGGCGCCACGGCGTTGACCGTGACCCCCCGGCTGGCCAGCTCCAGCGACAGCGACTTGGTCGCCGCGTGCAGGGCGCCCTTGGCGGCCGCATAGTTGACCTGTCCGCGGTTGCCGGTGATCCCGGCGATCGAGGTGATGTTGACGATGCGCCCCCAGCGGCTGCGCAGCATCGGCATCGTCAGCGGCTGGGTGACGTTGAAGAAGCCGGTGAGCGAGACGTCCAGCACGCTGTGCCACTGCGCCGCGCTCATGCCGGGGAAGACGGCGTCGTCGTGGATGCCGGCGTTGTTCACCAGCACCTGGATCGGGGTGTCGGCGACCAGCGGCTCCAGTGCCGCGCGGCTGGCGTCGGCGTCAGTGACGTCGAAAGCGATGGCCTCGGCCTGGCCGCCGCGCGTTCTGATTTCGTCGACCAGCGCCTGCCCACGGGCCAGGTTGCGGTTGGCATGGATGTAGACGAAGCAGCCATCCGCCGCGAGGCGGCGGCAGATCGCCGCGCCGATGCCGCCGCTGCCGCCGGTGACCAGGGCGCGTTTCATGTCGACTCTCCCAGTTTGTCGGCATCCAGCACCACGGCCGCGCGGCCGCTGAGCAATTCGCGTCCGGCGGCGCTGATGCGAAAGCCGTAAAGAATGGTGTTGCCGTCGCCGGACAGGCACTCCGCCTCGACGTAGAGGTCGGCGGCGATGTCGTCCAGCCGCGCGACCTGCAAATCGACGCCGCGCACACTGGCCAGGTAGCCAGCGCGCGGCGCGCTGCCGGCAGCGGCCAGCAACGCGCCGTGGGCAGCCATCGCCTGCGCCGCGTATTCGATGCCGCAGGCCGCGCCCAGGCGCTCGTGCGCGCGCAACGGATTGTCGGCGTGGCGGTGGCTACTCGCCGTGCAGCGGATGTGCTGGGCGTCCCAGTCGGTGACGGCGTCGAGCAGGCACATGCTGCCCTGATGCGGCAGGTGGGCGAGCAGCCAGGCGTGGTCTAGCGGCATGGTTCGATCTCCACGGCCAGACGCAGCGGCGCCAGATAATCCAGCACGACCCGGCCGTCCGTCCCTCGCGCCACGGCCTGCAGCAAGGGCAACCCGCGCGCGCACGGAATGGCACGACGCAACGCTTCGAGCTGAGGCTCCGCCAGCCTATCGGCGTCGCCATCGGCGAGGCTCACCTCGATCCGCGCCAGCGAGTGCGCGCTGCGATCGGGCATCAGCGCCAGGGCAATGCCAAAGGCCGCGGGAAGGGGGCGCTTGGCGTGCATGGGTTCCGGATAGGGCATGTCGTAGGTGATCAGCACCGTCCCCCAGCCCTCGACCGCGACCTGGGTCATGGCTTCCAGCAGGCCGGCGCCAAAGCTGCCGTCGTGGGCGCACAGCACCGTGGCCGGCGTCATGGCGCCGGAGGCGATTCCCCAGTAGCCCGCCGGGGCGTTATGTACCGAGTTGTGGAAACGGGTTGGCGAGATGTGACGATCCTCGGAGGCCAGTACCTGGCAGAGGGCATCGCAATTGTCGTTGTCGGCGCCGGAGGAGGAAAACACCGCGGCCAGCTTCTTGGCATCGAGCTGTCCGCTGGCGCAGGCCTCCTGTCCCACGGTCAGCGCGACCTTGATTGCGAGGCCGGTGCGACGGCGTTCGGCCGGGGGCAGCGACTGCGGCGCGGCCACCGTGAGGGGGCCCGAGTCGTAGGAGGCGACGCCCGCGAGGATGGGCTGCGCCGCGGGCCAGCTCTCCAGTCCGGGGCCGATCAGGCCGATGCCGTCGAGGTAGGCGCTGAGCTTCATTGCGCGCGCCCCAGGATCAGGCTGCAGTTGGTGCCGCCAAAGCCGAAGGAGTTGCTCAGCACGCGACGCGGTGCGGTCTCGCGGTTCGCGGTCAGGTACTGGATGGGAATGTCCGGGTCGACGCGACGCGTGCTGATCCCGCCCGGCAGGAAGGCCTGCTGCAGCGCCAGCGCGCTGATGACCGCCTCTACCCCCCCCGCCGCGCCGAGGGTATGCCCGGTGGCGCCCTTGGTCGAACTGCAGGGCACGCGGTCGCCGAACAGGGTTGCAACCGCCCTGCCCTCGGCCGCGTCGTTGCTCGGCGTCGCCGTGCCGTGCAGGTTGATGTAGTCGATGTCGGCCGGCTGCAGACCTGCTGCCTTCAGCGCGGCGTCCATCGCGATGCGCGCACCCAGGCCGTCCGGATGCGGCGACGACATGTGGTGGGCGTCGCTCGATTCGCCCGCGCCCAGCAGCAGCACGGCATCGGCATCGAGGCTGTCGGCCGGGCGCTGCAGCAGGATGAAGGCCGCCGCCTCGCCGATGGAGAGGCCGTTGCGATCCGCATCGTAGGGGCGGCAGGGTTCGGACGACAGCAGCTCCAGCGAGTTGAAGCCGTACAGGGTGGTCAGGCACAGCGAGTCGACGCCGCCGACGATGGCGGCGTCGATCAGGCCGGCCGCGATCATGCGCGCGGCCGAGGCGAACACCTTGGCGCTCGACGAGCAGGCGGTGGAAACCACCACGGCCGGACCTTCCAGGTTGAAGGCGGTGCGCACGAAGTCGGCCACCGAATAGGTGTTGTGCGTGGCGCGATAGTTGAAGTCGTCCGGCAGCGCGCCCGTCACCGGGTCGCGGCGACGGTAGGCCTGCTCGGTCTGCAGGATGCCGGAGGTGCTGGTGCCGAGCAGCACGCCCACCCGTCGGCGTCCGTGGCGCGCGGCGGCCGCACCGACGGCGGCGCTGAAGCCGTCCTGCTGCAGCCCAAGGTAAGCGAGGCGATTATTGCGGCACTCATACTCGGCGAGGCTGGCCGGCAAAGGCGCCTGGTCGAGGCCCGCCACTTCGCCGATATACGTCGCGAGGTCGGTCACCGTCTCGAAGGCGCAGGGCGCCAGCCCGCCACGCTGTTGACGCAGTGCATCGTGCGTGGGTTCAAGGCCGCGACCGATGGCACTGGTTGCGGTGAAGTGGGAAAGCCAGAGCGAATTCAACAAGTAAACCAATCCAGATGTAATGCGTTTCTAATAAATTCCACAGGCCGGATTTCCTTCAAATCCGGCCGGGTATGGGCGCTGCATATGCCCGCTGGCGCAATGACAGCCAGGCAGCCACCCCGCCCAGCATGAGGCCGCCCCACACATCTACCGCCACATGCTGACGGGTGGCGAGCGTGGAATAAATGATACCGATACACCACATCCAGCTGAATATCCGACTCCACGGCGGCGCGCCGAATCGACGCAGCAGGTGGCCCAGCCAGACCCCCGAAAATATGGCCGTGGCGACGTGCAGCGAAGGGAAGGCATTGCCTGCGGCATCGACGTTTTTAAGAAAATCCACTTCAGGATACCGGGCCCAGTCAATATCGGCCGCGGGGACCGCGGTGGGCCAGAAGTAGAAAACAATCAGCCCGGCCAGGCAGGTTCCGGCCATCGCCATGCCGTACCGACAGAGTTCGCGTCGCGTCGCGAGCAATGCCGGGGGCAGCGAAACATACACCCACAATGAGACATACAGCGGCATCGCCCGCGGCTGAAAACTGATCATCCGGTCCAGCCAGGTAAAGGGCATCACCGTGGTCGGGTAGGCCGGGGCTTTGAGCACGTAGAAATACGCACCGAAAAACAGCCCGATAAAAAGCGGCGTGCCTATCCCTTTGAGAACCCCATGCCGGGTGATGACCGCTGCAATCTGTCGGTACCAGGGCGCTTGCTGACTGTCTTTCAAGTCCTGTTCTCCGGGGTGGGGTCGTGCCGACTCATGCGTAGCGTGCCGGCGATGAAAGGGCGTCGCGCAAGCTGACGAACCGCAGCCCGGCAGCCGACGCCGACTCCAGCACGGCGGGCAGCACGTCGAGAATAACCGGAATACCACGAGGTGAGCGTGCAGCATTGCCGTCGTGCAGCAGCAAAATAGCGCCCGCCCGCAGCCCACGCAATAGCGCATGCTTGACACGCTCGGCGTCACCGATCCGGGTGTCGAAACCCCGCGCCGACCAGCTGGCGAGGGTCAAGCCGAGTCGCGCCAGCACCGGGTCGAGAAAAGGATTGCGCAGACCGGCAGGGGCACGGAAAAACACGGGGCGCTGACCGGTAATCTGGCTGAGGGTACTTTGTGCGGCCTGCAATTCGCGCATGAAACCACGCGGGCCCAGCATGGAAAAATAATGACTGTGGTGCTGGCTATGGTTTTCCACGGCATGGCCACGGCGTACGATTTCCCGGCATACCTCCGGATAGCGTGCCGCTTTTTCGCCCACGCAGAAAAAGGTGGCTTGTGCGGCATAGTGATCCAGAATATCCAGCACCTGCGGGGTGACGAGGGGGTCGGGGCCATCGTCGATGGTCAGGGCGATTTCATGTCTGGCCGTGGCGGCGGCGGGCAACCGTGTCCAGTTCGGTCCCAGCCAGTTACTGCGGGGCCACAGGCCAACAGCGGTAAGCAACAGGTGATCGATGACCACGGCACCCAACACCCAGCGCCATTGCGCGGGTTCGGCGATCACGGCCACCAACGCCAGACCATGGAGCGCGACGGATGCGCGAATCAACAGGGTAGGCCGCCAGGCTGAATTAAACTTTGGATTGGCAGGCATCGGATTGCCGGGCAAAAATCGCCGAATAGATCAACGCCAGGATGACGCCCGGTGCGACGGTCACGCCCATCGCTTGCAGAAGGGACACCTTGGAAAACGCAAGCAGGCCAAAACCGGCGACGGTGGTGAGATTGGCAAACAGCATCGAGGCCAGCGTGCGCGGCAAAATGGGCGTGTGCGGATCGGGTCGATCGAAAAACAGGGCGTAATTGGAGCCCACTGCG
>JAJXTE010000116.1 GCA_021784115.1 Pseudomonadota bacterium | reverse complement strand
GCTGCGCCCGCCAAGTAATTCTTCCAGGCTACAAAAAACCGCGCTCTCGGGCGCGGTTTTTTTATGCCGAACTGGCGAGAAACGACTGCCACCAGCGTTTGCGCTGGCCTGTCACCACCCCCCGCATCTCGAGTTCGCGCGGCGGTATGCGGCTCATCAGCCAGCCGGGAAGCACGGAGGATTTCATCGAACTGGAACCGCACGAGCTGCCGAGGTGATTGGGATCATAGATCTTGATGAAGTTCGGCGTGTCGAGGTCGTCGGCGTAAACGATTGCGCAATAATCCTCGTGATGCTCGCGCCGCAGCAATTCGTCCAGTTCCCGCATGAATTGCTGAACCTTGTCGGCGGCCGAGGGCTCTTGCGGCACCTGCTGGCCGACCGCATAGAGATACCAGCCCGCCCGGGCGTCAACCTTCTGCCAGAATGCCGTCAGCTGATCCCAGCGCATCACGCTGTAGAGCAGACCATTGTAGTAGCGGTCGAATTCGTCGGTGTCTGCCATGGTGCGGTCCGGGGGTTGGGTCGGGAAGTGTCGGCAGGCGGGTGCGCCGGGTTTATTTGGCGACCTGGCGCTCGCGGATTTCCTCGAGCGTCTTGCAGTCGATGCACAGCGTCGCCGTCGGGCGGGCCTGCAAACGCTCCAGCCCGATCTCGACACCGCAGGATTCGCAGTAACCGTAATCGCCGCTGTCGATCTTGGCGAGGGTTTCGTTGATCTTCTTGATCAGCTTGCGCTCGCGGTCGCGGTTGCGCAACTCCAGCGCCATATCCGATTCCTGGGTGGCGCGGTCGTTGGGGTCGGCAAAAACCGTCTGCTCGTCCTGCATGGAATGCAGGGTGGTATCGATGTCCTGCGACAATTCGGCTTTCCAGGCTTCGAGCATTTTGCGAAAATGCGCGAGCTGTTTTGCATTCATGTATTCTTCGCCCTTTTTGGCCTTGTAAGGCTCGAAGCGCATCAAAGTTTCAGCCATCTCGTTCTCTGTTCTCTTTGAAAATTTCGGTCTAATCCGGGCCAAGCCCAACCTGACTTAATATCAGAATCGTTTAAGCGCCGCAACCCATATGACATTACACGCCCTACTCTTCGACGTGGACGGCACGCTTGCCGACACCGAACGCGACGGCCACCGGCCCGCCTTCAACCAAGCCTTTGCCGACGCCGGCCTCGACTGGCACTGGGATGCCGCCCTCTACGGCAAACTGCTCGCCGTCACCGGTGGCAAGGAGCGCATGAAGCACTATATCGACCACTATCGGCCGGACTATAGGAAGCCGGACCACTTCGACGAATTGGTGACCGAACTGCACAAGGCCAAGACCCGCATTTACAGTGCGCTCGCCGCGCGCGGCGGCATCCCGATGCGCCCCGGCGTCAAGCGTCTGCTGGTCGAGGCGCGCGCCGCCGGCCTCAGGCTGGCGATCGCCACCACCACCACTCCGGAAAACGTCACGGTGCTGCTGGAGCACAGCCTCGGGCCAGGCACCCAGGACTGGTTCGAAGTGATCGCGGCGGGCGACATCGTGCCGGCCAAGAAGCCCGCGCCCGACATCTATCACTACGCACTGGAAAAGATGGGGCTCGCCGCAACCGACTGCCTGGCATTCGAGGACTCGGAAAATGGCCTGTGCGCCAGCCTGGGCGCCGGCCTGAAAACGCTGGTGACGATGAACGACTACACGCTGGATCACGATTTCAGCGGCGCCGCCGTCGTTTTGTCCGACCTCGGCAACCCCGGCGAACCCAACCGGCTGCTCGCTGGCCCCGATCTCGGCCAGCCGTTCGTCGATGTAGCCTTTCTAAAGGCGTTGCACCAGCTTTAAACCGCTCACTGCTTGCCGCTCGCCGTTCACTCCTTCAGGGGTTATGCATCAGCGCGGCTTCGAGCGTGTTTTCCAGCAGGGTCGCCACCGTCATCGGCCCCACCCCGCCCGGTACCGGGGTGATCCAGCCGGCGCGTTCGATGGCGGTGTCGAAATCGACATCGCCGACCAGCTTGCCGTCAGGCAGGCGGTTGATGCCGACGTCGATCACGATTGCGCCCTCGCGTATCCAGTCGCCCGGAATCATGCGCGGCTTGCCCACCCCCACGACCAGGATCTCGGCCGAGCGCACGAAGCTTTCCAGGTCGCGCGTCGCGCTGTGGCAAACGGTGATGGTGCAGCCCGCCAGCAGCAGTTCCAGGCTCATCGGCCGGCCGACGATGTTGGAGGCGCCCACCATCACCGCATTCTTGCCGCGCAGTTCCTCGTTCGTGGCACGCAGAAGGGTCATGATGCCGCGCGGGGTGGACGGTCGAAGCGTCGGCATCTTCACCGCCAGGCGGCCGATGTTGTAGGGATGGAAGCCGTCGACGTCCTTGTCGGGACGGATGCGCTCGATCACCGTTTCCGCGTCGATGTGCGGAGGCAGCGGCAGCTGCACCAGGATGCCGTCGATGGCCGTATCGGCGTTGAGCGTGTCGATCAGGGCCAGGAGTTCGTCCTGCGTCGTGGTCGTCGGCAGGTCGTGCGAAACGCTCGTCACGCCGGCGCGCTCGCAGGCCCGCTTCTTGTTGCGCACATACACCGCCGAGGCAGGATCGCCACCGACCAGGATCACCGCCAGACCGGGGCGACGCTTGCCCTGCACTTCGCGTTCGGCCACCTTGTCGTGGACCACTGCGAGGATGGTGTCGGCCATGGCCTTGCCGTCGAGAATACGTGCGCTCATCAAGACAACCCTGAAGCAAAAGGGTGATTTTCCCGGAAACCCCCCTTCCTACTCAAGCGAAAATTGACCCCGCCGATTCGCCAAGGTATAGTCTCGCCTCTCCGAAATGCGCCCGCAGTTCCTGTTTGGTTTCCGGGCGTCGATAGGATTTCGGGGTGTAGCGCAGCCCGGTAGCGCGCCTGCTTTGGGAGCAGGATGTCGGAGGTTCGAATCCTCTCACCCCGACCACCCCGTTTATTGCCCGAGAAGTGAGTCTCTGCCCGTAGCTCAACTGGATAGAGCACCAGCCTTCTAAGCTGGGGGTTACAGGTTCGATTCCTGTCGGGCAGGCCAAGGTTTTCGTTGCCAGCCTTGCTGGCGACAACAATGGTGGATGTAGCTCAGTTGGTAGAGTCCAGGATTGTGATTCCTGTTGTCGTGGGTTCGAGTCCCATCATCCACCCCACCGTGTTTAGCTGGAAGCAGATTCAAAGCCCGCGCAAGCGGGCTTTGTTCGTTTCATGTCTGCTGCATGGCGCTGCGCATCATTCCCGGATCTCGCCGTCGACATACAGCCAGCGGCCGTCCACCCGCTCGAAGCGGCTGGTTTCGTGCAGCCTGAACGCACGGCCGTTGAGCTTGTAGCGCGCGACGAATTCGACCGTCGAATGGGTCTCGTCCTGCGGCGTGTGGGCCTTGACCGTCAGCCCCAGCCATTGCGGGCGCGGCACGGTGTCGAGTTCCAGCGTTGTGGGGCGGGTTGCGGGATGCCAGGTCGCCAGCAGATAATCTTCCCGCCCCAGCACATACGCACTGTAGCGAGCGTGCATCAGGCGTTCGGCGTCCGGCGCCGGTTCGCCGTCGTGAAACCGCCCGCAACAGGCTGCGAGCGTGCGCCCCGAGCCGCACGGACACGCTGCAGCGGTCATCGTTTTTTCACCGCGCAATGCAACTTCGGCTTGATGTGCGGCCACACGGCGTCGAGCATCCTGCCCTGCGCCTCTTCATTCGGATGAATGCCGTCGGCCTGCATCATCCCCGGCGTGACGCCAACCCCGCACACGAAACACGGCACGCGAACGGTCTTTTCTTCGCGTGCCACGTCGACATACAGCTTCGTCACCGCCTCCGCATAGGGCTTGCCGTAGTTCGGCAGCACCGGCGCCTCCAGCAGTGCCACCCAGGCGCCAGCCGCCTTCGCCTGGCGGATCATCAGGACCAGATTCTGACGGATCACCCCGGGCGGCGTGCCGCGCAGGGCGTCGTTGCCGCCGAGTTCGATCAGGACGCCTTGCGGATGATGCCGATCTAGCGCAGGCTGCAAGCGTTGCAGGCCGTTCTGCGTGGTGTCGCCGCTGACGCTGGCGTTGACCACGCGCCAGGCCGGTGCCGATTTCTTCAGCCGCGCGCCGAGCCGATCCACCCAGCTTTGTCCCTGTGCAAGGCCATAACCGGAACTCAGGCTGTCGCCGACAATCAACAGGGTACATTGACTGGCTAAAGACCAGCCTGGCAGCCCCAGCAAACACACCAACATCCACACGCGATAATTCATTCACTCACCCTGATCCGATTCCTACCCAATGACGCCTCCTGACAGCGCCCAGTTCCCTGATCCCGTCGTCCTCGCACGCGGGCTGTCTCAGCGCGTGACCACGGCCGACGGCGAGCTCGTCATCCTCAGCGAAGTCAAGCTCGCCGTCAAAGCGGGCGAGACGCTCGCCATCACCGGCGCATCCGGCTCCGGGAAATCCACCCTGCTGGGCCTGCTCGCAGGGCTCGACCATCCGTCCGCGGGCGAGGTCTTTCTGCTCGGCCAGCGCCTCGACGATCTCGACGAGGACGCCCGCGCCCGCCTGCGCGCCGGCCGCATCGGCTTCGTTTTCCAGTCGTTCCAGCTCTTGCCCGCGCTCACTGCCCTGGAAAACATCCTGCTACCGCTGGACCTGGCCGGCCGTGCCGATGCGCGCGAACGTGCCGCCCACTGGCTGGCACGCGTCGGCCTCGCCACGCGCGCCGGCCACACGCCGCGCCAGCTTTCCGGCGGCGAACAGCAGCGCGTCGCGATCGCGCGCGCCTTCGCCACCGACCCCGAAATCGTGTTTGCCGACGAACCCACGGGCAACCTCGATGCCGACACCGGCGCGCATATCATCGACCTCCTGTTCGAGCTCAACGCCTCCGCCCGCACCACGCTGATCCTGGTCACCCACGACAACGCGCTGGCATCGCGCTGCCAGCACCTGCTGCATCTGGTCGCCGGCCGCACGCGCGACGTGGCGGTCGCATGACATTCCTGCGGCTCGGGCTGTGGCTGCTGCGGCGCGAACGCAGGAGCGGCGAATGGCGGGTGCTGCTGCTGGCGCTGATCATCGGCGTCGGCAGCGTTGCGACCACCGGCTTTCTCGGCGACCGCCTGAAGCGAGCCATGAGCGAACAGGGCGCCAGCTTTCTCGGTGCCGACCTGCTGGTCACCAGCCCGCGTCCCATCGCAAGCTGGCCCGCGCCGGCCGGCGGGAAAGGGGGGCCGCTCACGCCCCCTCTTGCAACCAGCCGGGCGCTCGAGTTCTCCAGCATGGTCGCCAAGGGGGATGCCTTTCAGCTTGCGACGCTGCGCGCGATCGATGCCGCTTATCCGCTGCGCGGGGCCGTGCGCATCGCCGACCGCCCCTTCGCGGCCGGCACGCCGCGCCCGGCACAGCCGCCGCCCGGCTCGATATATGTCGCGCCCGACCTGCTTCCCCTGCTGTCGGCCAACGTGGGCGACGGCGTCCAGATCGGCGAGGCGCGCTTTACCATCGCCGGCGTCGTGGCCGAGGAACCGGGCCAGCTCGGCGGCGTGTTCGGCCTCGCCCCGCGCGTGTTCCTGCGCACCGACGAGGTCGCCCGGACCCGCGTGCTGCAGCCCGGCAGTCGGGTGACCTATCTCTATCAATTCGCAGGCACGCCCGAGCAACTCACGGCCTTCAGCGCCGCGCTGAAACCTGCGCTCGACACCACCCAGCGCCTCATCGGATCGCGCGAAGGCGTCGAAACGCTGCACGGCGCCTTCGCCAGCGCCGATCGTTACATCCAGCTTACCGCGCTCGTCAGCCTGCTGCTGTCGGTCGCGGCCATCGCCATCGCCGCCCACCGCCATGCACTGCGCCATTACGACCAGGCGGCCCTGCTGCGCTGCTTCGGCGCCACCACCGGACAACTGCGCACGCTCTATGCCGTCCAGCTGCTGACGCTGGGGCTGCTGGGCAGCGTCCTGGGCGTGGCGATCGGTGCACTGATGCAGCAGGCGCTGGCGCTCCTGATCCTGCCCGGCGCCGCCACCCGCCTGCCTGCGCTCGGCGCGGCGCCGGTGGGCGTGGCCATACTGAGCGGTCTGCTGGCGCTCGCGGGCGCCAGCCTGCCTGCATTGATGCGGCTGATCCGCGTGCCGCCGTTGCGCGTGCTGCGGCGCGATCTCCCGCCGCTGCCGATCGCCGCCTGGCTCAGCGCCGCGGTCAGCGGGTC
>JAJXTE010000115.1 GCA_021784115.1 Pseudomonadota bacterium | reverse complement strand
GGAACTTCCACGGTTGCGGTGAATTTGAGGGTGTCCGGCGGCGCGACTCGGAATTCGCCGAGGTAGTAGATCGCGGTGCCCTCCTTGATCTCGCGCATGGTCACGGTGGCCAGCTGCTGGGTGAGGTTGGTGACGTAGACGGTGAGTTTGGCCGGCACCGGCGTGGGCGCGCCGACCTTGTTCTGCTTCAGCACCGACATCGTCAGCAGGCCACGCGTCTTGCTGCGTTCGATCTTGTAGGCGCGCGCGACTTCGGGCAACAGTTCGTCGGTGGTCAGGGCGTTGTAATGGATCTCGAGCGGGCCGAACCGCTGCGAGATCTCGGCGTGGGCAACGACGGCGACGGAACACAGGCACAGGGCGGCAAGCAGGCGTTTCATGGTCTCTCTCCTTTTGTTGTGGGGGCTGCCTTCTGAATTCTAGGCGCTTATTTGAAGGTAGCGAGCCAGGCGCTCACGTCGTCGAGCACGCGGCTGACCGCCACGCTGGACGCCTGGGCGGCACCGGCGGCATCGAAGGTCGTCAAGGGCACCCGCTGGACAAAGGTGCGGCGTCCCAGCAACGTGCGCTGCTTCGGGTCGACCAGATCGGCATGGAGCTCGAGCCGCACCTGCCCCGGCTCGCTGGTGGCATCGTGATAGAACTCGACCAGCCGGGTATCCAGCATCAGGTCGCCGCGCACGAAGCCGCCGGCAGCGGCGACACGGTAGCTGCCAAGGCTGTCGAGCCGGGCGCGCAGGAGGTCGGCAAAACGCTTGCCGGGACGCTCGGTCCAGCGCGCAAACTGGTACTGGCTGCGGGTGCCGGCGCTGCGGCTGAAGACGAGCTGGTCGGTGTCGTAAAAGCCGCCCGTGGTGGTGTCGAGCACCAGTAGCGTCGGGGCGTCGGCGCGCGTCGGAACAGGCGCGGCGGCGCGCTCGGTGTCGTTCAGCACGTAATACACCACGCCGGGCGCATTGCTGTGTTGGCCGAAATTGACGCAGCCGCTCAGCGCGATAACAAGGGCGAACAGGGAAACACCGGATTTCATGGCAGTTTTTCTCCGGGGCCCAGGTGCTTCTTGTCCGGGCCGAACAGGATGGTGCGCGGATTGGACAGGCGCTGCCCCGCCGTGCTGAGCGTGTCGGCACTGGTTCGCACGTCGCGGCTGATGTTGGTCATTTCCAGCGTGCCGGTTTCGCTGAGTTGCTGAACTTGCTCGGAAATCAGCTTGGCGTCGCGTTGCAGTTTCTCCATCGCGACGGTGGCCCCCTTCAGCGCGACGTCGGCGTTCTGGCCCACGCTGACGATGGTGCCTTCGGCGCGGGTGGCGGCCTGGTTGATGCTGGCGCCGGCCAGGCGGAATTCGTCGGAGGCGTCGCGGATGCCCTGCACGGCGGCGTCGAGACTTTCCTTGTTGGCGGCCAGGTGGCCGGACAGTTCGTTGAGGTTGGCAAGCGTCTCGTTGATGGCGCGCTGGTTCTCGTCCGACAACAGCGAATTCATCTTTTCCAGCACCTGCGCACCGTTTACCGCCAGCCGTGAAAGGGCGGTGGCGACCTTGTCGATGTCGGAACTGCCCTCGGCGATGACGGGATAGCGCTCTCCCGCGGGCGCTTTGTCGAGAAGCGGGGCGTCGTTCGAGCCATTGGTGATTTCGATGGCGGCGATGCCGGTCACCAGGTTGCGCTTGATGAAGGCTGCGGCACCCGTGTGCACCGGCACCCCCTCGTCGATGCGCGTGGTCACCGCGACCGCCTCGCCATGTTTCCTGGAAAAGAGGTAGCCATCGACCACCCCCACCTTGATGCCGCGCATCTTGACCGGGCTGCCGACTGCCAGACCATCGAGGGACTGTTGCTTGAAATAAATCGTGTAGGTCTGATAGGCAATGGTGTCTGCGGCACCCGCGAGCCACATGATCGCAAGGGACATCAGCGCCACAACCGCCACCACCAATGCGCCAACCAACGTGTAGCGGCCTTCAGTTTCCATGTGCGATTGCCTCTTGCGGCGCCCGTGCGGCGAAGTAGTCGCGCAGCCACGGGTCGTCGATGGTTTTCAGTTCGTCCACCGTGCCGCTGCCAAGCACGCGGCCATCCGACAGCACGATGACGCGGTCAATGATCGAAAACAGTGTATCCAAGTCGTGGGTGACGAGGAATACGGTCAGGCCGAGGCTGTCTGCCAGCAGCCGGATCAGCCTGTCGAAGGCACGTGCGGAAATCGGGTCAAGACCGGACGTCGGCTCGTCTAGAAACAGCAATTCCGGATCGAGCGCGAGTGCGCGCGCCAGCGCCACGCGCTTGCGCATGCCGCCGGAAAGCTCGCTCGGCCGCTTGTGTGCCGTATCCGGCGGCAAGCCGGCCAGCGCGAGTTTCAGCCGTGCCAATTGGCGGCAGGTCGCGTGCGGCAGGTCGGTATGCTCGAACAGTGGGGTCGCGACGTTGTCCTCAACGGAAAGCGAGGAAAACAGCGCACCATCCTGGAACAGCACGCCGAAACGTCGGCGGAGCGCATTCATCTGCTCCGGCGTGCTGTCCCACACCGATTGTCCGAACAGTTCGATGCGCCCTGCCTGGGGCCTCAGCAAGCCGATGATTTCGCGCAGCAGCACCGATTTTCCGGTGCCGCTGCCGCCGATCAGTGCAATCACCTCGCCGCGCGCCACGGAAAGAGCCAGATTGCGATGGATGCTGCGCCCACCCAGGGTGGTGGAGACACCGCTGACGTCGATGACGAGTTCGCTCATCAGATGCCCAGCTTCACGAACGTGACGGCGAAAATGGCGTTGAGGACGATGATGGCAACCAGGCTCTGCACCACGGTGGAGGTGGTATTCGCACCGACGCTGCGCGCGTCGCGGGTGACCGACAAGCCCATTCGGCAGGCGATCAGCGCGATGAAGACGGCGAACACCGGCGCCTTGCAAAGGCCAACCAGCAAGGTCTTCAGATCCAGCACGTCGATCATCCGGTCCTTGAATATGTAATAGGAAATATCCAGCTGCTCCTGCGCCACCAGCATGCCGCCGATGACCCCCGCGATATCGCCGATGAACACCAGCAGCGGCATGGCGATCAGCAGCGCCATCAGGCGCGGAATCACCAGCACCGCCAGCGGCGACAGGCCGAGCGTCGTGATGGCGTCGATTTCCTCGCTGACTTTCATGGTGCCGAGCTGGGCGGTGATGGCGGCGCCGGTGCGCCCGGCCACCAGGACCGCCACGATGACCGGTGAAACCTCGCGCAAAACCGCCAGTAGGATGCCGTCGACGACGAAGATGTTGGCGCCGAATTGCAGGGCCTGATCCCCCAGCAGGTAGGCGAACACCACGCCGAGGAGGAACAGCATGCCGGTCACGATGGGAATCGCACCGGCGAAGATCGCACCAAGCTGGGTGCCGAACTCGCGCCATCTCCAGTTTTCGGGACGCCGCAGCAATGCAGCGAGCTCAAGAAACAGACGGCCGATGAAATCGAACAGGCCCGTGACGTGTGCCCATATCTCCAGGGTGCTGCGCCCGATGAGTTCAAGCACGCCTTCCCGGTGCGGTTCGGCCTGCGCGGCCGTGGTTGTGCCGTGCTGCGCGACCAGTTGCAGCATCGCGAGATGCTGCGGCTGAAACGTGCGGAGCTCGGGCATCGGATCGCCGGGCTGGGGACGGGCCGCCGAAAGCAGCAACCACGCGCCGTTGGTATCGAGCCGCGTGATGCCGGCGCCGTCCAGAATGCGTACGGTTTTTCCGGCGAGATCGGGCAGCGCGGATGCGGCTTCGGCATGCCAGACACCGCTGGCGATCAGCGCGCCCTGGGTTTCGTCGAAGCTTGCACGCGCGTCTGTCATTCAAGACCCAACGGATTGGCTGGGTCGATGCCCGGCATAAAGGGCAGGCCGCGCTCGCGGTGGGTGACCTGATAGACGCAGCCGATCCAGTTGCCGATCACGGCTTCCGCCGTGTCGTGCCAGGTGTTGTCGAGCAGCGGCAGCACCAGCGCCTCGGGAAAGGCCAGCGTCTCGCCCGCCTGCATGCGGCTGCCGAACTCGGCCAGCAGCGCCCGCGCCTGGGGGCTGAAATAACGCGCCGGAAACGGGGGAAATGCAGGCAGCTTGCCAGCTGCGGCGAGCAGGAGGTCGCGTTTGTATTCCTTCAGCAGGGACACCGTGTCGTACTCGGGATGTCCCTGGAAAAACACGGTCCGCAAGCCATCGTGGCTCACCGCGAGGTGCACGCCGGCGTCCGCGCTCTCGACCAGAACCTTGACGCCGGCCGCATCGAACTGCGCGCGCGAGACGTCGTTCCAGCGCGAATGCGGCACGTCGAAGCGGGTGTTGACGTCGGCCACCAGCGGGTGCCGGCCGTCGGTTACGCGATGCTCGAACACGCCCCAGATCTTCTGCGACTGCTTCACCCGCGTCTGGCCGTGGCGGAACTGCATCACCGCGTGGGTGGCGAGGCACGAGCACAGCGTCGACGTGACGTGGTCCCAGGCCCAGTCGATCACCTCGATCAGCGGCTGCCAGAATGGCTCGTCGGCGAGGCTGGGATGGCTGACGTTGGCGCCCGTGATGATGAGCGCATCCAGCCCCTTCTCGCGGATGGCGTCGAAGCTTTCATAAAACTGCGCGATGTGCGCCTGCGCCGCCTCGCCGCGTGGCAGCGTCGGCAGGGTAAAGGGGTGCATGTAGAACTGCGCGATCGGATTGGACTCGCCGACCAGCCGGTAGAACTGGCGCTCGGTTGCCTCCAGTGCCGCGTCCGGCATCATGTTCAGGAGGCCGACGTGCAGTTCGCGGATTTCCTGGTTGGCCGCGCGCTCGGTCGACAGCACCGTGATGCCGTCGCGCCGCAGGCGGTCGAAGGTGGGCAGGGCATTGTGCGCGACCAGTGGCATCTCAGCTGTCCTTGCGCGCAATGGCGGCTTCCAGCAGCGCCATGAAATCGCGCTCGTCGCGCACTTGCGCGATTTCCTGCGAGGTCACCGTGTAGCCGTGCGGCTTCGCGATTGCCTCGTAGCGCGGGATGCGCGAGTGGAACAGGCGTGGGAACACCCAGCGCGCGAAATCGTCCGGTTCGATCTGCGCGACGAACTCGATGCCCTTTTCCCGCAAATAGGCCGGCAGATGCTCGGCGAGAAAGTCAGGGCGGAAATACAGCGGCTTGGGGTCGGACTGCGCGCGCTTGATCAGCGTGTCCTCTTCCTCGCGCGTGGTCGTCTGGATGTAGAGAATCAGCGTGTGCTCGGCCAGCAGTTCGACCACACCGGGCTCGTCCAGCTCGCAGAGGCTGCCCCCGACGTCGTTGACGAAGTGCGGGTAGCCGTAGATCTCCTGGCCCTTGCGGATGAAGCTCGGCACGTCGCGCATGGCGGCGATCTCGGCGTCGCGATAGGCGGCCTGGCGGCGCGAGAACTCGTCGAGCGAGAGCCCGCCCCACGCCGGCCCGCCGAGCTTGCCGACGAAGGTGAGCACGGGGCCGAGGTCGTGGATCTTGATGTTGTTCTTGATGTCGATCCAGTCGTTGCGCAACAGTTCGCGCAGGAACGGCACGCTCATCGCCTGCTGCTTGATCAGGTCGAGGATGGGTTCGTCGAGGTAGCGCGTGCCGATGCGGTAGTCGCCGGAAAAATGGAACCAGTCGTGGCCACGCAGCATGCTCGAGATGTGCGTCTTGCCGACGCCGGACATCCCAAGCAGGGTGATGCGCTTGGTCGGCCAGGCGCGGAAGGTCTCAGGGGTGAAGTGCATGGGGTCGGTTTTCGTGGGATTAGCGCGAAGCCTACCGAAAAGCCATGCAATTAAAAAGGGCGTGTGCCGAGCGACACGCCCAAGAAGCCTTGCCGCTTCATCTGTCGGCAGCAAGAACGCGCATCATTGTGAAGCGCGGGCGCAGCACGCGGCCACGTATCGCCGCCTCAATCCACCACGCCCGACTACCCGCCCGTCATCTGGCGATAAGCGGCGTCGCCGAGCTTCTGCATGTCCGCATGCGCGATCTGGCCGGACAGCGCATAGCCGAAATCGCGGTCGATCCAGTAGAACACCTCGACGCCGTTTTCGGTGGCGTGGCGGAACACCGTCTCGCGATTGCCCGCCACCGCGCGCCGCACGTAGAGCGTGACGCGGCGTCCGCCCGCGTCCTGGTACATGAACTGCGCCACTGGACCGGACTCGCCTGCCAGCAGGCGGCCGCCCAGCAGTTCGAAACCGAGCGCAGCGAAATCCG
>JAJXTE010000114.1 GCA_021784115.1 Pseudomonadota bacterium | reverse complement strand
GCGCGCATCTCCGGTGCCATGGAAGCCCATGCGCTGAAACGCTGGCTGGCGTCACAGGGCATTCAGTAAGGGGCACCGCAGATTCATGGAAGCGCCTTAAAGGCCGTGTAAAATAAGCCCGTTCCCGGAGCGCACGCTCCGGTTTTCTTATTCAGGGAGACGACACACCATGGCCGACGCACAACAACCCGTATTCAATATCGAAAAGCTCTACGTCAAGGACCTGTCGGCGGAAGTGCCCAACGCACCCGGCATCTATCTCGAACGCGAAGCCCCGCAGATCGACGTCAACATGTCGACCGAAAGCCGCGCGCTGGGCGAAGACCTGTACCACGCCAGCATCACCGTCACCGTCACCGCCAAGACCGGTGACAAGACCATGTTCCTGGTCGAATGCACCCAGGCCGGCATTTTCCGCATCCAGAACATTCCGCAGGATCAGTTGCCCATGGTGCTGGGCATCGGCTGCCCCAACATCGTCTTCCCGTATCTGCGTGAAACCGTGTCCGACGTGGTGATCCGCGCCGGCTTCCCGCCCTTGCTGCTGAACCCGGTCAACTTCGAGTCGCTGTTCATGCAGCAACAGCAAACGCAGCAGCAACAGGCTGCGCCCGCGCAAACCCATTGAAACAGGCGTGCTGACACTGCGACGGCCCCGCGCCGGCCTGCTCCTTGCAGGCGGCCTGCTGCTCGCGCTGGCGAATCCGGCCAGCGCGCTGGAATACCGCAGCACCGGGCGCGCCGCCCTGCTGTATGACGCGCCCTCGACCGCGGCCGGCAAGCTGGCCGTTGCGGGGAGCGGCCTGCCGCTCGAAGTCGTCGTCGACACCGAGGCCTGGGTCAAGGTGCGCGACTACACCGGCCGGCTGGCGTGGATCGAGAAATCCGCCCTCGGCGGCCCCCGAACCGTCATGGTCAAGGCCGACGCCAGCGGCATCCGGCAGCAGCCGCGCGCCGATGCCGACATCGTGTTTCGTGCCGCGCGCGGCGTCCTGCTCGAAGTCACCGGCAAGCCCGACGCCTATGGCTGGCTGCCGGTGAAGCATGCGGGCGGCCTGGCCGGCTGGGTTCCTCTGAACGAGGTATGGGGACAATGAAACTGGCGGTGCTCGGTGCCGGCGCATGGGGCACCGCGCTGGCCGCCAGCTGGGCGCCTCACCACGCCGTCACCCTGTGGGGCCGAAACGCGGCCGAGCTGGACGCCATGCGCGGCGAGCACCTCAATGCCCGCTACCTGCCTGATTGCCCGCTGCCGGATTCGCTGCGTTTCAGCGCCGACCTACACACCGCCGTCGAACACGTCGACCTCGTGATCGTCGCCGTTCCCAGCAGTGGCTTGCGCGCCACCCTCGCTGCGCTGGCACCCCGCCCCGCCCTGCCGCCGCTGCTCTGGGTATGCAAAGGTTTCGAGCCCGGCAGCCGCAAGCTGCCGCACCAGCTCGTCGCCGAACTGCTGCCCGCACACAGCCAGACCGGTGTGCTGTCGGGTCCCAGCTTTGCCCAGGAGGTCGCGCAGGGCTACCCGACGGCGCTCACCCTCGCCTCGCACGACACCCATCTGGCGCACCATCTGGCCGAGGCGCTGTCCGGCCACCGCCTGCGCATCTATGCGCACGACGATGTCATCGGCGTGGAAGTGGGTGGTGCGCTGAAAAACGTCATGGCCATCGCGGCCGGCATCTGCGACGGCCTGCGATTCGGCCACAATGCGCGTGCCGCGCTCATCACCCGAGGGCTGGCCGAAATGACCCGCCTCGGCGTCAAGCTCGGCGGCCACTTCGAAACCTTCATGGGATTGTCCGGCCTCGGCGACCTCATCCTCACCACCACCGGCGACCTTTCGCGCAACCGCCAGGTCGGCCTGCGCCTCGCCCGTGGCCAGGCGCTCGAAGCCATCCTCGCCGAGCTCGGCCACGTCGCCGAAGGCGTCACCACCGCACGCGAGGTCGCCGCGCTGGCCGGCGAAGCCGGCGTCGAGATGCCGATCACCCGCGCCGTCTGCCAGATCCTGTTCGAAGGCCTGCCGGCGGCGCAGGCCGTCGATGGGTTGCTGAACCGGGAAATCAAGGCGGAGTTCTAAAAGGAGCGCGCGGGCCGGCAGCGGGTCCGAGTCCCATGCTGCAACGCCCATGAACACACTACCCTGACTGCGGTTTTCATGCCCGGCTGCGCAGCATCCCGGGCTTTCACGGAATCCGCGACAGCCCTGACTGTGTTTGATTTCCAGGCCCGGCGCCGTGGGTCAAGGCTTACCGCCCCAAGGCATGACGGGTACCGTGGAAAGGCTGTTAGCCGGGGCCCCTTCGATCAGCTTGCGGCTGATCGCAAGATAGACGAGGGTTCGGTTCGCCTCGTCCCACATGCGCACGACGCGGGTTTCCTTGAAAAGAATGGATGTGTCTTCGCTAAAGACGATTTCCGTCTTGGGCAATTGGGCCGGCAACACGATCGGTCCGGTCTGGCGGCAGGCCAGCGAGAATTGCGAGGGATCCTGCGCGAGTCCGAGAGAGCCGGAGACACCGCCCGTCCTGGCCTGGCTGACGTGGCACGTGACGCCTCGGACCCTCGGGTCCTGGAAGGCATCGACACAAACCTTGTGGTTGGCGCCGATGAGTTTCCATGCGGTTGTGACACAGCCCACGTTGTCGGCGAAGGCGGGCGAGGCGGCCAGCAGCAGGCTGATGACCGGAACGGCGAGGGAGGTGAATATTTTCATTCGTCGGGTTCCTTTCGCGAAGCAATCTGAAACGCCTTGGGTTGGAAGACGTTCTCGTACACAAGGCGTTGATGCCGTGTCTTGATGCCGGCACCATTCAGGCAAAAAAGCGTACCGAGGACAGCCGGAACGATCACTCATCCCGACCCGCTCTCAGCCGATTCCGCAATCCGCTGAATGGTCGCCACAAACCCCGGATCCTCTCCTGCCAGCAAGGACGGCAACGCATTGCGGAAGTCCTCGCGCTGACACCACTCGTGCATGTAGTCTTCCCAAGACTGCCACAGCCGCGCCTGCTGGCGGCTCATCCTTTCTTCGTAGACCAGCACATAGGCACGTTCGAACAGGCTGACCAGAATGGCGAACAGGGCGTGCTTGCGCTCGAGCTGTTCCTCGCTGAGTTCACCTTTCGCGGCAGGAGACAGCAGATGCAGGTCGGCGTTGTCGATCACCAGCCGCATGAAGTCGGCGTACTCGTCAGACAGCCGCAGGAAGATTTCCTCCTCGTCATTCTGCCGGTCGCGCCGGCGGTCATAAATAAACACGCCGATGGCGAGCGGCAGGCCGATGATGGTGACGAGATAACTCAGCGCTTCCAGCCATTGCATGCCGTCCATTCACCCTCCTCCCGCAAAACCGTTTTGCCGCCAGGCCTCGAACACCACCACACTTACCGCATTCGACAGGTTCATGCTGCGTGAACCCGGCAACATCGGCAAGCGCAAGCGATGGTCCGCGTCGAACGGCGCCAGGATGTCGGGGGGCAGGCCGCGTGATTCGGGACCGAACAGCAGCACGTCGTCGGCGTGGAAATTCACCGTGGCGTAGTTGCGACGGCCCTTGGTGGTGAGCGCGAACCAGCGCCGCCCCGGCAGAACCGACTGCACCGCCTCCCAGTCGGCATGCACCCGCACGCAGGCCATGTCGTGGTAATCCAGCCCGGCGCGCGTCACCTGCTTGTCGGACAGGTCGAAGCCCAGCGGTTCGACCAGGTGAAGGCGGCAGCCGGTATTGGCGGCGAGGCGGATGAGGTTGCCGGTGTTGGGCGGGATTTCGGGCTGAAACAAAACGATGTCAAACATCCGGCTTGGCCTAAAATAAAAACATTATTGGAGTCCGCCTATTCTATGGTCCCTTACCTCACCACCGCACTCACCGGCCCGCTTCTGGAACTTGAGAAGCGACTGCTCGACGCCCAGCCGACCATCGAGCACTGGTTTCGCCAGCAGTGGAAGGAACAGGCGGCGCCGTTCTATACGTCGGTGGACATCCGCAACGCAGGCTTCAAGCTGGCGCCGGTCGACACCAATCTGTTTCCGGGCGGCTTCAACAATCTCAATCCCTCGTTCATGTCGCTGTCGATCCACGCGGCGATGGGCGCGGTGGAAAAAATCTGCCCCGACGCCCAACGTCTGCTGCTCATCCCCGAGAGCCACACCCGCAATACCTTCTATCTGCAGAACGTCGCGGTGCTGGCGCACATCCTGCGCCAGACCGGCCTCATCGTGCGCATCGGCACGCTGATTCCCGAAATCACCGAGCCCACCACGCTGGAACTGCCCGCCGGCGGACGCCTCACGCTGGAGCCGCTCATCCGCAAGGGCGACCGCGTCGGTCTGGAGGGCTTCGACCCCTGCGCGGTACTGCTCAACAACGACCTCTCGGCTGGCGTGCCGGACATTCTCAAGGGCATCGAACAGACCATCATGCCGCCGCTGCACGCCGGCTGGGCGACGCGCCGCAAGTCGCGCCATTTCGCCGCGTACGAGCATGTGGCGATCGAATTCGCGCGGCTGGTCGGCATCGATCCCTGGCTGATCGACCCCTACTTCAACCATTGCGGCAAGATCGACTTCCAGGCGCGCCAGGGCGAGGACTGTCTGGCCGAAAAGGTCGGTGAGATGCTGGCCAAGATCCGCGTGAAATACGACGAGTACAGCATTGACCAGCCGCCCTTCGTCATCGTCAAGGCCGATGCCGGCACCTACGGCATGGGCATCATGACGGTGAAGTCGGCCGACGACGTGCGCGAACTCAACCGCAAGCAGCGCAACAAGATGGCGGTCGGCAAGGAAGGCATGGAGGTGACCGAGGTGCTGATCCAGGAAGGCGTCTACACCTTCGAAAGCATCAACGAGGCGGTCGCCGAGCCGGTGGTCTACATGCTCGACCACTTCGTCGTCGGCGGCTTTTACCGCGTGCATACCGGACGTGGCTCGGATGAAAACCTCAACAGTCCCGGCATGCATTTCGTGCCGCTGGCGTTCGACGACACCTGCCTGACGCCCGACCGCAGCGCCAACCCCGACGCCGCCCCCAACCGCTTCTATGCGTATGGGGTGATTGCGCGGCTGGCGATGCTGGCCGCCAGCATCGAACTCGACGAAGCGCTGAACGACACCGAGAACGCGGCCGCCGCATGAAGCTGCTGTTCGTCGTCGATCCGCTGGCGGGCCTCAAGCCCTACAAGGACAGTTCGGTCGCAATGATGCGCGCGGCGGTGGCGCGTGGCCATGCCGTGTATGCCGCCGAGGCGCGCCAGCTCGCCATCCAGGACGGCATTGCGCACGCGGCCTGTTCCGCGCTTGAGGTGCGTCCCGCAGACGACTGGTATCGCGTCACGCAAACCGATACCCGCGCGCTGAAGGACTTCGACGCCGTGGTGATGCGCACCGATCCGCCCGTGGACACCGACTATCTGCTCGCCACGCACCTGCTCGGCGTCGCCGAAGCCAACGGCGCGCGCGTGCTGAATCGTCCTGCCTGTTTGCGCGATTTCAACGAGAAGCTGGCGATCCTCAATTTCCCCCAATTCGTCGCGCCCACGCTGGTATCGGCCGCGGCCGCCGACATCGGGGGCTTCCTCGCCGAGCACCGCGACATCATCGTCAAGCCACTCACCGAGATGGGCGGTGCCGGCATTTTCCGCCTGACGACCGCTGATCCCAACCGCAACGCCATCCTGGAAACGCTGACCCGGCGCGGCCGCCGTGCGATCATGGCGCAGCGCTACCTGCCCGCAATCAAGGACGGCGACAAACGGATCCTGTTGATCGACGGCGACGTGGTGCCGTGGGCGCTGGCGCGCATTCCCCTGGCGGGCGAGACGCGCGGCAACCTCGCTGCCGGCGGGACCGCGCGCGCACAGCCCTTGAGCGCGCGCGACCGTGAGATCGCGGAAACCATCGCGCCTTGGGCCAAGGGCCACGGCATCTTTCTCGCCGGCCTCGACGTGATTGGCGACTGCCTCACCGAAATCAATGTCACCAGCCCGACCGGTTTCCAGGAAATCACCGCGCAGACCGGGCATGACGTCGCGGCACAGTTCATTTCGGCATTAGAGCGCGCATGAAAAACGCGCGGCACAGTCTGTGGCTTCTGCTGCTGTGGGCGCTTGCCGCATGCAGCCCGCCGCCGCTGGTCCAGCAGCAGTCCTACGTATTCGGCACCCTGGTCGAAGTCAGCGTCTACGGCCCGCCGGAAGCCCTGGCCCAGCAGGCGATCGCCGCGGTGCTGGCCCGCTTCGACG
>JAJXTE010000113.1 GCA_021784115.1 Pseudomonadota bacterium | reverse complement strand
GCCCGGCCCGAACAGCCAGACGTAGGTCACGATGGCGGGCAGCAGCGCTGCCAGGACCCAGGCCATGACCTGGGTGACGCTGCTGCGATCGAGAATGAAAGGGGAGGGCATCAGGTATTGTTCTCTTTGGATTCCAGCGGTTTGCGCGCCAGTTCGCGGATCTTGGCCCTGCGCGCCTCGATTTCCTCGATCTCGTGCTGGGTGTCGGGCGACAGGTTGTCGGTGTTCTTCGGAGCGACCTCGGTTTTTCTCGCCTGCGCCCGCGCCAGCGCCGCGGCGATCAGCGCCTTCCTGGCGTCGGCGTCGCCGCTGCCGGGAGGCGCGCCGGCGGCCGGTTCCGCTGCGAGTTCGGCGCGTTTGGCCTGCGCCTTGGCGGCGAGCTTCTCGGCCTTTTCCTTTTTCTCGCGCTCCTGCCGGAACTGGCGGAACTCATGGCGCTCGCGCGCCAGGTCGGACGCGCGCTTGTCCTTTTCGTGCGCCCAGATTTCGCTCTTGGCGTACCGATAGAAGTCGACCAGCGGGATATGGCTGGGACAGACATAGCTGCAGCAGCCGCACTCGATGCAGTCGAACAGGTGGTATTCCTGTGCGCGGCCGAAGTCGCCCACCTTGGAGAAACGGAACAGTTCCTGCGGCTGCAGTTCGGCCGGACAGGCGTCGGCGCAGCGGGTGCAGCGGATGCACGGCAGCGCTTTCGGCAGTGGCGGGAACAGCTCTCTTGATTTCACCAGGAGGCAATTGGTGGCCTTGACCACCGGCACGTCCAGGTTCGGCATCGGCATGCCCATCATCGGGCCGCCCATCAGCACGCCGGTGGTGCCGTCACGGTCGCCTGCCAGCGTGATCAGCATGTGCATCGGGGTGCCGATCAGCACCTCGAAATTCTGCGGGCGCAGCACGTGGCCGGTCACGGTGACCAGCCGCGAGATCAGCGGCTCGCCATGATGCACCGCGCGCGCCAGCGCATAGGTGGTGCCAACGTTGAACACCTGCAAGCCGACGTCGGTGGAACGCTTGCCGGAGGGCACCTGCTTGCCGGTGAGAATCTCGGTTATCTGCTTGGCGCCGCCACTGGGATAGAGCGTCGGCACGGCGATGACTTCCACGGCAAAGTCCAGCCGGTCGGCAGCGGCCTGCATCGCCGCGATCGCTTCGGGCTTGTTGTCCTCGATGCCGACGAGAATTTCGGTGCTGCCCATCAGATGCCGCATCACCGCCACGCCCTGCAGGATCTCGTCGGCGTGGTGGCGCATCAGCACGTCGTCGCAGGTGATCCACGGCTCGCATTCGCCGCCGTTGATGATCAGCGTGGGGCAGTGCTGCGTCGGGCCGGGGTTAAGCTTGGCGCCGGTGGGGAACACCGCACCGCCGAGGCCGGCCAGTCCCAGGTCGCGCAGTTTCATGCGCAGGTCGGCCGGCGCCATCGTCCGGTAATCGAGCGGCGCGTGGGCTATCCACTCGTCGCGGCCGTCGGTCTCGATGGTGATGCACAGGTCGGGCAGGCCGGAGATATGGGGAACCGGTTGCAGGTCGATGGCCGTGACGGTGCCCGAGCTGGAGGCATGGACTGCCACTGAGATGGCACCGTCGGCGGCGGCGATCATCTGGCCTTTCTTCACGTGGTCGCCCACCTCGACCACCGGCTTGGCCGGATTGCCGATGTGCTGGCGCAGCGGGATGACCAGTTTCCGGGGCAGCGGCGCGGCGTGGATCGGGTGGCCGTTCGATTCCGTCTTGTGCTCGGGCGGATGCACCCCGCCCTTGAATGTGTGGAGTTCGCGGCTCATGGATTGTTCTACGCGATGCGCTTCAGTTCGATCACCGGATGCTTCCACTTCCAGTGCGGCAGATCCTCGGCGATCGGCACCATCGAAATGCAGTCGACCGGGCAGGGCGGCAGGCACAGTTCGCAGCCGGTGCATTCCGCGGCAATGATGGTGTGCATCTGCTTGGCCGCGCCGGAAATGGCATCCACCGGGCAGGCCTGGATGCACAGGGTGCAGCCGATGCAGGTCTGCTCGTCGATGAAGGCAACCGACTTCGGCTTCGTCGCGCCGTGGGTTTCGTCGAGCGACTTGGGCTCGATCCCCAGCAGATCGGCCAGCTTCTTCACGCCCTCCTCGCCGCCCGGGGGGCACTGGTTGATGTCGGCCTCGCCCTTGGCGATCGCCTCGGCATAGGGGCGGCAGCCGGGGAAGCCGCACTGGCCGCACTGCGTCTGCGGCAGGATGGCGTCGATCTTTTCCGCCAGCGGATTGCCCTCCACCTTGAAGCGGATCGCCGACCAGCCCAGTATCAGGCCGGTCACGACGGCGATGCCGACCATCACCAGAATGGCAGCGAGCATTATTTCACCAGTCCGGAGAAGCCCATGAAGGCCAGCGACATCAGTCCCGCGGTGATCATGGCAATGCTGGAGCCCTTGAACGGCGCGGGGACGTCGCACGTTTCCAGCCGTTCGCGGATGCCGGCGAACAGGATCAGCACCAGGGTGAAGCCGAGCGCGCCGCCGGCGCCGAAAAACAGCGATTCGACGAAGTTGTGCTGCGCCTGTACGTTCAGCAGCGGAATGCCCAGCACCGCGCAGTTGGTGGTGATGAGCGGCAGATAGATGCCCAGCACCTGATACAGCACCGGGCTGGATTTCTGGATGAACATCTCGGTGAACTGCACGATGCCGGCGATTACCACGATGAACGACAGCGTGCGCAGGTAGAACAGTTCAGGGCCGAGCAGGTATTCGTTGATGAGGTAGCTCGTGCCGGACGCCAGCGTCAGCACGAAGGTCGTCGCCAGACCCATGCCGATCGCGGCTTCCAGTTTTTTCGACACGCCCATGAAGGGGCACAGGCCGAGGATCTTGGCCATCACGATGTTGTTCACGAACACCGTGGAAATCAGAATGAGGATGTAGGTTTCCAAAGCAGGCAGCCCGACGCAATGACGCATTATCCGCCGTAGAAGGCCGATGATTCAAGCATGAGACCGCTGATTCTGGGGAAGGATTTGCATGGCCTCGGCCGTTGGCGTGCTGCATCCGGCCGCCGCAGATGTGGCTCGACCCGCCCGGAGCACTGTGCTCCGGGCGGGTCGCACCTGCGGAGAGCGGGCCTTTGGGGCGCCCGTCAGGACCTCGACGGCTGCGCGATCCCTGCGATCGCGGAGGCCGGGCGGGTGCGGCGTCCGCTGGTGTGCAGACGGATCGCAAACAGGGCCAAAAAGAGCACGCCTCCCGAGAACACGACGTCGCCCGGCACGCGCAGCCAGACAAAGCCTTCCATCAGCGCCGAGTGAACCACTTCGGGGGAACGGGCAAACCAGACGCCGTGGCTGATGCTGGCCCATGCCTGATAGAGGCCGGCCGGCACCAGCGACATGAACACCATCATGGCGAGGCCGATGTTGAGCGACCAGAACATCGGCTTCAGCAGGGTATCCGACCACGCCTGACGGTCGGTCAGGCCGCGCAGGCAGAACAGCAGCAGGCCGATCCCCAGCATGCCATACACCCCGAACAGCGCGGCGTGGCCATGTGCGGCCGTCATGTTCATGCCCTGCATGTAGTAAAGCGCGATCGGCGTATTGATGGAAAAGCCCAGCAAGCCGGCGCCGACCACATTCCAGAAGCCCACCGCAATGAAGCTCAGGATCGCCCACTTGTACGACTGGATCCACGGTGCGGCCTGCGAACGCCGGTAGTTGCGATAGGCCTCGGTGCCGATCATGGCGAGCGGGACCACTTCCAGCGCGGAGAACATGGCGCCGATCGCGATCACCATCGTCGGCGTGCCGGTGAAGTAAAGGTGATGCAGCGTACCCAGGATCCCCCCGAACAGGAACACGATGGTTTCCAGGACGATCGCGCTGTTGGCGGTTGCGGCGCGGATCAGGCCGAGCCGCGTGAACAGCAGGGCGATAACGGCGGTGGCAAACACCTCGAAGAATCCCTCGACCCACAGGTGGACCAGCCACCAGCGCCAGTACTCGATCATCGAATAATGGGTATGCGGCCCCCAGGTCAGCGAGGTGGCGTAGAAGCCGCCGATGCACAGCGCCGCCAGAAACACCATCGCGATCAGGCCGCGACTTTCGGACGGTTTCCGCAGGGCCGGCCAGAGGCCGCGGCCGAGCAGGGTCGCCCAGAACAGCAGGCCGATGAACAGCAGGATTTGCCACACCCGGCCCATGCTGGTGAATTCGAGGCCCTGGTTGCCGATCCAGAAACTGTACTGGGTCCCGAGATGCTGCAGCGTGCCGAGCCAGCCGGTCACGGTGGAGCCGACCACGATGAACAGCAAGGCGTAGAACAGTACGTTCACGCCGAGTTTCTGGAACTTCGGCTCGTGTCCGGAGATGGCGGGGGCGATGTACAGGCCGGTGGCCAGCCAGGCGGTGGCGATCCACAGCACCGCAAACTGGGTGTGAATGGTGCGGCTCACCGTGAAGGGCAGGATCTCGCCCAGCGGGATGCCGAAGAAACTGTTGCCTTCCACCGCATAGTGCGCGGTGAGGATGCCCATGCCCACCTGCGCCAGGATCAGGCCGATCACCACCAGGAAATACTTCTTCGTGGCCTGCATCGAGGGCGTCGGTTTCAGGTCGAGCAGCGGATCGGCCTTGGGCGGAGTGGGGTCGCCCTCTTCCTTGTGCCTGGAATGGAAGAAGATCATGCCGGCGATCGCGCCGATCATCAGAATCACGCTGGCAATCGACCAGATGCCGGTGGTGGCGGTCGGCGTGTTGCCGATGAGCGGCTCGTGCGGCCAGTTGCTCGTATAGCTCAGATCGGTTTCACCCGGACGATCGGTGGCGGCGGCCCAGGAAGACCAGAAGAAGAAGGCGGTCAACGCCTGCCGGTCGGCCGGGTCACGCAGCGAGTCGGTTGCCATGGCATATTGGTTGCGCACCGTATCCAGCGTTTTTTCATGGCCGAACAGGCCGACGTAGTGCAATGCGACCTGGCGTACCGCTGCCGCCCGGTCATCGGAAAGGGTGAGCGTGGCGTTGCCGTCGTTATAAGCGTTGCGCCGCATTTCAACCTTCAGCAGGCTGTTCAGTCGCCCCTGTTGGCCCGCGTCCAGTTGCGCGTAGGGTTTTCCGAATTCGCGCTGCGCCCATATTTCGCGCAAGGCCAGGGCTTCGCGATGCAGCCAGTCGGCCGACCAGTCCGGTGCGAGATAGCTGCCGTGGCCCCAGACGGTACCCATTTGCTGCCCGCCCGCGGACAGCCATGCCTGCTGGCCCTGCTGGATCTGGTCGGCGGTGAAGATCAGATCCCCGCTGGTGCTGACGACTTTCTGGGGGATCGGCGGGGCCTTGAGGTAAATCTCCGTGCCGACCCAGCCGAGTGCGGCGAAGGACAACACACAGATAACGGCCAGCCAGGTCCAGAGCTTGCGTGTGGCTTTCATTGCGAATTTCCTTTCTGATGAAGGGCGCTGCGGAAAAGTGCGTTTAAAGCAGTATTCTACATACATGATTCAAAGATGCAATAAATAGCTATCTTCAGATCGTGTCGGGTTGATGTGCGGATGCCAATTCGGCGCCGTCCGAGGCGACGGGCATCAAACATTTATACTGTGCGCATGATTTATTGCGGACGAACCGGCCAGGCGCGGGTTCGTTTGCCACGGGATGAAACGCCATGAGACTGACCGCCTACACCGACTACGCGCTGCGCACGCTGATGTATCTCGCGGCACACCGCGACCGGCTGGTCACGATTTCAGAGATTGCCGGTGTGCACGGTATTTCAAAAAACCACCTGATGAAGGTGGTGTATCAACTCGGGCTAAGTGGCATGGTGGAAACGATACGCGGCCGCAATGGGGGATTGCGCCTGAACCACGAACCGGCCGACATCAATATCGGAGACGTGGTGCGCCATACCGAAACCGATTTTCACATGGCCGAGTGTTTCGATCCCTCCGGCGACCAGTGCCTGTATTCCCCCGCTTGCGCACTCAAGGACGTGCTGCAATCGGCGACGGCTGCCTACCTGGGCATCCTGGACAAGGTGACGCTGGCGTCCCTGATGAAAGAGGGTCGCTCCGGCGAGAAAGCACGGGCCACGATCCGGATGCACCCCCGGGCGAAGAAGGAGACGGCGGCCTGACGGCGTTGCCCAATGCCCGGAAGACGACGAACCGGGCGGCACGTTCAGACCGGGCAGCTCGGTCCTGCCGGATTGCTCGCCGCCCAGAAGTCATAGCCCTTGCTCAGAAACTCGTCCCACGGCAGATAGTGCGATCCGTCGCACGAGAAAGTGAGGCCGACCATGCCGTTG
>JAJXTE010000112.1 GCA_021784115.1 Pseudomonadota bacterium | reverse complement strand
TGCGCTTGAGCTTGAGCGCCGCCTGGTTGACCACCAGGCGCGAGCTGATGTCGCTGATGTGCTCGACTGCGACCAGGCCGTTGGCCTTGAGGGTGCCGCCGGTGGAGACGAGGTCGACGATGACGTCGGCCAGGCCGACCAGCGGCGCGAGTTCCATCGAGCCGTACAGCTTGATGAGGTCGATGTGCACGCCCTTGCCGGCGAAATGGTCGCGTGCCGCGTTGACGTATTTGGTGGCGACGCGGATGCGCGCGCCCTGCTTGACCGTGCCGGCGTAGTCGTAGCCTTCGCGCACCGCCACCATCATGCGGCAGCGTGCGATCTGCAGGTCGAGCGGCTGGTAGAGGCCGTTGCCGCCGTGTTCGTTCAGCACGTCCTTGCCGGCGATGCCGAGGTCGGCGGCGCCGTATTGCACGTAGGTCGGCACGTCGCTCGCGCGAACGATGATGAGCCGCACGTCGTCACGGTTGGTGCCGATGATGAGCTTGCGCGAGGACTCGGGATTCTCGGACGGCGTGATGCCCGCCGCGGCCAGCAGCGGCAGGGTTTCTTCGAAGATGCGGCCCTTGGAGAGGGCGAGCGTGATGCCGGTATTGCTCATGGTTATTGCGATGTCCTAATTCACAGGCCGGGGCAGCGGCCCGTTCGCGCTGAGCCTGTCGAAGCGCTGCTGGGACCGCAAAGGGGCTTCGACAAGCTCAGCCCGAACAGTTTTGAGCGCATCGACAGGCCTGTCCTGAGCGCTGTCGAAGGGCCTGTCCTGAGCGCTGTCGAAGGGCTCAGCCCGAACGGGTGCTGGGATACCCATTCAATGAACGCGCTTGATGCGCGCGCCCAGCTGGGTGAGCTTTTCCTCGATGCGCTCATAGCCGCGGTCGAGGTGGTAGATGCGCTCGATGGTCGTCTCCCCTGCCGCCACCAGCCCGGCCAGCACCAGGCAGGCCGAGGCACGCAGGTCGGTCGCCATGACGATGGCGCCATCGAGCCGCGGCACGCCACGTACAAGCGCGGTATGCCCGGAGACCTCGATGTTGGCGCCCAGCCGCCGCAGTTCCTGCACGTGCATGAAGCGGTTTTCGAAAATGGTTTCGGTGACGCTCGCCGCGCCTTCGGCGACGGTGTTCATCGACATGAACTGCGCCTGCATGTCGGTGGGAAACGCCGGGTGCGGCGCGGTGCGCACGTCCACCGCTTTCAACTTTCCGTCGGATTCGACTTCGATCCAGTCGTCACCGCAACTTACGCTGGCCCCGGCTTCGCGCAGCTTGCTCATCACGGCATCCAGCGTGTCGGGCTGGGTGTGCGTGGTCCGCACGCGCCCACCGGTCATGGCAGCGGCCACCAGGAAAGTTCCGGTCTCGATGCGGTCGGCCATCACCGAATACTCGGCACCGTGCAGCTTGTCGACGCCATGCACGGTGATGACGTCGCTGCCGGCGCCTTCGATCTTCGCGCCCATCGCGATCAGGCAGCGCGCCAGGTCCACGACTTCCGGCTCGCGCGCGGCGTTTTCCAGCACGGTGGTGCCTTGGGCCAGGGCCGCGGCCATCATCAGGTTCTCGGTGCCGGTCACGGTGACCATATCCATCACGATGCGCGCGCCCTGCAGGCGCTTGCAGCGCGCATGGATGTAGCCGTGCTCGATGCTGATCTCGGCCCCCATTGCCTGCAGGCCCTTGATGTGCAGGTCGACCGGGCGCGAGCCGATGGCGCACCCTCCGGGCAAGCTGACGCGCGCCTCGCCGAAGCGCGCCAGCGTCGGCCCCAGCACCAGGATCGCGGCGCGCATGGTTTTCACCATTTCGTAGGGCGCTTCCTTGTGCGGAATGGACTCGCCGGACAAGGTGACGTGGTTCTTGTCGTCGAGCGTGACGCGCACGCCCATGTGGCCGAGCAGCGCCAGCATGGTGCTGATGTCCTTGAGATGCGGCACGTTGCCGAGCTTCAGCGGCTCGGCGCTGAGGAGGCTCGCGGTCAGGATCGGCAGCGCGGCATTCTTGGCGCCGGAAATGCGCACCTCACCGGCGAGCGGGTTGCCGCCGTGGATCAGCAGTGCGTCCATTCAGCGGGCGGCCCAGTCTTCGGGGGTATAGGTCTTCATCGACAGCGCGTGGATCTCCGCGTGCATGCGGGTGCCGAGCGCGTCGTACACCAGCCTGTGCTGCTGGATCATGTTCTTGCCGCTGAAGGCCGGGCTGACGATCACCGCATGGAAATGCTGGCCGTCGCCGTCGAGTTCGATGTGGTCGCACGGCAGCTTCTCGGTGATCCAGCCTTTGATGTCGTCGGGGGTAACCATGCTTGTCTTGCCTCGTTCGTCTTTCGCAATCTAGTGTCTGAGTTTGTAGCCGCTACGCAGCAGCACCAGGGTGAGCGCGGATATTGCCACAAAGCAGGCACCGGCGACCAGCAGGCCGAGCCAGGGATCGGTGTCGGACTGGCCGACGAAGGCATAGCGGAAGCCGTCTATCAGGTAGAACACCGGATTGACGCGCGAAACGGCCTGCCAAAAGGGCGGCAACGAATGGATCGAATAGAAAACGCCGGACAGGAAGGTGAGCGGCAGGATCAGGAAGTTCTGGAACGCCGCCAGCTGATCGTATTTTTCCGCCCAGATGCCCGCCACGATGCCGACCGCGCCCATGATGGCGCAGGCCAGCAAGGCATACGCCAGCAGCCAGAGCGGGTGCGCTATGTGGAACGGTGCATACCACAAGGTCACCGCCCACACGCCGAGACCGACGATCAGGCCGCGCACGATGGCTGCGCCCAGGTAGGCGAGGAAGAATTCCAGGTAGGACAGCGGCGGCAGCAGCACGAACACGATGTTGCCCTGCATCTTCGACTGGATGAGGCTGGACGAACTGTTGGAAAACGCGTTCTGCAGGATGCTCATCATCACCAGCCCCGGCACCAGGAAGCTGGTGTAGGAAACGCCGGGATAAACCTGGACGTGCGCTTCCAGCACGTGCGAAAAGATCAGCAGGTAGAGCAGCGCAGTCACCACCGGGGCAACCACCGTCTGCACCGCCACTTTCCAGAAGCGCAGCAGTTCCTTGTAAAACAGCGCCGAAAGCCCGCTCACAAGAAACGCGCCGGGCCGTCCCAAGTGTTTCTTGCCCCTTGAGGGGGAAGCGCCGTGAAGCGGCGTTTGGGGTGGAGGCGTCATGTGCGCTTCATGATGTCGGTGAAGACATCCTCCAGGTCGGGTTCCTGCAGGTGCATTTCGAGCACGCGGGTGCCGGCGCCGCGCAGGTCGGCGAGCAAGGCTTCCAGTTCGGCATACTCGCTGAAATTGACGCGCCAGCAGCCGTCGGTGTCGCGCTGCAGACGCGCCTGCCAGGCGGTCGGCACGGTTTCCTTGTCCAGCCGCAGCTGCGCGCAGTGCTCGTTGGTCAGTTGCAGCAGGTTGCGCGTGGTGTCGCAGGCCACGATGCGCCCGCTTTTCAGCATGGCGATGCGGCCGCACAGCGCCTCCGCCTCTTCCAGGTAGTGCGTGGTCAGCAGGATGGTGTGCCCCTCGCGGTTGAGGCTGCTGATGAATTCCCACAGCGAGCGGCGCAGGTCGACGTCGACCCCGGCGGTGGGCTCGTCGAGCACGATGACCGGCGGCTTGTGGACCAGCGCCTGCGCCACCAGCAGGCGGCGCTTCATGCCGCCCGACAGGTTCTGCGTGTTCTTGTCCGCGTGCGGGGTCAGGTCGAGGTGATGCATGATCTCGTCGATCCAGCCGTCGTTGTCCCTGAGTCCGAAATAGCCGGACTGGATGCGCAGGGTTTCGCGCACGTTGAAAAAGGGATCGTAGACCAGCTCCTGCGGCACCACGCCCAGCGCGCGACGGGCCTGCCGATAGTCGCGCACCACGTCATGGCCCATGATGGCGGCCTGTCCGGAGTCGGCCCGCGTGAGCCCGGCCAGGATCGAGATCAGCGTGGTCTTGCCGGCCCCGTTGGGGCCCAGCAGGCCAAAGAACTCGCCCGGCTGGATGTCGAGCGAAACACCGTCGAGCGCCTGCGTCGAGCGGAAGCGCTTGCGCAGCTCGCCGACGCGGATGGCAGGCGTCGCCTGGCTCATGCCGGCAGGAGGTCGGCCACGCCGTACAGGTCGGCCAGTGTGGTGAAGCTGGGCGGCAGGCCGGTGCAGGTCAGCGTGCGACCCGCCTGGCCGGCCTGCCGCATGGCGCTGAAGATGAGTGCGAGGGCAGCCGAATCGGCGGTCTCGACCCCGCTGAAATCCAGGGTTTCAATTCCCCTGGCAAGCTGGGGCTGCAATTCGCGCAGCAGGCCACCGACGCTGTCGACCGTCACCGCACCGGCGATGCGACAGCGTGTGTCGTCGCATGCGATCACGAGCCGGAACGTGGCAGCGGCTGGGCGCCACCCCGTGCAGTCTGGTCGGCCAGCGTCTTGATCAGCCCGTCAATGCCTTTCTGGCGGATCGTGCTGGCAAAGGATGAACGGTAATTGGTCACCAGGCTGACGCCATCGATCGTCACGTCGTACACCTTCCAGCCGAAGCCGGTCTTGTACATGCTGTAGTCGATGGGGATGGGCTGCTGCCCACCGGGTTGCCGGATTTCTGAGCGCACCGTCACGTCAGTATCGTCCGGTTTCATCGTCAGCGGCTTGAATGCGACCGTCTGGTTGGTGAATGCCGTGAGCGAGGTGGAGTAGGTCCGCACCAGCAGGTTGCGGAATTCGGTCACAAGCGCCTCTTTCTGCTTGGCGGTGGCGCGCGACCAGTTCTTGCCGACGGCCAGCTGGGTCATGCGGTTGAAGTCGAAATTGGGCAGGATCTTGGCTTCGACCAGCTGATAGACCTTGCTCAGATTGCCGCTCTGAATCTCCTTGTCCTGCTTGAGGATGGCGATCACCTCCTGCGTGGTGCTGCGGGCCAGCACGTCGGGAGGCGTGTCCGTGTCCGCGGCCAGCGCCGCGCCAGCATTGACCCCCGACAGCAGCGCCAGAAGCAGGAAAAATGTGCGAAACATATGGTATGTCCTATTTGAAAAGAGGGGGTTAGAAGCAAAACGCCTAACGGGTAGACGCCGGCACGTTACTTGAGTTCACCCGTCAGGCGCGCAAGCTGCGCCACATTCATGTTGTAGTCGTTCACCGTACGCAGATATTCCGTCTGCACCAGGACGTAGTTCTTGATCGCCTCGGCCACCTTGTCCGCGCTTTCCATCCCGGCCGAGAAATCGGCCAGCGACGCCACCATCCAACGCCGGGCCGCCGTTGCGCCCTCGCTCAGATCGCGCTGCGCGCCGTAGTTGGCCTGGGCGTTGACGTAGGCTTCCCCCACCTCGAACGGAATGCCCGCCACTGCAAACGCCTTCTTGTGGTTGAGCGCTTCCAGCTCGGCCTGCGCCTGATCGACGCGCGCCGTGGCGGCGCCGAACACGGTGTCCCACTTCACGCCCACCACCGGGGTGACGCCGGCATTATTGAAGGGGTCGTTGATATAGGGGTTGTCCAGCCGATCACGCTGCGAAGCATAGTTGACCTGCCCAACCACGCCGGCGTACACATCCGGCATACGATCCGCCTTCTTGGCCGCCACCAGCGCGCGGCGGGCGCGCAGGCCGGCTTCGAGCTGCTGCATCTCCGGGCGATCCTGCAGGGCGCGCGCCTGGAATTCGGCCAGGTCGATCTGCGGGAACGGCACCGGCGCGATACGATCGTCCGCCACAGTGAGGTCCTCCTTCAAACCGATGCCGGTCAAAACTTTCAGGCCATCCAGGCTGATTTTCTCGATGGCACGGGCCTGGTGTACATATTTGGCAAGCAGGCCTCTCGCGGTTTGCAGCGCATACAGATCGGACTGTTTGGACTCGCCGTTTTCCTTCTTGAGATTGCGCTCGACTGATCCGATGGACTGATTCAGCCGATCCTGCATGTCTTCAAGGAACCCCCGGGTATCGCGCGCCGTGAGATAGCCGAAGTAGGCCCGCTTGGTGTCGTACACGGTGTCGGAGCGCGTCTGCCTGAGTTCGCCCTGCTTGAGGTCGACGTTGCCCCGGGCGGCTTCGCCGTAATGTTCGATCTTGCCGAAGGTGAACAGCGGCTTGATCAGCGCGAAGTCGAGGTGCGTCCAGTCGGAAATTCCGTCGATCCTGTCGCCGTCGGAACGTGGGGTGCATGGAAAGGCGGTGCACGACTGCGCGCCGCCCTGATAGAAACCGCCCTCGACTTGCGGCGCCAGACCGATGAAGGCATTGGCGCTGAGCCGCCAGCCGGCATTGCCCTGAACCTCCTGCACCATGCTGCGCGCGGCCTCGACCACCTGCTCGCGTTCCTTGATGCG
>JAJXTE010000111.1 GCA_021784115.1 Pseudomonadota bacterium | reverse complement strand
GAGCTTGGGCTCGATGCCGCCAGTGCCCGGCGGAACGGCGATGGGAATGGTGTAGGTGAAGGCGCCGCTGGGACTCACCTGGTGGCTGCCAGGGGTGGAACCCACTGCAACGGCAGCGTGAGCAACGGAAGCGAAAGACGCCAATGTGAAAACGCCCAACCCCAACAGGGCTGCTACGCACTCAAGCGCCACCCCAACCGGCGAGCGATTTACGGCAAAACTGAAACTCATGCGGCTCTCCCAAAAGCTGCACTGGTTAATTATTTTTTTCAGTTTTCCGCAAGACTGGCCAACGTTCTTTGCATTAGCCCTTTGATTAGGGACGGAACTTACAGGTTGATTTTTGGATGTGTCAAGTCCAATTTGATAAAAAGTCTTTTTGTACTATTTATCCAAGCACCACCGTTTGACTACGTCGTAGTGCGCGCCGTCGGACTCAGTGACGGATTTCACCAACACGAAGTCGTTCACCGGCCAGCGCACCGGATCACACGCGGGAATCTCGCCACCCAGCGATTTGCGCAACAGCGTGACATGCGGCACGTGCGGGCGCGCATCGACCGGAAAACCTGCCGTCTTAAGCTCGGTATTCAGCTTGTCGACCAAATCAAGGTGCTGTGGCGGGGTCTGACTCGCCCCGAACCAGCCGATTCGATTGTGGCGCCAGTAGCCGGCCTGGTCGAGGACAAGTTCGAATGCCTCGGCCCGGACCGAATCGGCGCAGGCAAATAGGGTATCCAGTTGATCGGCAGGCGTGCCGCCTAAAAAGGCCAGGGTGATGTGCAGGGTGTCGGCGCGCATGCGGCGGCCACCCCAGTGCTGGTGCAGCCATTTGCCGGTGCGGTTGAGCGCGTCGCGGGTGGCGTCGTCCGGCCACAGCGCGAAGAACAGCCGCAGCGTGGCGGGCTCGGATGTCGCGACGGGCTCCGGTTCAGCCACGCCCGATCAGGCACACCGCCTCGGCAGCGATGCCTTCGCCGCGCCCGGTGAAGCCAAGTTTTTCAGTGGTGGTCGCCTTGACGTTGACGCGGTCGAGCGCGATGCCGAGGTCGTCGGCGATGTGCGCGCTCATCCGCGCGATGTGCGGCGCCATCTTCGGTGCCTGCGCGATGATGGTGGCGTCGACGTTGCCGACGCGCCAGCCGCGTTGCTGCAACTGCTCGGCGACACGGCGCAGCAGGATGCGGCTGTCGATGCCGGCGAACGCCATGTCGGTGTCAGGGAAGTGGCGGCCGATGTCGCCCAGCCCCGCCGCGCCCAGCAGCGCATCGCAGATCGCGTGCAGCAGCACGTCGGCGTCGGAATGGCCGGCCAGGCCCAGTTCGTAAGGGATGTCGACGCCGCCGATGATGAGTTTGCGGTGCTCGGCGAAGGCATGCACGTCGAAGCCGTGGCCGACCCGGATGTCATTCATTCAGCTTCCCCAGAATCATGCTCGCCAGTTCCAGGTCCTGCGGATAGGTGACCTTGAGGTTGCGGCTGTCGGATTCGACCAGTCTGGGCTGCAGGCCGAGTTGTTCGATGGCCGAGGCCTCGTCGGTCATGTCGCTGCCCGCCGCGCGCAGCGCTTCGGTCAGCTTGCCATGACGGAACATCTGCGGGGTCTGCGCCTGCCACAAGCCCACACGCGGCACGGTGACCTCGACCCGCGTGCCCGATGCGGTATCCGCGGCAGCACGCTTGAGCGTGTCGGCGACCGGCACGGCAAGCAGACCGCCAACCGGGTCATCGGCGACTTCGTCCAGCAACTTGCCCAGCATTTCGTCGGGCAGACAGGGACGCGCGGCATCGTGCACCAGCACCCAGTCGTCGGCCGCACATACCTTCGACATCGCTTCAAGCGCGTTGAGCACGGTCTCCGCACGCGTCGCACCGCCGCAGCGCAGCACTTCGATGCGTTCTTCCCAGCCCTGCCACTGGTAGTTGTTCCAGCGCTTGTCGGTGGGCGAAAGCACGACGAAAATCCTGGCGATACGGGGCTCACGTGCCAGCACCATCATGGCGTGCGCAATCATCGGAACCGAATTGAGCGGCATGTACTGCTTTTCAATTGCCCCGCCCATGCGCGAGCCCGAGCCGGCCGCGGGAATCAGTGCGTAGAACTTCATGCCTCGCCTCCGGGCGCCAGCACATCACGGTTGCCGTTCGATTGCATCGACGACACGAGCCCGGCTCGCTCCATGTCCTCGATCATGCGCGCGGCGCGGTTGTAGCCGATGCGCAGCTGGCGCTGCACCGATGAGATCGACGCGCGGCGCGACTTCAGCACGTAGGCGACGGCCTGGTCGTACAGCGGGTCGGCTTCCGCCGCCTCGCCGAATTCACCGCCGCCCTCGCCCGATTCTTCCGGCAACTCGAGCACGCCTTCGATGTACTCGGGTTCGCCCAGCGATTTGAGGTAATCGACCACGCGATGCACCTCGTTGTCCGACACGAAAGCGCCATGCACGCGCTGCGGCAGCCCGGTGCCGGGCGGCAGGTAGAGCATGTCGCCCTGCCCCAGCAACGCCTCAGCGCCCATCTGGTCGAGGATGGTGCGCGAGTCGATCTTGCTCGACACCTGGAACGCGATGCGCGTCGGGATGTTGGCCTTGATCAGGCCGGTGATGACGTCGACCGACGGCCGCTGCGTCGCCAGGATCAGGTGGATGCCCGCCGCGCGCGCCTTCTGCGCGAGCCGCGCGATGAGTTCCTCGACCTTCTTGCCGACCACCATCATCAGGTCGGCGAGTTCGTCGATCATGACCACGATCATCGGCATGGTTTCCAGCGGCTCGGGATTGTCCGGCGTCAGGCTGAAGGGATGGGTGAGCGGCGTGCCGGCCTTCTTGGCGTCGCGTACCTTCTGGTTGTAGCCGGCGAGGTTGCGCACGCCGACCGCCGACATCAGCTTGTAGCGCCGCTCCATCTCGCCGACGCACCAGTTGAGCGCGCTGGCAGCCTGCTTCATGTCGGTCACCACCGGCGCCAGCAGGTGCGGAATGCCTTCGTAGATGGAAAGCTCCAGCATCTTGGGGTCGACCATGATCATGCGCACGGCGGAGGGATCGGACTTGTACACCAGCGACAGGATCATCGCGTTGACGCCGACCGACTTGCCCGAGCCGGTGGTACCTGCGACAAGCAGGTGCGGCATCTTGCCCAAGTCAGCGACCACCGGATTGCCGGCGATGTCCTTGCCCAGCGTGACCGTGAGCGGGCTGGCGCTGTCGTGATAAGCCTTGGAGCCAAGAATCTCGCTCAAGCGCACGATCTGCCGCTTGGGGTTGGGAATCTCCAGACCCATGGTGTGCTTGCCGGGAATCGCTTCGACCACGCGGATGCTGATGACCGACAGCGTGCGCGCCAGGTCCTTCGCCAGGTTGACGATCTGGCTGCCTTTCACCCCCACTGCCGGCTCGATCTCGTAACGCGTGATGACCGGTCCGGGCGAGGCCGAGACGACTTTCACCTCGACGCCGAATTCGGCGAGCTTGCGTTCGATCATCAGCGAAGTGAATTCCAGCGCCTCGGGGCTCGCGGTTTCCACCGCCTCGTCGGCGGGGTCGAGCAGGTGCAGCGGCGGCAGCGGCGAATCGGGCAGATCGGAGAACAGCGGCGCCTGCTTCTCGGTGACGGCGCGCTCGGACTGCGGCACTTCCTTCACCACCGGCTCGATGCGGATGGGCGGTGCTTCGACGCGCTTTTTCTTTTCCACCGAAACTTTCGCCTCGCGTTTCAACTGCGCCGCTTCGCCCAGCTTGCGGTCGCGATAGGCCTGCCAGCTCTGGATCGACTTCCACCAGGCCCATTCCACGCCCGCGCCGGTGCGCTCGGCCATGCTGAGCCACGACACGCCGGTGAACAGGCTGAACCCCACCGCCATCAGCAGGAGCAGGATCAGCGAGCCGCCGGTGAATCCGAGCAACGCCCCCGCGGCAGCGCCCAGGCCCGCGCCCGACACCCCGCCATGCGCGTCCGGCAGGGTCACCGCCCAGTGCCAGGTGCGCAGCCATTCGATGCCGGTACTGGCCAGCAGCAGCAAGCCGAATCCGCCCAGCTTCAGCCAGCGCTGCCGTCCCCCGGCAAGCGGGGGCTCGTCGAGATGGCGGAAGATATGAATGACATACGCCGCCGCCAGCACCACCCACCACCATGCCGACATGCCGAACAGCATCAGCAGCAGGTCCGACAGCCACGCGCCGAAGCGCCCGCCCAGGTTGTGCAGCGGACCGCCGTCGCCGGTGGTGCTGAAGCCCGGGTCGGCCGCGTTATGGGTGAGCAGGATTGCCGCCAGCAGCAGCGCGGCACAGCCCACCAGCAGGGCACGGGCTTCGCGCAGCAGACGTTGCATACGGGGCGAAAGAGGAGTCGAGGAACGGGAAGCGGGACGCGCCATGGGAACTCAAGCAGCAAAAGTGCCCTGATTATACCGGGCAGGCATACCGGACTGGCAGCATGGAAATGTCGTCGCCAAGATTGGTTAGAATAGTCCGTTTCTCCCACGGCTGATTACAGACATGAGCACCGCACACCACAAACTCATCATCCTCGGTTCCGGCCCCGCCGGCTATTCGGCTGCGGTGTATGCCGCGCGCGCCAACCTCTCGCCCGTGGTCATCACCGGCATGCAGCAGGGAGGCCAGCTGATGACCACCACCGACGTCGACAACTGGCCGGCCGACGTCGACGGCGTGCAGGGCCCCGAGCTGATGGACCGCTTCCAGCGCCACGCTGAGCGCTTCAAGACCGAAATCATCTTCGACCAGATCCATACCGCCAAGCTGACCGAGAAGCCCTTCACCCTGATCGGCGACTCCGGCACCTATACCTGCGATGCGCTGATCATCGCCACCGGCGCCTCGGCCATGTATCTCGGCCTGCCGTCCGAGCAGGCCTTCATGGGCAAGGGCGTGTCGGGCTGCGCCACCTGCGACGGCTTCTTCTACAAGAACCAGGACGTGGCTGTGATCGGCGGCGGCAACACCGCGGTCGAGGAAGCGCTGTACCTCGCCAATATCGCGCGCCACGTCACCGTGGTGCACCGCCGCGACACCTTCAAGTCGGAGAAGATCCTCGTCGACCACCTGATGGAGAAGGTCAAGGAAGGCAAGATCACGCTCGCGCTCGATAGCACCCTCGACGAAGTGCTTGGCGACAAGACCGGCGTCACCGGCATGCGCATCAAAAGCACCCAGGACGGCGCAACCAAGGACATCGCGCTGACCGGCATCTTCATCGCCATCGGCCACAAGCCCAACACCGGCATCTTCGAAGGCCAGCTCACGCTCGAGGGCGGCTACATCGTCACCCAGGGTGGCAACAAGGGCAACGCCACTGCCACCAACATCGAAGGCGTGTTCGCCGCCGGCGACGTGCAGGACCACATCTACCGCCAGGCCGTCACCAGCGCGGGCACCGGCTGCATGGCCGCGCTCGACGCCGAACGCTACCTCGACGCCTTGGGCAAGACCAAGTGAGATGAAACGCGGCCGCAGTGCGCTCGCGCCCGCCTCGTTCGAGGCGCTGGCACGTGTGCGCCGCGCGCTGCGCGAGCAGGCCGTCCAGCCCGCCTCGCTGCACCAGGCACTGCACAAACCCAAGCCCCCCGCGGACGGCGCCATGCTGTTCCGGCGTGCCGTCGCCGATGCCGTTCCCCTGCCCCCCACCGATCGCGCAGACATCGCGCGCCCGCGTCCCAAGCCCATCGCCCATCAACGGCGGGCGGACGAGCAGCAAGTCCTGGTCGACGCCCTGTCCGATCCGTGGGACTGGGAGGCCGCGGTGTCCACCGGCGAGGAGCTGTTTTTCTCGCGCCCCGGCGTGCCCACCGCGGCAATCAGAAAACTGCGGCGCGGCGGCTGGGTCATCAAGGGCGAACTCGACCTGCACGGCCACACCGGCGACGAGGCGCGCATTGCGCTGGCCGCCTTCCTCAATCGCTGCATGATCGAGGACCGGCGCTGCGTGCGCATCATCCACGGCAAGGGCCACGGCTCGAAGAACCGCCTGCCGGTGCTGAAGAACAAGGTGCGCCACTGGCTGATGCAGCGCGAGGACGTGCTCGCGTTCTGCCAGGCGCGCACCGTCGACGGCGGCTCCGGCGCCGTCATCGTCCTGCTGAAATCCTCATCCCGCTAAAGGAGCATCCCATGGCCAACGCCGTCATCACCGACTTCGAACTGCCCTCCACCGGCAACACCCCATTCAAGCTGTCTGAGCATCATGGCAAGAACGTCGTCGTCTACTTCTACCCCAAGGACAACACGTCCGGCTGCACCCTCGAAGGGCAGGAGTTCCGCGACTTGTACAACGATTTCGGCAAGGCCAACACGATCGTCGTCGGCGTCTCGCGCGACAGCCTGAAGTCGCACGAAGGCTTCAAGACCGAGTTCGGCTTCCCATTCGAATTGCTCGCCGACACCGA
>JAJXTE010000110.1:1778-6492 GCA_021784115.1 Pseudomonadota bacterium | reverse complement strand
CAGATCGCCAGCAAACTTGGCATCAGCACCGACCAGGCTTCCGGAAAAATTGCCGAGTTTCTGCCGCAGATCGTAGACAAGCTGACGCCTAACGGAACCATTCCAGAGGGCGGTGACCTCTTGTCCCAAGGACTTGAACTGCTCAAGGGTAAGCTGTTCGGGTAGAGGCGCCCCCTTCTTGGCTTGCTCAGAGAAAGGGGCTCCCACCACCACGTCGCCTTAAGTAATCCATTCTCAGACGAGCTTGCGGCGACGCAAGGCTAAATACGAATTATTTGGTGGTGCAGCTTTTTCCATGGTCGGGACGGTTGCCGGCCGCCTTTGCTGCGGATTCGCTCATGTACTGGCCCTGCTTGGTTTTACCGTAGTACTTGGTTCCAGGGCAGTGATAGACCTTCGAACTGCTGTTCACCCATACCTGGCCGAAACCGCCTCCCGCCGCAGGTGCGGACTTGGCAGTTGCAGGCGTAGTCACGGCCTTTGCTGGCGCGGCAGCCGGTGCTGGGGTTGATGCAGCAGGCTGGGCCTTGGTGGTCGCTGCCGCTGCCGAAGCACCGTACCAATCCTTCACGCCCTTGTGGCCAGCACACGCCCCTCTCTTCGTCGCGTTGGACGTGTACGAACCATCGTTGCACATTCCCGTTGAGCCCGTAGGTGCGCCAGAGGGCGCTTGTGCGAACGCCACGGTTGATGCGAAGAGGCCCGCGACCAGGGTCATGGCAGTGAGTGAAAACTTCATTAGATTCTCCAGTGAGGTCAATGATGAATACCGGCTCAGCCGGTGACGGCAGCATAGATGGTTTTCAGCCATTTTGGCTGAGGTAATGATCGGAACGGCGCCACCGAGCGTCTTGATCAGGCCAAGACCTGTCGAAAATATTCGATTTTGCGTCGTTGATTGCCATGCATTCCCAGACACTTTCAACCTTCCACTTAGGCCGACTTTGAGTCAAACCCTGAGTCACCCCGACTGTCTCGTCAGGGTTAGAAACCTGGCCTTTTGTATTGCATTCAAATACTGCCGCTGACTGCCCATGGCACCGATGAATCAGGGCCACGCCCCCCGGCCTCTCCATAAAAAACGGGCGCTCCCTTTCGGCAGCGCCCGTTCCCGTTCCGCCCCCTCGATCAATACTTCAGGGTCAGCCCCTTCTGCTCGGAAAAATACGTGGTCAGATCCTGCATGTCGGCCTCGGACAAGGCCTGCACCTGCCCGCCCATGATGGGGTTGGCGCGCTTGCCGGTCTTGTACTCGTGCAGCGCCTGGAGCAGATAGTCGCGATGCTGGCCGGCCAGCTTGGGAAAGCTTGCCACCGAACTGTTCCCATCGGGACCGTGACAGCCTGCGCAGGTGGTCGACTTGGCCTTGCCGGCCTCGTAATCACCCGTGGCGTGGGCCGGAAGCGAAGCAACCAGCGCAGCGGTCGCGAGGATGAGCAGTGTTGTTTTCATGTCGTCTCCTCTCAATTGGCCGGGCCGCTGTATGACGACTCGTAGTAGGCCGCAAGGTCCTGCATATCCTGATCGGACAGGCTGCTCGCGATGCTCTTCATGCCAGGATGGTTGCGTTCGCCGTCCTTGTAGGCTTTGAGCGCTGCCACGATATAATCGGCGTGCTGTCCGCCGAGTTTGGGAACGCTATAGATGCTGGGATAGGCGGTACGCCACCCGGGAATGCCGTGACAACCGGCACACATCGAGTTTTTGAGTTGTCCGGCCTTGGGGTCGCCCGCTGCCTGAACAGGCACGGCCAACACCAGCAGCATGGACGCGCACAGCGTCATCGTGGTGAGTTTCATCTTCCTCGCTCTCTCTGGTTGAGTTGTCGTTGGGGTCCCCGTCTGACGCAGGGCTTGCCCCCCGATTATAAAACCGGTCAGGCGGACTGATGACTGCGCCTTGTCTAAAAAATCCTTTTATGACAATGGCTTATAACATTATTAGCTAATATGCTTCTGGAGTCTGTGTGATCGATCTCAAGGCCTGCCCCCTCTGGCTATATCGCCTGTTGCCCTTTTTGCGCTGGTGGCCCAGCGTCACCCCCCAGACGTTCAAGGATGATGCCATTGCCGCGCTCACCGGAGCGATGGTCGTCCTGCCCCAGGCGGTGGCATTTGCCACCATTGCAGGGCTGCCCCCCGAATACGGCCTGTACGCCGCGATGGTGCCGGCCATCGTCGGTGCCCTGTGGGGATCGAGCTGGCATCTGGTGTCGGGCCCGACCACGGCAATTTCGATCGTGGTATTTGCCTCGATCAGCCCGCTGGCCGAACCCGGCAGCGCGCAATTCATCGGCATGGTGCTCACGCTGACCCTGCTGACCGGCCTGATCCAGCTGGGCATGGGGGTGGCGCGGCTGGGCGTGCTGGTCAACTTCATCTCCCACACGGTCATCATCGGCTTCACCGCCGGTGCCGCGCTGCTCATCGCCTCCAGCCAGATCAAGAACTTCTTCGGCCTGGATATTCCGCGCGGCGCCCATTTCCATGAAGTGCTGATCCATTTCGGCAGCCACGTCATGGACATCAATCTCTGGGTGATGACCGTTGGCGTCGTGACGCTGGCGTCGGGCATCCTCGCCAAGCGCTATCTCAAGAAACTGCCCTACATGATCGTCGCCATGGTGGTGGGCAGTCTGGTCGCGGCCTTCCTCAACGCCCGGTTCGGCACGGACCAGACCGGCATCCGTACGGTCGGCGCACTGGTCGCCTCGTTCCCGCCCTTCTCGATACCCGATTTCTCGCTCGGCGCCATCAAGCAGACCCTGTTCCCCGCCACGATCATCGCGATCCTGGCGCTGACCGAAGCGGTAGCCATCGCACGCTCGGTCGCGATCAAGTCCGACCAGCGCATCGACAGCAACCAGGAATTCATCGGCCAGGGACTCTCCAATATCGCCGGAAGCTTTTTCTCGGCCTATGCGTCCAGTGGCTCGTTCAACCGCAGCGGCGTGAACTACGCCTCGGGCGCGAAAACGCCGCTCGCCGCTGCCCTGTCGGCCGTATTCCTGCTGCTGATCGTGCTGCTCGTGGCGCCGCTCGCGGCCTACCTGCCGGTGCCGTCGATGGCGGCGATCCTGTTCATCGTGGCATACGGCCTCATCGACTTCCACCACATGGGGGAAATCCTCAAGCGCCACAAGCGCGAACGCATCATTCTCCTCATCACCTTCATCGGCACCCTGGTCGATCTGGAAAAGGGCATCTTCCTCGGTATCCTGGTATCGCTGCTGTTCTATCTGTACCGCACCTCGCGGCCTTCGATCCGCGAACTGGTGCCGCTGGCCGCAGAGCGCGATAACCCGCTGCGCAAGTTCGCGCCCCTCGAAGACACCTCGCCAACCTGCCCGCAGATGGCCATCCTCAGCGTGGAGGGCTCGATTTTCTTCGGCGCGACCGAGTACGCACAGCAGTATTTCCGCAACGTCGATGAGGCCAACCCGGATAAAAAACACCTGCTGCTGGCCTCGCGCGGAATCGGTTTCGTCGACCTGGCGGGCGCCGAACTGCTGGGCAAGGAAGCCACCCGGCGCCGCAAGATGGGCGGCGGGCTGTATCTGGTCGGCGTGCAGCCCGATCTGTGCGAGATGCTGCGCCGCAGCGGCCAGGTCGACACCGTGGGTGATGACCAGATCTTCCAACACAAGGGAGACGCCCTGAAGACTATCTACCCGCAGCTGGACAACGAGATCTGCCGCACCTGCACGGCGCGGATCTTCTACGAATGCAACGTTGCGCTGCCGGACGGCACGCCGCGCGAATCCGCCGGCTAGTACCCGGACGCCGAGTGCACCCGCCGCCATACCCACGGCGGCATCGGCGCAGCGTCCCGCCACAATCCGCGGCGTGACAGGCGCGCCTGGCGCTGCGCGGCCTGCAAGACGGACGCGCGCCGGGAACGCGTGCCGGTCCAGGCGAGGCCGCGCCGCACCAGGTCGGTGCCGATCTCTTCCCCGTCCATTCGAATGCGCGCAATCGTGCGGCCATAGACATCAGTGGCGACCGTGTCGACTTCAACCCGCTGGTTCAGCAGCCGCGCCGTCAGCGCCTGCGTAGCGGCATCGCCGTAGGGCTGGCCGCGCTCCGGTGCATCGATATCGGCCAGACGGATTTTCAGGAAGGCGCGCCCGGAAGGGTGATAGTGATCCGGCTTGAACAGCACGGTATCGCCGTCGATAACCACAATGACGACGCCACGCAGCGTCTCCGCCGCCGCCGGCGCAACGACCATCCAGGCCAGAAAGAGCAGGCACAGCCGCGCGAACCGGCGCTTCACCCGGCGAGCATCTCCGCGGCATGCTGCCGCGTGGTGGCGGTGATCTTGAGGCCGCCCAGCATGCGCGCGACCTCCTCCACGCGTGCGTCCGCATCGAGCAGCGCGATATTGGACGAGACGAAGCTGCCGTTCGCCTGCTTGGTCACGCGCAGGTGCTGCGCGCCGCGCGCCGCCACCTGCGGCAGGTGGGTGATGACCAGCACCTGCCGGGTCTCGCCCAGCTTCGCCAGCCGGCGGCCCACGGCTTCGGCCACGCTGCCGCCAATGCCGACATCGACCTCGTCGAAAATCAGCGTCGGCACGCCGGCCACGCCCGACAGCGCGGTCTGGATCGCCAGGCTGATGCGTGACAGCTCGCCGCCCGACGCCACCTTGCCCAGCGGCCCCGGCGGCAGGCCGGGATGGCTGGCGGCGAGAAAGCTCACGTCTTCCAGCCCAT
>JAJXTE010000110.1:0-1678 GCA_021784115.1 Pseudomonadota bacterium | reverse complement strand
AGCCCCTGGATCAGCGCGTGCCCGCCTTCGATCAGCGTGGTGACGTGCGCCAGCCGCGCGTGTTCGGTCTGGATCTCGTCCCAGCGCGCCAGGTCGTCGCCGAGCGCACGCAACTCCTCCACCGCCATGCTCAGGCCTTCGCGTTCGATCTGCCGGGCCTGGCTGTGGGTTTCGGCGTCCCGGCGCCGTTGGCGCGCAGCCTGCCAGGCATGCCAGGATGCGCTCACGGTGGCGGCCAGCGCCTGCGCGCCGGCATAGGCATCGAGCACCTCGCGCTGGGTCTGCGGACGCAGCAGCGCGTGATGCGCCTGCTGGCCGTGGATGTCGAGCAGGAAGTCGGCCGCGTCCTTCAGCTGCGTCAGCGGCGCCGCGCTGCCGTTGATGAAGGCGCGCGAGCGGCCGCCGGCGTCGATCACGCGACGCAGGATCAGCGTGCCGTCGTCGGAGGCGAAGCCGGCTTCATCGAGCCAGGCCGCCAGTGCTGGCAGGCCGTCGATGGCGAATTCAACCGAGATTTCCGCACGGGGGGCGCCGCTGCGTACCACGCCGCCTTCGGCGCGGTCACCCAACGCCAGCGCCAGCGCATCGACCAGGATGGATTTGCCGGCGCCGGTCTCGCCGGTGAGGACGGTCAGCCCCGGCGCGAAATCAAGCTCGACCGATTCGACCAGCAGGTAGTTGCGGATGGATAAATGAACGAGCATGAACTGCTCAAAGCTTCTTGCCCCAGTGCAGCTTCTGCCGCAGGGTGTCGTAGTAGCTGTAGGAATGCGGATGCAGCAGGGTGACCGGGCGGCTGGCGCGGGTGATCCACACGTGGTCGCCGCTCATCAGGTCGAAATGATGCTGGCCGTCGAAGTGGACGCGCGCGTCGTCGGCATAGGTCAGGTGAAGTTCGATGCGCGAATGGCTGCTGACCACGATCGGGCGCGCCGACAGGGTGTGCGGGCAGATCGGCACCAGCGCGACGGCTTCCAGCGTCGGATGCACGATGGGCCCGCCCGCAGACAGCGCGTAGGCGGTGGTACCGGTCGGGCTGGTGACCACCAGGCCGTCGGCGCGCTGGCTGTAGACGAACTCGCTGTTGATGGCGATTTCCAGGTCGATCAGTCGCCCCGACCCGCCCTTGCCCACCACCACATCGTTGAATGCGGTGGCTTCGAACACGCGCTCGCCGTCGCGGCGGATCTGCCCGTTCAGCAGGATGCGCTCTTCCGCAACGTACTGGCCGCTGAGAATCTCGGCAACGGCATCGTACATGCCATCGACCATGATGTCGGTGAGGAAGCCCAGCCGGCCCTGGTTGACGCCGATCAGCGGTGCGCCATTCGGCGCCAGTTCGCGGGCAATCGACAGCATCGTGCCGTCGCCGCCCAGCACCACCACGACATCGCTTTCGGTCGCCAGATCGTGCAGGTTGCGGGTCGGAAAATCCTTGATCCCCAGGTGATCCGCGCTCTGGCAGGCCAGCAGGACGTTATGCCCGCGGCCGCGCAGGAACTCGCCCAATGCGCGCAGCGAGGCTTCCATGCCCTGGTTGTCGTATTTGCCGACCAGGCCGACGGTGTGGAAAGGGGTTTGCATGAGGGGCGATTATATAGGGGAGTGGTGAACGGCAAGCGGTGAGTCGTGAGCGGAGGAGCAAAGGCGCGTGTTTTCTGCCCTACCGCTTACCGCT
>JAJXTE010000018.1 GCA_021784115.1 Pseudomonadota bacterium | reverse complement strand
CGGCGCCAACGTGCGCGAATACGCGTTTGCGCGCTATGTCGAGGATTGGGTCACCAAGGTCGAGCGCGTCGGCAACGTCAACTATCCCGAGGCCGCGCGCCGCCAGGGCATTTACGGCAGCCTGAGGTTGACCGTGTCGATCTATTCCGACGGCCGCCTCGAGAACGTCGAGATCGATCGTTCGTCCGGCTCCAAGATTCTCGACGCCGCCGCGATGAGGATCGTCGAACTCGCTGCCCCCTTCTCGCCCTTCCCCGACGAGATGCGCAAGAAGACCGACATCCTGTCGATAACCCGCACCTGGACCTTCACCCGCTCGGATCAACTGGTGGGAACTGACTGAATTCCGTCACCCTGGCGTAAGAATCCCGTCAATTCGACCCGAAAAGCCATGCATCCGGGCAACCCAGCCAAAATGCATTTTTGGCAATATTGCTCATAAAATCAGTTGCTTGAATCCAGTTTCCCTAGGTCAGGCACGCCTATTGCTCCATTCCTGGCTAAACATTCCGGCTGGCAGAGCCGATACCCGGCCCACAGCCAAGAAGAACAGGAGCAGACATGAACACCTTCAACCGATTTGCCGCCATCCTCGGGTTCGCGCTGGTGTCCGCGCAGGCGCAGGCCGTGACATTCGACTTCACCTCGGCCGCTGGCAGCACCTATACCGATTTGGTGACGGGGCTGACGGTCACGGCCAGCGCATGGGCCGACACGGCACAAGGTAGCAAGTTCGAGGCCGCCACGCTCACCGTTGCGGCGGATGGCCTGGGCGTGTGCAACATTAACCAAACCGGCTGCGCGGCCGATAAAAATATGCGTTCGTTGGACAACGATAAAGCCAAAGAGCTGATCCTGTTCAGGTTTTCCAGCACGGTCAACCTGCAGTCGCTGGACATCCTGCAGATCGGCGGTTTCGGTGCCGACCTTAGCGTGTGGGCCGGCACCGGCACGACCTTCAGCCCGGCCGGCCAGAAGCCCAACCAGATTGTGACGAACTTTCCGGGGACGGCGTCAGGGTCCTACGCCAACGGCCTCAGCGTAAACGACGTCAGGATCGTCACCCCCCTGATTGCAGGATCCTACGACTGGCTGGCGGTAGCCGCCAGTACCACCAACAGAGACAGATTGAGCGACTTGCTCAAGCTGCAATCCCTGACGGTCACCCCCGTGGCGCAGCCGGTGCCGGATGCCGCCTCCTGGATGACGATGCTGGCCGGGCTGGGACTGGTCGGCTTCGCGGTGAACCGGCGCACGAAAACCTGAGCTGCCGTCCGCAGCAAGCAAAAACCCGCCCCCGAGGCGGGTTTTTTTATGCGCCGGTTATCGGTTCGCCTGCCAACGGGAGGTATTTGATCGCTTTATCACGTGATAAAATGTTTGATTGTTCTAATATATTTATCTATCCCGCTTCTGGAGATCGTCATGCATACCGGCACCACCCTTACCCAGTTCATCATTGAAGAACAGCGCCGTACCGCCGGCGCCACCGGCGACTTCACCTCGCTGCTGAACGACGTCGTCACCGCCTGCAAGGCCATCTCCAACGCCGTCAACAAGGGCGCGCTGCTGGGCGTGATGGGCTCGCTCGATTCCGAAAACGTGCAGGGCGAGACGCAGAAGAAGCTCGACGTCATCACCAACGAGATCATGATCCGCTCCAACGAGTGGGCCGGCCACCTGGCCGGCATGGCGTCGGAAGAGATGGACGAGGTGTATTCGATCCCCAACAAATACCCGCTCGGAAAATACCTGCTGGTGTTCGACCCGCTCGACGGATCAAGCAACGTCGACGTCAACATCTCGGTCGGCACCATCTTCTCGATCCTGAAGGCCCCGGTCGCCGGCCGCGCCGCCAAGATGGAAGACTTCCTGCAGACCGGCACCCAGCAGGTCTGCGCCGGCTACGCGATCTACGGTTCGTCGACCATGCTGGTGCTGACCTTCGGCCACGGCACCAACGGCTTCACGCTCGACCGTGACGTCGGCGAGTTCGTGCTGACCCACCCCAACATGAAGATCCCCACCGAAACCAAGGAATTCGCGATCAACGCGTCCAACATGCGTTTCTGGGAAAAGCCGGTGCAGCGCTACGTCGACGAGTGCCTGGCCGGCAAGACGGGCCCGCGCGGCAAGGACTTCAACATGCGCTGGGTCGCCTCGATGGTCGCCGAAGTGCACCGCATCCTCACCCGCGGCGGCATCTTCATGTACCCCAAGGACACCAAGGATCCCGCCAAGGCCGGCAAGCTGCGCCTGCTGTACGAAGCCAACCCGATGGCCTTCATCGTCGAGCAGGCCGGCGGTGCCGCCACCACCGGCTATCAGCGCATCCTCGACCTCGCGCCCGAAGGCCTGCACCAGCGCGTGCCGGTGATCCTCGGCTCCAAGACCGAAGTGGACACCGTGACCGGCTACCACCACGAAAAGGCTGCCTGAGCGCGGCGGCTGACGCGCACGATCCCGCATTCGCTCGAGCGCGGTTGCAGCCACGGCCGGCCCTTGACCGGAAAAGCGCGGAGACGCAGGCTAAAAAAGCCGGGCAATGCCCGGCTTTTTGTTGTCCGGAACGGGCCTACGCGATCGCCCGGAGCGTGCCGGCCTGCATCACCCTGATGCATTCGCCAGGTGGCAGCGGACGGCTGAACAGATAGCCCTGGGCCTGATCGCAATGATTGGCCTGGAGATAGGCCCGTTGCGGCTCGGTTTCGACGCCTTCCGCCACCACGGTCAGACCGAGGCTGCTGGCCAGGGTGATGATGGCACGCACGATGGCCGTGTCGTTCTCGTCGCCGGGAATGTCATTGATGAATGAGCGGTCGATCTTCAGGCAGTGGATGGAAAAGGTCTTCAGGTAGCTGAGGGACGAATAACCGGTGCCGAAATCATCCACCGCGATGCGGATGCCCAGCTGTTTCAGCTCGGCGAGCATGATCGCGGCGGAGGCCAGATTGTCCATGATCGACGACTCGGTGAGCTCCAGTTCGAGGTCGCCGGGCGTCAGCCCGGTGTCGATGAGGACGGTGCTGACTTCCTCGGCCAGGTCTTTTTGCCGGAACTGCCGCGTCGACAGATTGACGGCCATGGTGCCGGGCCGTAGCCCCTGATCCTGCCACGCGCGCATCTGGCGGCAGGCCTCGCGCAACACCCAGTTGCCGATCGGCAGGATCATTCCGGTCTGCTCGGCGACCGGAACGAACTCCTCCGGGCTGACAGCGCCGAGCTCGGGCGACTGCCAGCGCAACAGCGCCTCCCAGCCCACCAGGCGGCCGGACAGGATTTCCAGCTTGGGCTGATAGTGCAGGGCGAACTCCTTGCGCTGCAAGGCGTGCTTCAGCCGCGCCTCCAACAGCACGCGGCGCTGGATTTCATCGGACAGGTCGCGGCTGAACACCGTGAGGCAGTTGCGCCCAGACGACTTGGCACGATGCAGGGCGAGATCGGCATAGCGCATCAGGACGCTGGCGGATTCGCCGGCCGACGGGTAGGTGACGATGCCCAGGCTGGCGCCGATTCCGAGTCGGTCGTTGCCGATGTCGAACTCGTGCGCCATGATCTGCAGCAGGTCTTCGCCCACTTCCTTTGCGCGTTCGACCCCCGCGTTTTCCAGCAGGATCACGAATTCATCGCCGCTGAAACGGGCCACGAACGCCGCTTCAGGCAAGCTGGTCCTGATGCGCTCAGCCACCGCGACCAGCAGCAGGTCGCCTTGCTCGTGACCCAGCGTGTCGTTCACATTCTGGAAGTGATCGAGGTCCAGCAGCAGAACGGCGCACGGCGCATCCTGCCGTGCCTGCGCCACCGCCAGGTTGAGCCTGCTGTTGAACGCGGCACGATTCGGCAGGCCGGTGAGGTCGTCGTGGGTGAGGATGTGCTGCATCCGGCGGAACGGCCGGCTCACCGCATCGGCATAGATCGCGAGATACAGGTAATAGTAGGCAAACACCTTGTACGTGTGACCCAGCAGGTTGGCGGTGCTGCTCACCTCGACATAGACGATGAAGAACAATTCGCCCGCCGCCATCAGCAGCAAGGCCAGCATCAGGTTGCCGACATCGCAATGGATCACCTGCCGGCGGCGCAGGGCCAGCACGAGCGCAACGGCAAGGTAGAGCCCGAACACCAGCCATTCCAGTGCAACCTTGAGCGACGTCAGTCCGATGCCGCTCACGTACATGGCCGGCAGGGCCTGCGGCGCAGCCAGGAAACCGTAGGCAATGATCCCCACGCCCAGCAGCACGGCAGCGAGGGCGCCACGGCGCACCGGATCGCGAATGACGGGGGTTTCAGGAATCAGGATGTAGGCCAGCAGGCCCAGCCCGGCGGTGAATCGCCCGCACAGCCAGAACAGGATCGATTTGTGCGGTGAATTGGGGCTGACCAGGTCCGGCATGCCGAGGTAGGACAGGAAATGCAGGCTGTCGAACAAGGCCACGGCCAGAAAGGCGTAGCCGAGCACGACCGAACGCAGCGAGCGGATGGTTTGATCCGCGCCGTGGCCCGTAAAGAAAATCAGCGCCGCCACGACGATGGCAAAAATCTCCATCACCGAATGGGCAGCCAGGAAAGCCTGGCTGGAGATCGCCAACTGGTTGGCAGGGGTAGCCTGCCACAGCAGCAATGGAATGCTTGCGGCAAGCAAAACGATACCGACGAAGCGTTGCAGGTCTTGTTTTGGCAATTGCATCAATGCAAGGCGCCCTCGTTTGTTACTGGAGGAAATCCAAACACCCCGCAATTATCGTTATTTTGACTTTGCCGGCTTCGGGCGACGATTGTTACCCGCCGCGTCTCTGCCCCAGTTCGAACTGTGGCACAAAAACGACCTCCTGGCAGGCTGTCGTGCGCCCGACATGTTCAATAATTATCGCGCGCCTTCCACTTGCCCATTCATGCGATCAGACCCGTATTACGGACGGGGCGCCGCACGCTTGAACAAATCCAGCGCCCTGGCCCGCTGGGCCGCATGGTCGACGATCGGCGCAGGATAGTCCCGGCCGATCACGCACCCCGCCCGCTGCTGCTCGGAAGCCGGCATGCGCCAGGGCGCGTGGATGAATTTTTCGGGCACGTGGGCGAGTTCCGGCAGATAGCGGCGGATGAAACGCCCCTGCGCGTCGAACCGCTCGGACTGGGTGACCGGGTTGAAAATGCGGAACCAGGGCTGCGCGTCGCAGCCGACCGAAGCGGCCCATTGCCAGCCGCCGCTGTTGGCAGCCAGGTCGAAGTCGATGAGCCTGTCGGCGAAATGTTTCTCGCCCTTCCGCCAATCGACCAGCAGATCCTTGGTCAGAAACGACGCCGCGACCATGCGGAGCCGATTGTGCATGTAGCCGGTCTGGTCGAACTGCCGCATCGCGGCGTCGACCAGCGGATAGCCGGTGCGCCCCTCGCACCACGCCGCGAAATGCCCCGGCGGGTTGGGCCACGGCAGCGCATCGTATTGCGGCTTGAAGGCATGCCCGCTGGCGACGTCCGGACGATGCCAGAGAACCTGATGATAGAAGTCGCGCCAGATCAGTTCCGACAGCCACGTCTGCGCCCCGTGCCCGCCCTGCTGCCAGGCCGCGGCGGCGCACTGCCGAATGGACACCGTACCGAATCGCAGATGCACCGACAGATACGACGGCCCCTTCTGCGCAGGGAAATCGCGCGTTTCCTGATAGCGGTCGATGCGATCGAGAAAATCCTCGAACAGCCGCGCGCCGCCGGCCATGCCGACCGGCAGCGCGAGTTCGCGCAGGTTGGTGGGCTGGAACCCCATGTCCGCCAGGCCGGGGATCGGCGTCGACTGCGCAACCAGTCGGTCGGCAAATGCGTCGACCGGATAGGCTTGCAGGTCATGCGGCGACAGCGTTTTCAGCCACGCATTCTTGTAGGGAGTGAAGATGCTGAAAGGCGTGCCGGCGGCTGTGAGCACTTCCTCACGTTCAAAGATGACCACGTCCTTGTGGTGACGGACGGCAATCCCGCGGCGCTGCAGCGCGGCTTCGACGGCGGCATCACGCGCCAGGGCGGCGGGATCGTCGCCATGATTGAAGAACACGGCATCGACCTGGCCTTCGGCCGCCAGCCGCACGATCTCGTCGCGGGCGACGCCGTATCGGACGATCAGCCCGCCGCCGCGGGACTGCAGGGCCTCCTGCAATTCCGTGACGCTCGCGTGGATGAACTCGACCCGCCGGTCGGCCGGGTCGGGAAGCGCATCCAGTATTTCACGGTCGAAAACGAAGGCGCAGATGACCTGCCGGGCGTGTTTGAGCGCGTGATGGAGCGCGGCGTGGTCGTAATCGCGCAAATCGCGGCGAAACCACACCAGGGCGCGGGCATATTCAGGCATGGGGTGTTCTGGTCGCTATATTGAAAGGGGAGTCTTCTAAAAGGGTGTTTGCTTGTTTTGAGGCAGATTACAATGGGAACGCAATCATGGACACCGTCAATCTCACCCACAACTTCCTGATCGCCATGCCGGGCATGGTCGACCCCAATTTCAACGGCACGCTGACGTATATCTGCGACCACAGCGACCAGGGCGCGCTGGGGGTGGTGATCAACCGGCCGATCGATCTCGACCTGTCGACGCTGTTCGAGCAGATCGGTTTGCCGTTGCCGGAGCGTCTGCATCACAAGACGGTCTATTTTGGCGGCCCGGTGCAGACCGAGCGCGGCTTCGTGCTGCACACGCCCCCGCTCACCTTTAGTTCGACCCTCGTCGTCAGCGACGCGATCAGCCTCACCACCTCGAAGGATGTGCTGGAAGCGGTGAGCCAGGGTGCGGGACCGGAAAAATTCATGGTGTCGCTGGGCTACGCGGGCTGGTCGGCCGGTCAGCTCGAAGACGAGATCAAGCAGAACGCCTGGCTGTCGGTGGCTGCCGATCCACAGGTGATATTCGATCTGCCGCCCGAGGAACGCCTGCCCGCCGCGATGAAGCTCCTGGGCATCGACTTCGCCAGCCTGTCCGAAGAAGCCGGGCACGCTTGAGCTATGTAGACACCCACGGCACGGTGCTGGCCCTCGACCTGGGCCTGAAGCGCACCGGCGTGGCTTCGGGCGAACTGTCGATCGGGATCGCGCACCCGCTCACCGTCATCCAGGCCGGCTCCAACGATGAGCGGCTCGCCGCCATCGCCCGGCTCGTGGCCGAATGGCAGCCGGTGCTGCTGGTGCTGGGCCTGCCCACCCACGCCGACGGCAGCGAGCACGAAATGACGCGGGTGGCCAAAAACTTCGCGCGCAAATTAGAATCGCGCTTCAATCTTCCGGTTTTTCTGGTGGACGAGCGCCACACCAGCACGGCAGCCGAATCCGAACTCCATGCGCGCGGCATCCACGGCAAGAAAAACAAGGCGCTGGCGGACGCCGTCGCCGCCCAACTCATACTGCAAGGGTTTTTCGATGCACGCCTCATTGCCTGACGCCAACACGCTGATCGCGCGGCTCGCCGACGCCATCGCCCCCACCCTCTCACCCGACACGCTGATCGTCGGCATCCACACCGGCGGCGTATGGGTGGCCGAGCGCCTGCATGCGCTGCTGCATTGCACCAAGCCGCTGGGCACACTCGACATCTCCTTTTATCGCGACGACTTTTCGCGCATCGGCCTGCACCCGCAGGTCAAGCCGTCCAACCTGCCGTTCGCCCTGGAAGGGCGCGACATCCTGTTGGTCGACGACGTCCTGCACACCGGCCGCACGGTGCGCGCCGCGATGAACGAACTGTTCGACTATGGCCGCCCCGCTTCGATCCGGCTGGCAGTGCTGGTCGACCGCGGCGGCCACGAATTGCCGATCCGTCCCGATTTCGCCGGCCTGACGATCGCCGTGCCCGACCACCAGAACATCAATCTTTCCCGCCTCGACGATGGCCATCTGACGCTCACGCTTGCATGAACCTACAACTCACAGAAGACGGCAGGCTGCGGCACCTGCTCACCCTCGACGGCCTGCCCCGCGCCATCATCACGCAGATCCTCGACACCGCCGAGTCCTTCATGGACGTGGGCGAACGCGAGGTGAAGAAGGTCCCGCTGCTGCGCGGGAAAAGCATCTTCAACCTGTTCTTCGAACCGTCGACCCGCACCCGCACCACCTTCGAGATCGCGGCCAAGCGCCTGTCCGCCGACGTGGTGAACCTCAACATCGCCACCTCCAGCCAGACCAAGGGCGAGGCGATCCTGGACACCGTCGACAACCTCGCCGCGATGCACGCCGACATGTTCATCGTGCGCCACGCGCAATCCGGCGCGGCGCACTTCATCGCGCACCACGTGGCGCCGCACATCTCGGTGGTCAACGCGGGAGACGGCCGCCATGCGCATCCAACGCAGGGTCTGCTCGACATGTTCACCATCCGCCGCTACAAAGGCGAGTTCCACAATCTGACCGTGGCCATCGTCGGCGACGTGCTGCATTCGCGCGTGGCGCGCTCGCAGATCCACGCGCTGACCACGCTGGGCGTGCCGGAGGTGCGCGTGGTCGGCCCCAAAACGCTTCTCCCCGCCGGGGTCGAGCAGATGGGCGTCAGGGTGTTCCACGACATGGAAGCGGGCCTCACCGGCTGCGATGTGGTCATCATGCTGCGCCTGCAGAACGAGCGCATGAAGGGCGCGCGGCTGCCCAGTGCACAGGAATACTTCAAGTTCTTTGGCCTGACGCCCGAGAAACTCGCGCTCGCCAGGCCCGATGCGATCGTGATGCATCCCGGCCCGATGAACCGCGGCGTCGAAATCGCGTCCGAAGTCGCCGACGGCCCGCAGTCGGTGATCCTGCCGCAGGTGACCTACGGCATCGCGGTGCGCATGGCGGTGATGGCAATGCTGGCAGGAGGGGCAACAGCATGAGCCGCCTGACGAGGGCCCCGCGACGCGGGATCGGCAGCAAGGCGAATGCTGTCTGCCGCCGACATGAGAGCGCCATCCCCCGTGACCACCTAACCGAGGCGGCTGCATGAAGATTCATATCAAGAACGGGCGGGTGATCGACCCGATGAACACGCGCGACGAAGTCGCCGACATCTATGTCGCCGCCGGCAAGATCGTCGGCAACGGCCACGCGCCCGCGGATTTCCACGCCAACCGCACGATCGACGCCAGTGGCCTGATCGTCTGCCCGGGCCTGGTCGACCTGTCGGTGCGGCTGCGCGAACCCGGCTTCGAGTACAAGGCCACGCTCGAATCGGAAATGCTCGCCGCCGCTGCGGGCGGGATCACGTCGCTCGCCTGTCCGCCCGACACCGACCCGCCGCTGGACGAGCCGGGGCTGGTGGAGATGCTGAAATTCCGCGCCAGGAACCTGCCGGGGCCGCGCGTCTATCCGATCGGGGCGCTGACGCAAAAACTCGAAGGCCACATGCTGACCGAAATGGCCGAGCTCACCGAAGCCGGCTGTCGCGCCTTCACCCAGGCCGATGCGCCGCTGACCGACACGCTCGTCCTGCTGCGCGCGATGGAATACGCCGCCACCTTCGGCTTCAGCCTGTGGCTGCGCCCGCAGGATGTCTCGCTGGCACGCGGCGGGGTCGCGCACGACGGCGCCGTGGCCACGCGGCTCGGGCTGCCCGGCATTCCGGCGCTGGCCGAAACGGTGGCGCTGGCGACCATTCTCCAACTGGCGCGCGAAACCGGTGCCCGCATTCATCTTGCCCGCCTGTCGACGCGCGAGGGCATCGCGATGGTGCGTGCAGCCAAGGCCCAGGGGCTCGCAGTGACCTGCGATGTGGCCTGCACCCACGTGCACCTGTCGGAACACGACCTCATCGGCTTCGACTCGCACATGCACCTGGTGCCGCCGCTCCGGAGCCTGCGCGACCGCGACGCCATCCGCGAAGCCTTGCGCGACGGCTCCGTCGACGCGCTGTGTTCCGACCACACCCCGGTCGACGAGGACGAGAAGCAGCTGCCCTTCGGCGAATCGGCCGCGGGCGCCTCGGGCGTCGAACTGCTGCTGCCGCTGACGCTGAAGTGGGCGCGCGAGATGGGCGTGCCGCTGATGCAGGCGATCGACCTGATTTCGTGGAAACCGGCACAGATCCTTGGGGTACCCGGCGGCAGCCTGTCGGTCGGCGGCCACGCCGACCTCTGCATATTCGACGAGACCGCCGAGTGGGTCGTGACCCCCCGGACCCTGGCCAGCCAGGGCGACAACACGCCTTTCCTCAATCATCCGATGCAGGGCCGGGTGCGCTACACGGTGATCGACGGCCATATTGATTTTGAAGCGCCCCGCTGATCGCGGCGACACGCATGGCGGATAAGCGTTCCGCCGTGCGCCGCGTCGCCTTCCCGTCGCTGCTGCTCAGCCTGCTTGCCGGCGCAGCGGCCGTCGCCGGCTTCGCGCCGTTTGAGCTCTGGCCCCTGCCCGTTCTGAGCCTTGCGGTGCTGTTCGGACAACTGTCGCGCACGGCTTCCGTGCGGACCGGATTTCTGACCGGGTTCGCCTGGGGGCTGGGCTTTTTCCTCACCGGCGTGAGCTGGGTGTTCATCAGCCTGTGGGTGTACGGGGGCATGCCCGCGTGGCTGGCCGGCCTCGCCACCTTCCTGTTCTGTGCATTTCTCGCCCTGTTTCCGGCGGCAGTTGGCGCGTTGCAGGCCTACCCCAAGGCGCATCAACACGGGCGCATCACGCCCGTGTTCCGCTTCGTGCTGATGATCCCGCTCGCATGGAGCGTGACGGAATGGACTCGCGGCTGGATCTTCACCGGTTTCCCCTGGCTGGTCGTGGGCTACTCGCAGGTGCCGAACGGCCCGCTGGCGGGCTATGCGCCGCTGGTCGGGGCATATGGGGTCTCGTTCCTGCTGGCGCTGATCGCAGGCCTGCTGGCGTGGGGGGTGACGACGCGTGGCCCGCTGGCGCCGCGCGTCTGGGCGGCCGCGGCGATCGTGGCGCTGGGCGTCGGCGGCCAGGCCCTGCATGACGTCCAGTGGACCACACCCGACGGTCCGCCGACAACGGTCGCGCTGCTGCAGGGCAACATCCCGCAGGACATGAAATGGCGGCCCGAGACCACCCGCGCCACGCTGGAGACCTACGCGCGCATGGCCGCCGCCTCGCCCGCGCAACTGATCGTGCTGCCGGAAACGGCGCTGCCGCTGTTTGAATCCGAGCTCCCCGACGATTATCGCGACGGGCTGATTTCCCTCGGCCGGCAAAACGGCGGTGACGTGCTGACCGGGCTGCCGACCGGCTGGCTCGGTGGCGCCTACTACAATAGCGCCGTCAGTTTCGGCAGCGCACCCAGCCAGCGTTACAGCAAGGTGCATCTGGTGCCGTTCGGCGAATACATTCCGCTGAAGGCAGTGTGGGGCTGGGTGATCGAGGTATTGCACGTCCCGCTGTCTGATTTTGCCCGCGGCGCCGTCGACCAGCGTCCGCTCGCCATCGGCGGCCAGCGGGTGGCGGCCGACATCTGCTACGAGGACGCGTTCGGCGAGGAAATCATCCGCCAGCTGCCGCAGGCGAGCGTGCTGGTCAACGTCAGCAACCTGGCCTGGTTCGGTGATTCGCTGGCGCCCTGGCAACACGCGCAGATGTCGGAGATGCGCGCGCTGGAAACCGGGCGCATGATGCTGCGCGCGACCAATACCGGCCTCACTGCGATCATCGACGCGAAAGGGCGCGTGCTGGCCAGCCTGCCGCTCTTCACCGCCGGCAGCCTCTCCGGCACCATCCAGGGCTATGCCGGCAGCACGCCATATGTGCGCTGGGGCAATGCGCCGGTGCTGGCGCTGTGGGGAATATTGGGGATCGTCCTGCTGGCCGCCGCGCTCTACCCGCGAGGGGCAGGCCGTGGCTGTATAGCCGCTGAAGCGGCAACAGCCACGCTCAGGCGGCAGCCCTGATTCGCGTGGCGTTGCGGCCGCCGCGCTTGGCTTCCAGCAGCGCTGCGTCGGCGCGCGCCAGCGCCTCGTTTTCCTCGCGGTCATCGCGACTGAATTCGGACATGCCACCGCTCCACGACAGCTTCTGCGTCACACCCGGAATGAGCTCCACGCTTTCCGGCATATTGGCGCGCAGCCGCTCGGCCAGTTCCTGCGCGCGATCGAGCGGCGTATAGGGAAACACCACGCAGAACTCGTCGCCACCGAGTCGGGCGATGAAATCGCTGTTGCGCAGGCAGGCCTTGAGCGCATTGCCGAACTTGATGATGAGCTGATCGCCCGCCTCGTGCCCGAAGGTGTCATTGACCTGCTTGAAGTTGTCGATGTCCAGGATCAGCAGGCTGTGAGTCCAGCCATCCTTCAGGGTCGCGAACAGTTCCTTCTGCTTTTCGTCGAAGCTGCGCCGGTTGTTGACCTGCGACAGGTGATCGAGCCGTGCCTGCGACGAGACTTCCTTCTGCTTGCCCAGCATGACCTTGCCGAGCTTCAGCATGGTCTCGAGCGGCGTCTGGAACTCCGCCAGGCTGACCGGATAATCCGCGCGCAGACGCTGCTGGCGCAGATCGTTGGTGAACTTCACCAGCGTGCGCAGGTTGTCGGTCACCCGGTTGCGCACCGCCAGTATGGCAGCCGTGACCAGGATGGCGATGACCAGGCTCGCGACCAGCCAGCCCAGGATATACGGGGCCACGCTCTCGACCACCGGTGTGACCGGGCGCCATACGGCGATCTGCCACGGCGTGCCTGCCAGCGCGATCAGGGTGGGGCGCGCGCTTCGCTTGATTGCCTGGTTTCCGCGCCGCATCAGCACCGTGGCGGAACCCCCGTCCTCGCCTTGCTGCAACAACTCGGCGTAGGCGGCCGCGTCCGGCAGCGGCAGGGTATCGAACAGCGCCTGCAGCTGCGGCACGCTCTGCTCGACGATGACATAGCCGAGCCGCTTGCCGTCGGGGCCGATGACCGGATGCGAAAGGGACAGGTTGAAAGTGGCTGTAGCCGTTGTCCCGCCGCGCCCGGCGTGGGTCAGCAACTGCCGGGTTTCGCCCGGCAGGAACCCTGGCAGCAGCTGGTGCTGGCCGGCCGTGACGAACAGCACGGTCGCATCCTGATTCAGAGCTTGCAGGTTGGCAGCTTGGGCCTGGCAGACGTCAGGCGCGCCGCTGGCAAAACACGCCAGGGTTTGCGGGTGCGAGGCGATCCGCGCGGCGCTGCGCTTCATGGCATCGGCGAGGAATTCGATCTGCGCCGCCATCACCGGCTTGCCCAGTTCTTCGGGCACCGGCTGCACCTGAGGGCGCGTCAGATAAATCGCGGACGCGACGATTCCGGCCAGCAGCACGAGGGCTGCGGCCAGGATCAGGCCAAACCGCGATATGGACGTATGGTGCATGGCTGCGCCAGCCGGCTCTCCAACCTCTTATATTTATGTTTCTCCGCAATGACAGGCGTTCGCAGCTGCACGCAACCTGCCGACATGGTCTTAAAACAGCAAATTCCATGCCCTGATACACACGCACCCGGCAGTCCCGTCTGCCGGATAGCGTTCCAACCGAAATGTAAAAAAACCCGACACTACTGCCGGCCGGTGCTGCCAAATCCTCCCTCGCCACGCTGGCTGCTCGAAAACTCGTCCACCACGTTGAATTCCGCCTGCACCACGGGCACGATGACAAGCTGCGCCAGCCGCTCCATCGGCACCAGTTCGAATGGCTGCTGGCCGCGGTTCCACGCGGAAACCATCAGCTGCCCCTGATAATCCGAATCGATCAGGCCGACCAGATTGCCCAGCACGATGCCGTGCTTGTGGCCGAGCCCGGAGCGCGGCAGGATCAGCGCGGCGTAGCCGGGATCGGCCAGATGAACCGCCAGGCCAGTCGGAATCAGCTGGGTTTCGCCTGGTGCTAGTACGATTGGACCATCCATGCAGGCCCGCAAATCCAGCCCGGCCGAGCCTGAGGTAGCGTAATGCGGCAACTGATGACGCAGGCGAGCGTCGAGAATCTTCACATCCATCTTCATATTCGTCGGAATTTCGTCAGTTGAGGAGGGTGGCAAGGTGGCCGATCAGGTGGCGCGCCTGGGTGAGTTTGTCGGCCCGCGGCAGGGGGTGCGTGCCCCGGTCATCGAAAAGAACCAGTTCGGCCGTGTCCTGCCCCAGCGTGTCCTGCGCCAGGTTGCCTACCAGCAGCGGCAGCTTCTTCTTCAGGCGCTTCGCTTCGGCATGCTCGGCCAGCCGTTCGGTCTCGGCAGCGAAGCCCACGCAGAACGGCGCGCCGGACCGGGCAGCGACTTCGCCCAGGATGTCGGGGTTGGCAACCAGTTGCAGCGTGAGTCCTGCGTCACTTTTCTTGATCTTCTGCGCCGCCGCGGCATCTACCCGATAGTCCGCCACTGCCGCCACGGCGATGAACACGTCGGCAGGCAGTTCGGCCAGCACCGCATCGCGCATCTCGGCTGCGCTTTGCACGTCGATGCGGCGCACGCCTGCCGGCGTGGCGAGGCAGGTCGGCCCCGACACCAGGCACACCTCGGCACCCGCCTCGACCGCGGCCTGCGCCACGGCATAGCCCATCTTGCCGGAACTGCGGTTTGTCAGCCCGCGCACCGGGTCGATCGCTTCGAAGGTCGGCCCGGCGGTAATCAAAACCCGTTTGCCCGCGAGCGTACCGCCGCCCAGCAGGGCCGGCAGAGCGGTCAGGATGTCGGCCGGTTCCAGCATGCGTCCGAGGCCGGTTTCGCCGCAGGCCATGTCGCCTGCGGTGGGGCCCAGGAGACTCACGTCGTCCGCCTGCAACTGCTCAAGATTGCGCCGGGTCGGCGCGGTGGCCCACATTTCCCGATTCATGGCAGGGGCGACCGCCAGTTTGCAGGTGCGCGCGAGGCACAGCGTCGACAGCAGATCGTCAGCCCGGCCGTGCGCGACTTTGGCCAGAAAGTCGGCCGAGGCCGGCGCCACCAGCAAGAGGTCCGCATCGCGCGACAGGTGGATGTGCTCCATGCCGTCGCCACTGGCGGCATCCCACAGGGACGTCAGCACCGGCTTGCCGGACAGGGCCTGGAAGGTCAGCGGCGCGACGAACTGCTGTGCGGCGGCGGTCATCACCACCCGCACGTTCGCACCGGCCTTGACCAGCAGGCGGCACAATTCGGCCGCCTTGTAGGCGGCGATCCCGCCGGTCACGCCCAGTATGATTTTTTTGCCTGCCAGCGACACGGTCTCGATTCCCTGCACGCTTTCCTTGAAAATGGCACATTCTACGGGAGGGGAAGGGTCATGGCGATTCGGGACTGGCCGGAGGACACACGTCCGCGGGAGAAGCTGCTGAAACAGGGTGCCGCAGCCCTGACCGACGCCGAACTGGTCGCGGTGTTCCTGCGCACGGGCGTGGTCGGCAAGAGCGCGGTCGACCTCGGACGCGAACTGATCGAACGCTTCGGCGGCCTCGGGGGTTTATGCCGCGCCGACAGGAAAGCCGCCTGCGAAGCCCCGGGGGTCGGCGAAGCCAAATACGCGCTGCTGCAGGCGGTGATGGAAATGGCGCGGCGCACGCTGGCCGAAGACATGGGGAAGCGCGACGCGCTCACCTCTCCCACCGCGGTACGCGACTACCTGCGGCTGCTCCTGCGCAGCAAGGAATACGAGGTATTCTGCTGCGTCTTTCTCGACGCGCAGAACCGCGTGATCGCGGTGGAAGAGTTGTTCCGCGGCACGCTGACGCAAACCAGCGTCTACCCGCGCGAAATCATCAGGCGCGCGCTGGCACACAATGCCGCGGCGCTGATCCTGGCGCACAACCACCCCAGCGGGGTGGCCGAACCCAGTTCGGCCGACCACACTCTCACCCGGAAACTGGCGGATGCGCTGGCCCTGGTGGACGTGCGCGTGCTCGACCATTTCATCGTGGCAGGCGCATCCTCCTTGTCATTCATGGAAGCCGGCCATCTTTGACGGCTCGCAGAACTTGCCTCGCGCCTCCAAGCTGTGATATAAATCGCGGTTCTCGGGTTAACCCCTTACGTTAACCCTCACTGGTTAACCCTTAATTTTGGAGCAGCATCATGGCTCGCGTATGTGTCGTGACGGGCAAGAAGCCCATGGTCGGGAACAACGTTTCCCACGCCAACAATAAAACCAAGCGTCGTTTCCTGCCCAACCTGCAATACCGCCGGTTCTGGGTCGAGAGCGAAAATCGCTGGGTGCGTATGCGTCTTTCCAACGCGGCGCTGCGTACTATCGACAAAAACGGCATTGATGCTGTTCTGGCTGACCTGCGCGCCCGCGGCGAAGCGATCTAAGGAGTTGAATCATGGCTAAAGGCGGACGCGAAAAGATCAAGCTGGAGTCCACTGCGGGCACCGGCCACTTCTACACCACCACCAAGAACAAGAAGACCATGCCCGAGAAAATGGAGATCAGCAAGTTCGATCCCAAGGCTCGCAAGCATGTGATGTACAAGGAAACCAAGCTGAAGTAATCGTGGCTTGCGCCAACAAAAAACCCGCCGGTTGGCGGGTTTTTTGTTGGCTGGGGTTGCGGCCCGAAGGCCGCACCCACGTCCGGGCATGGTCAGGCGTAGCAGCGCAGGCGCACCGAGAAATCCTTCAGCGACTGGATGCCGCTTTCCTCGGCGCGTTTGCACCAGGCTTGCAGCTGGTCGAGCAATTGCTCGCGGCTGGCGGTGGAGCGGCCCCAGATGGCTGCGAGCTCCTGGCGCATGCGGTAGACCGTTTGCAGGCGCTCGCTCTTGCCGAGCAGGCTGTCGAGCGCGGCCTTGTCGGACGCGGCCAGCTCGGCGGGCTCCTTGTGCAGCCAGCGACGGAAGCTGTCGAAGTTCCAGTTCTGCGGCAGGTTCGCGCCCGCCTTCAGCTTGGCGATCTCGGCCTTGCTGTCCGCGCGCACGCTCTTCACGAAGCGCGTCATCACGTCATAGCGATGGGTGATGACGGCCTGCAGGGTATCCAGATCGCACAGCGGCTTGGCCGGCTGCCATTTCACGGTCGGCGCCACCTTGCGGATGGTGGCCAGGCCCACGTAGGACATCAGCTTGATGTAGAGCCAGCCGATGTCGAACTCGTACCACTTGTTCGACAGCCGCGCCGACGTGCCGTAGGCGTGGTGGTTGTTGTGCAGTTCCTCGCCGCCGATCAGGATGCCCCACGGCACGATGTTGGTGCTGGCGTCCTCGCTGGCGAAGTTGCGGTAGCCCCAGTAGTGGCCGATGCCGTTGATGATGCCGGCGGCGGTGACGGGAATCCACGCCATCTGCACGGCCCAAATGGTCAGACCGAGCGGCCCGAACAGGGCGAGGTTGATGGCCATCATCATCCAGATGCCCGCCGCCGAATGGCGACTGTAGACATTGCGCTCCATCCAGTCATCGGGTGTGCCGTGGCCGTATTTTTCCAGCGTCTCGGTCACCTTGGCCTCGGCGCGATACAACTCGGACCCTTCCCAGAACACCTTCTTGATGCCCTTGGTTTGCGGGCTGTGCGGATCCTCGACGGTTTCGCACTTGGCGTGGTGCTTGCGGTGGATGGAAACCCATTCCTTGGTGACCATGCCGGTGGTGAGCCACAGCCAGAAACGGAAGAAGTGGCTGACGATGGGGTGGAGATCGACGGCGCGGTGCGCCTGCGAACGGTGCAGAAAAATGGTGACGGCGGCGATGGTGATGTGCGTCAGGCCGAGCGCGACCAGCACAACACCCCACCAGGGTAAATCCAACAAGCCTAATTGCATGGTTCCCGGTTCCTAAAAAAGGATAAAAACATCTAATATTTTACGAATAAAATCCATAAAAATCAAGGATTATCTGCGATCTCGCTGGGCGCCCGGGCCAGGTGAACCACCCGCTGGGGATAGGGAATCTCGATGCCGGCCGCCTTGAAACGGCGCCAGATCGCCCAGTTGATGTCCGAACGCAGATTGCTCTGCCCTTCGCTGGGATCCCGGATCCACACGGCCAACTCCAGCAACACGCCATTATCGGCAAATTCCTTCAGACACACGCGGGGAGGATTGTCCGGGTCATCACGTATCACCCGACTCTGGCTGCGCGCTGCCTCCAGCATCAAGGCCTCGGCCTGTTCCAGATCCGTATCGTAGGACACCTGCACCGGCAACGCGATCCGCACGTTGGGCTTCGACAGCGAGTGATTGACCACCGTCTGGGTGATCAGTGTCTCGTTGGGGACGATGCTTTCCGTGCCGTCCAGCGACCTCAGCAAGGTATAACGGGTATTGATCTGGCTGACTTGACCGTATTTGTTGTCGACCGTCACCAGATCGCCGATGCGCACCGAACGATCGAGCAGAATGATGAAGCCGGAAATATAGTTGCTCGCGACCTTCTGCAGGCCGAAGCCGATGCCCACCCCGAGCGCACCACCGAACACCGACAGCACGGTGAGATCGATGCCGACCGCCGGCAGGGCCAGCAGCACCGCCAGGATCAGCAGCACCGTGCGCGCGGCTTTTGACAAGGCCATGCGCAACGACAGGTTCATCTGCGTGACGCCCATCAGCCGCCTTTCGACCAGACGCGCCAGCGTCAACGCAGCAATGATCGCCACAACGATCACCACCGCCGCCTGGAACAGCAGCCACAGCGAGAAGCGATGGCTGCCCGATTGGAACGATAACGCCTCCATCGCCGCATGGATGCGCGGCAGCAACCCGGTGATGTGCAGCGCAAACACGCCCCAGATCAGCCAGGCGACCGTGCGTTCCCACACCCTGAGCGATTCGCGCGGCTCGAACGCGTAGCGCAGGGCGTAGATCACCAACCGGATGCCCGCCAGCGACAGCAGCAGGGGCGCCGCCAGATTCAGCAAATGCGTACTGGCCAGCCAGTTTGCCGCAACCGTACGCCCGAGCCAGACCACCACCAGCATGACCAGCGGAAAACCCACCCGGCGAAAGCCCGCCTGACCGGCAGGCCAGTGCGCAGCCGGCGTCGTGAGATAGGGCCTGGCCAGCCGCATCGCGCCCCAGGCGATCAGTGCACCCAGCGCCAGCACACCGATCTGCCACGCGAGGTCGACGTTCTTGCTGTCTTCGATCAGACGCGTCAGCAGGTTGTCAAAGGGGATGGCGTTGACCACGGCGGACTCAGAAGCTATGCGTGTACTGCACGCTCAGGATGTCGACCTGGCTCTGGTAGTCGCCTTTCAGCGTATTGGCCGGTGTGATCAGGGTGGCGGGGGCTGCCGCGTCGAGCCCGGGATCATTCACGAACAAATGGGCATAACCGACATCCAGCGCGCCCTGTCTGGAAAGCCTGTACTGGCCGCCCACGGCGACCCATGTGCGGGCACCGTCGGGAATCCGCGGCGTGCGGTAACGATCCGACACGGGTGCCTCGTCATACGCGATGCCGCCGCGCAGGCTTAGCTTGTCACTCACGTGCCAGGTGGCCCCCAGCGAATACCGCAGGATGTCCTGCCAGTTCTCGGGCGTGTAGGAAAGCAGTGCCCCGCTGGTCCGATAGATCGCCAGCTTGTCGAATTTGCTCCAACCGGTCCAGGTGATGTCCGCCAGCACGTCCCATTTCGCGTTGAGCTGATGGAATACGCTCAGGGAAGCGGAATCCGGCGTGGTCACCTTGGCCGTGATATCGCCATTGAGTGCCGGCATTCCGCTGAAGCGGACATCTCCATCAAGCTTGTAGTCAATGGCCGAGCGGTACGCGAGTCCGAGACGGGTGTTCGGCGCCAGCTGCCATAGCGCCCCCACGTTGAAACCCCAGCCGTAATCATCGCCCTGCACCTTGGCCAACCCCACTCCCGTGAGATTGGTGAGTTCGGCGTCGACGCGCTGGAGGTTCAGGCCTGCGCCAATTGCCAGTGTATCGGAAACCTTGTAGGCGACCGACGGGTTGATATTGACCGTCTTCAATTCGGATGTGATGGCTTGATAGCGTCCGATCCAGCCGGGGTCGTATTCGGTCTTCAGGCCGAAAGGACTGTTGAGGCCGATCCCCAGATGCATCTGAGGCGTCACGCGGAAGGCGAAATAGGCATTGGGAACGAACGCCAGATCTCCGGCATCGCCCCCTTGTCCGCCCCCGATGGCGGCAGGCGTCACCGTTCCCGAAAACTCCGTCTTGGGCTTGATCAGATGGCCCGCCACCACGAACTGCCTGTCCGGCAGCAAGGTCATGCCTGCGGGATTGAAATACACGGTGCTGGCATCTTCCGCGACGGCCGCTGCGCCCGCATAGGCATTGCCCAGCCCGCTCGCGTTCTGTTCGATCAAGGCAAAGCCTGCGGCGTCGGCCAGCCCGGAAAGCCCGGCCAGTGCCAGGCCAACGGAAAGACGGTTGAGAGGGAATGAAAGCATGGATAATCTCCGTAATTCAGCAGGAATAATCAGCGTGCGAAATCAGCATACATGGCCTCGACCGCTGCACGATACCGGTCGAGCACCTCGTTGCGCTTGACCTTGAGGGTGGGTGTCAGAAGGCCGTCCTCCAGCGTCCATGGCCTCGTTTCGGGATGCAGCCGGCGGATCTGGGCATAGCCCGGGAAATGCCTGAGATGGTGGGCGACACGGTGGGTGAGCGCCTTCATCACCCTGGGGTCGCGCAGGATTTCCGGCTGACCGGGGTCGACATTGAGGCTGGCGGCAAAGGCCTGCCAGTGTTCCTCGTTAAGCACCGTCAGCGCGGCGAGATAGGGCCTGCCTTCGCCGACGATCATCACCTGCTCGAACAGCGGATCGAGCAGGATGGCGGATTCCATGTCGGTGGGCGGCACCTTCTCGCCGTTGCTCAGCACGATGATGTCCTTGATGCGTCCCGTGATGTGGTAGTGGCCCCAGGCGTCGACCGTGGCCTGATCACCGGTATGCAGCCAACCCTCGCTGTCGATCATGGCGCGGGTGGCGGCCTCGTCCTGCCAGTAGCCGCGCATCACGCAACGGCTGCGCGTGAGGAGTTCGTCGTTCTCGCCGATCTTCACCTCGATGCCGGGCAGGGGGGGGCCGATGCTGGAGGGCACGTTGGATTCCGGGCGGTTCACGCAGACGACCGGACTGGTTTCGGTCAATCCGTAGCCCTGAATGATCGGCACGCCCAGGCCAACGAACACGTGCGCGATGTCGGGCGAAAGCGCTGCGCCGCCCGATATCGCCAGCTTCAGCCGCCCGCCCAGCTTTTCCGTGACGTTGCCCGCCACCTTCCTTTCGAGCACGGGCCACAGCCATAGCGCCGGGCTCCAGCGCGCCCGCCCCTGGCTGACCTCGAAACGTCGCCAGCCAACCGAGACGGCCAGCTTGAACAGCAATCTGGCGAGCCCCCCCTTTTTTTCGAGACTGTCCTGGATGCGACCGTACACGCGCTCGTAGATGCGGGGCACCGAAATCAGCACGGTGGGACGAATGACCTGCAGATCCTGTGCCAATTGTGCGATCGAGCGCGCATAGACGACTTCGGCACCGACCAGCATCGGCAGGTAATAGCCCCCTGTGCGCTCCAGCGTGTGCGACATGGGCAGAAATGAGAGGAATACCTCGTGTGGCCCGAACGCCGCGCATTGCGAGGCATAGAACGCGTTCCACAACAGGTTCTCGTGGGTCAGCATCACGCCCTTGGGCCGCCCCGTGGTGCCCGACGTATAGACGATGCTGACCAGCAGATCGGGCGTGAGATGGCGCTCGGGCACCGGCGTGCCCGCCGCGGCGGCGAGCCAGTCGGCCGCCACCACGAAGCGCGTGCTCCAGTTCGCCAACCCGTCGTCAGGCGCGGTCAGGCTGACGATGTGCTGCAGCGTGTGGGTCGACCCGGCGATTTCGGCCAGTTTCTTGTGCTGGAACTTGCCTTCGACCAGCAGCAGCTTGGCGCCGGAATGATTCAGGATGTAGGCCGCGCTCTCCGGGCGGTCGTCGAGGTACAAGGGCACCGTGACCAGCCCCAGCGCCAGCGCAGCCTGGTCGAAAATCACCCACTCGACGCTGTTTTTCAGCATCACCGCCACGCGGTCGCCGGGGGCCAGACCCTCCTTCGCCAGCGCGGCCTGCCAGCGCGCCACCTCGGCCGCCACCTGCGCCCAGGTGAAACTCACCCAGGTATCGCGCGTCTCGTCGAACTGCCGGTAGGCCACCTGGTCCGGTGTCGCCGCGGCGCGCGCGCGGAAGAGTCCGCACAAGGTGCCGAGCGGATCGGGGTGGAAGGAGGCAGCTGCCATGTCAGGTTAATCAACCGGCCGAAGGGGACGCCGCATTGATAACTGCAAAGTCCCGGTGGGTCAATCGGCGGCTTTGACCAGAACGGCGGCGAAGAAACCGTCCGTCCCGTGCGCGGCGGGCGACAGCTTCAGCATGGCGCCGGTATCGAGATCGACCTTGTTCTGCGCCAGCAACTCGTTGACCGGCAGCAGCGTGAACCCGCCGTCCGCCAGCAGCGCCTCAACGATGGCCTCGTTCTCTTCCGGCAGCAGGCTGCAGGTCGCGTAGACCAGCCGACCGCCGGGTTTCAGCAGCTTCGCCGCCGCGCGCAGGATGGACGCCTGTTTCCGGGTCAGTTCCGCCACGCTTTCGGGCGACTGGCGGAATTTCAGGTCGGGGTTGCGCCGCAGCGTGCCCAGGCCCGAGCATGGCGCATCGACCAGCACGCGGTCGAGCTTGCCGGCCAGCCGCTTCACCCGGGTGTCGTTCTCCGACGCGATCAGCTGCGGCATCACGTTCGACAGCCCCGACCGCGCCAGCCGCGGCTTCAGGTTGGCGAGCCGCTTCTCGGCCACGTCGAACGCATACAGCCGTCCGGTCGACGCCATCATCGCGCCGATGGCGAGCGTCTTGCCGCCCGCGCCGGCGCAGAAATCGCACACCATTTCACCGCGCCGCGCGCCGAGCAGCAGGGCCAGCAACTGGCTGCCCTCGTCCTGCACTTCCAGGCTGCCGTCGAGAAACAGCGGATGGCGGTTGATCGCCGGATGATCCTTGAAGCGGATGCCCCACGGCGAATACGGCGTCGCCTGGACGGCGGAACCTTCGCCCTGCAACTTCGCCAGCACGGTATCGCGGTCGGCCTTCTGTGCATTGACGCGCACGTCGAGCGGGGCCTGTTGCTGCAGTGCGCGGCCCAGCACGAGGATGTCGGCGTCGCTCATCGACCGCTGCAGTTTTTCGACCACCCAGTCGGGCAATTCCGCGCTCGCGGCCAGCGGCAGGTCGTCCGTCCTGGCATTGCGAATGTGGTCGATCAGTTCGGGCTTCGCGAATCTTTCCAGCGTCGCCCCGCTCATGCCGCGCACCTTGATCAGCCAGGCGATGATCAGCGTTCGCGGATTGGCCGCCGGCACCACCACCGACAGGTAGCGGTAGCGTCGCAGCACGCCGAACACGGCTTCGGCCACGAACGCGCGGTCATGCGAACCGAGTTTTTTATGGTCGCGGAAAAACGCCGACAGCACAGCGTCGGCCGGACGCGTGAAGTCCAGCACCAGATCGAGCGCCTGGGTGGCAAGTTGCAGGAGCGGGGGAGTCAGTTCCATCAGGGGACGGCAGGTTGGTGTTGGGCAGGCGTATCGTTGCCGGAGGCATTACTCGTCTTCGCCGAGCTCGGGATCCCAGCCTTTTTCGCGCGCGCGCTCCACCGCCATCTTGTACAGGGCTGTGTGACGCTCGCGCAACTCGGGCGGCAGGCGGCTCGGCAGATTGCCGTACTTGTCCCACTCGGCCTCGACTTTCTCGGTCAGCGCCTGCATTTGCCCCAGCTGCCAGCCGGCGCAATCCTCGGTTTCAGGAATGATGCCGAACAGCCAGCCATCAAGAACGACGCGCGCCAGCATGGTGACGCCGTGCTTGTCGTTGTAAAACCCGGCGTAGGTCATTTTGTTGCTCATGGTTGCGGATCTCTGTCTTTTGGATGTTCGTCGTACGGGAAACGGATATGGCCATAACGGATCACCAGCACCGAAACGGCCAGCAACAGCATCGCCGCAGTCACGCCCAGCATGCGCCACGCATCGAGGCTTTTCATGTCGAGCACCAGGTAGCGTGCGAGCGCCACGATGGCGATGTAGATGGGGAAGCGCACCGGCAACTGCCCGGAGCGGAAGTACACGCCCACCATGGCGATCACCTCCAGATACAGGAACAGCAGCAGCAGGTCACCCAACGCCACCTTGCCGGTCGCGATCATGGCGTTGACTTCGAACACGCCGGCGACCAGGGTTGCCAACGTGATGACGATGAGGCCGATGGCCTCGAATACGCCCAGCACGTTGAGTGCCAGACGCGCGAACAGTCGGTCTTTGGCGGGGTTCATGGGGGTTTCGCTCGAGTAGTCGACAAGGATACATCAACCTCCATCCGGGCGTGCGTGCCCGAGCCATTCCCGCCAAATGGCCACCGACACCGCGAGCAGCACGGGGCCCAGAAACAGCCCGATGAGGCCGAAGGCATGCAGGCCGCCGAGCACGCCCAGAAATACCAGCAGGAACGGGATCCGCGTCGGCCCGCTGATCACGAGCGGGCGAATCACGTTGTCGACCCAACTCACCACCAGCGCGCCCCACAGGAACAGCCCCAGTGCCGCCCCGGTTTCCCCGTTTGCCAGGAGGGTCAGCGACAGCCCGATCCACACCACCGGGCCGACGAAGGGAATCAGCGATACCAGGGCGGTGATCACGCCCCACAGCGCGGGTGCAGCCAGTCCCGCCACCCAGTAACCGAGTCCGGCGAGGATGCCCTGCGCCAGCGCAGTGAGCACAATGCCGAACACCACGGCCCGCACCGTCACGCCGACCGCCTGGATGTAGCCACGGGCCGCCTCGCCGAGCCAGCGCGTGGCGACACCGCGAAACTGCGTCAACACGCTGACGCCGTGGCGATACAGGAAGAACAGTGCGAACACCGCCAGGCCGAATTTCGCCACGTTACGGCCGATGCCACCCGCCAGCAATTTCAGCGCAGTGGGATTGGTGAGGCCCAGTGCATCGATCTGCGCGCGCACCCATGCCGGGTCGGCCTGCACGCGCTGGTATTGCGCGATGATCCAGTCGCTGCCCGGCCAGGCCTGCACGCCGGGGGGCAGGGCCGGGAGCCCGTGGGCCGCGATCTGCCTGAGGGTCGCCGACGCCGCCGCCACGTCTGCCGCCAGTGTGAACATCACCCACACCAGCGGCACCAACAGGGTCGCTGCGACCCCCAGCGTCATCAGCAGCGCGGCGAGCGCGGGGCGCCCGGGCAATTGGCGACACACCCGCTGATGGAGCGGCCAGGTGACGTACGCGAGTATCCCCGCCCACGCCAGGGAGGCGAGGAAGGGCGACAGCACCCAGATGGTCAGGCCGAAAATCGAGACCAGGAATGCGAGCGCCACGACGCGTCGCGCGAGAGGGGAATCGGTGTGAGTCGGCATGGATGCCCTCGTGCCTTTGTGCCCCCGTCAGGGTGCTTCAAGCTGCTCCGGCCAGCGTTCGACTGCGGACAATGAAGTCATGCGTCCCGGCGTGCGTCGCCCCGTCTCATTTCGAGGCGGCTGGCTTCCGTGTCACCCACAGGCTGGCAAACATGAAGGTGGCAATGACGAGGCCGACGATGCCCAGGGACAATCCCACAGGAATTTTGTAGAAGTCGACGATCAGCATCTTCGTCCCCACGAATACCAGCACCATCGCCAGTCCGTATTTAAGCAGATGGAAGCGGTCGGCCATGCCGGCCAGCATGAAATACATCGCGCGCAGGCCGAGGATGGCGAAGATGTTCGAGGTGAACACGATGAAAGGATCGGTGGTGATCGCGAAGATCGCCGGGATCGAATCGACCGCGAAGATCACGTCCGACAGTTCGATCATGACCAGCACCAGGAACAGCGGGGTGAACATCCGCACGCCGTTTTCCCGCACCCAGAATTTCTCGCCCCGGTAGTCCGGCGTCAGCCGCATGCGGCGCTTGACCCAGTTGAGCAGCGGGTTCTTGCCGAGATCCGGCTCGGCTTCGGCGAACATCAGCATCTTGATGCCGGTGACGACGAGGAAGGCGCCGAACACATAGAGAATCCAGTGGAATTCCTGCACCAGCCAGGCGCCGGCCAGAATCATCACGGCACGCATCACGATCGCACCGATCACGCCATAGATCAGCACGCGCCGCTGGTACTCCGCCGGCACGGCAAAGAAGCCGAAGATCATCAGGAAGACGAAGATGTTGTCGACCGCGAGCGCCTTCTCGATCAAGTAGCCGGTCAGGAACTCCATCGCCTTGGCGTCGGCGACTACCCCGCCGTACGCTCCCCTCAGATACCACCACAGGCCGAGGTTGAACAGCATGGCGAGCGAAACCCACACGACCGACCACGCTGCCGCTTCCTTGAAGGCGACCTTGTGTGCCTTGTTGCCGCCGACCAGAAACAGGTCGACGGCCAGCATCGCCAGCACGAAGCCGACGAACGCCGCCCACATCCAGGGTTCGCCGATATGCACGACAGCGTCCACGTTCTTCCTCGATCCGGTTTAAGGCTTACTGCACCGCGCGCAGGGCGGCGATGCGCTCTTCCAGCGGCGGGTGCGTCATGAACAGGCGCTTGATCCCGCCGCCACCGCCGCCGGCGATGCCGAACGCCGCCATCTTGTCGGGCAAGGGATGCGGGTGCAGGCTCGCCAGACGCTCCAGTGCGGAAATCATCGGCTGCTTGCCGGCAAGCGAGGCGCCGCCGCGATCGGCGCGGAATTCGCGCTGGCGCGAGAACCACATGACGATGATCGAGGCGAGGATGCCGAGCACCAGTTCGGCCACGATCATGGTGACGAAGAACGCGGGGCCGTGGCCCTCCTCGTTCTTGAACACGACGCGGTCGACGGTGTGGCCGATCACGCGCGACAGGAACATCACGAAGGTGTTCACCACGCCCTGGATCAGCGCCAGCGTCACCATGTCGCCGTTGGCGACGTGGGCGATTTCGTGGCCGATCACCGCTTCGGCTTCCTGCCGCGTCATGACATTCAAGAGACCCGACGACACCGCGACCAGCGCGTTGTTCTTGTTCATGCCGGTGGCAAAGGCGTTGGCTTCGGGCGAATCGAAAATGCCGACTTCGGGCATGCCGATACCAGCGTCCGCCGCGTATTTCTTCACGGTGTCGACCAGCCAGAATTCGGTCGAATTCGACGGCGTGTCGATGACGCGCACGCCCATTGACTTCTTCGCCATCCACTTGGAAATCGCCAGCGAGATAAGCG
>JAJXTE010000109.1 GCA_021784115.1 Pseudomonadota bacterium | reverse complement strand
CCGGGCCATGCTGGCGCAGATCGAGGGCATGATTGCGAAAATCAAGTGGAACAAGCGCGATATTGCCGAGTTTGCCGGACGTTATCTGTCCGAGCCCAAACCGAACGTGGTCTTCGATGCGCCCGACGTCCCGCTCAGCCGCGCGGCCTTCAACAAGGCGGCCAACAAGCAGGGCGTGGCGCTCAATCCCAAATCGCGCCTGCTGTTTTCGGGTGGCCGGTTTTTCATCAACGGCGAGGCGTTCGCCCCCGCGGCCGACGAAGCCTCTGCCCTGCAACACCTGGCCGATCAGCGCCGCCTCGCACCCGCAAGGGGTACGCCGCCAGACGCTCGTCCTGCGGGCAGTCTTGGCGCAGCGCCACCCTTGCCCGCCGCGCTGCGTGAACGCTTTTATGGCTGGTACGAAGCCGGCTGGCTGGAGATCAACGCCGAATGAACACCTTTGAAACCCCCGCCGAATTCCGTGCCGCATTCGATACCCTGCTGGCGGTCACACATCGTCAATTGCGCGTATACGATCACGACCTGACGCTGCTGGACATCGACGACGCGCCACGCCTCGCGGCCCTGCGCGCGCTGTGCGTGGCCGGGGGCGGACGCCGCATCGAACTGCTGCTCGACGACATCAGCCGCGTCGCACGCGACCATCCCCGCCTGATGGCGCTGGTGCGTGACTTCGGCCATGTCATCGAAATCCGCCAGGCCGACCCCGGCGCGCCGCGTCCCGACCAGGCGTTCGTGCTGGCCGACCGCCTGGGCGTGCTGCTGCGCGCCGACAAAACCGCAGTGCACGGCACCCTGCATACGGACGATCCCGGCAATTCGGTGGCGCTGCACCAAAGCTTCGAGGGCATGTGGCAGCGCGCGCCGGCCACCGTATCCGCGACGACGCTCGGTTTGTAACCTAGAGCCCGCTCAGCCAGTCCAGTTCGGCCTCGCTGAAGCCGGCCTTGCGGCGTGCTTCCAGATTGAACGGCGGCTTAAGCGGCGGTGCATCGTATTCGAGCAGCAACTGGCGGAACGTCGCTTCGGCCGGCAGTCCGCGCGCGGCGCACAGCCAGCCGAACCAGCGGCTGCCGATGGCGACGTGGCCGATTTCGTCGCGTTCGATGATGGCCAGGATCTCAACCATGCGCGTGTCCTTCGCGGCCTTCAGCTTGTCGACGATCAGCGGCGTGGCATCGAGCCCGCGCGCTTCCAGCACGCGCGGCACCAGCGCCATGCGCACCAGCGGATCGTGCGCGGTTTTCAGCGCCATGTCCCACAGACCGTTGTGCGCGGGGAAATCGCCGTAGGCATACCCCAGCGTCGCCAGATGCGCACTCAGCAGTTCGAAATGCAGCGCTTCATCGTCCGCGACGGAAAGCCAGTCGTCGTAATAGCCTGGCGGCATGCCGGGATAGCGGTGGGCGGCATCGAGCGCCAAATTGATGGCATTGAATTCGATATGCACCAGCGCGTGGACGAGCGCGGCGCGGCCAGGCAGGGTGTCGGCGCGACGGCGCGGAACCCGCTGCGGGGGTATCAGTTCGGGCTTGTCCGGCTGCCCCGGACGGTCGATGGGGATGCGCGGCGACTCGGCCGCAAGATCGATTCCGCCCGCCCGCCAGTCTGCATAGAGTGCGTGAACGCACGCCACCTTGTTCGCCGACTGGCTCGCGTGCAGGCACGCCGCCACTCGCTGCGGCAACGAATCTAGCGGCGGTCCACCCACCGGATACCCGTCAGCGCGATGGCCAGGAAGATCAGCAGGGGCAGGATCGATACCACCACCACAGGCCAGTCGTTCAGCAAGCCGAGGTGGCCGAACAGGCGGCTCAGCAGATGAAACCCAAGCCCCGCCAGGATGCCGATGAAAATCTTGCTGCTGGTGCCGCCGGCACGCGGACCCTGGATCGCAAACGGCATCGCGATCAGCATCATGATCGGGATGACGAAGGGATTGATGAACTTCGACCACAGGGCCAGTTCGTAGCGCGTGGCTTTCTGGCCGTTTTCCTTGAGATGCGCGACGTAGCGCCACAGGGCACGCGCCGACATCTTTTCCGGAGCGACCAGCAGCACGCTGAGGATGTCGGGGGTGAGCACCGACTGCCAGCCCAGGTGAGCGCTCCGGGTCGCGTGAATGCCGTCCGCGTCGAAGCGCGTTTCGACGACCTGCTGCAGATCCCAGGTCGAGCCACCGCGCCAGCGGGCCTCCTCGGCCGCGCGGATCCAGTCGAGGCGGCCGTCGGCGTTGAAACCGTATATCTCGATATTGCGCAGCGTATTGTCGGGCATCACTTCGCGCACATTGATGAACGCGCTGCGGTCCTTGACCCACAGGCCGGAACGAAACTGCTGCGCCACCACGGAGTGGGTGGCCAGCAACTTGTATCGTTGCGCCGCCTGCTCCGACCACGGCGCGACGTATTCGCCGATGATCAGCACCAGTATCGACAACAGCACGCCGATCGCGCTGAAATAGCCGGCCACGCGCCAGTTCGACAGGCCCGACACGCGCATCACCGCATATTCCGAATTGCCCACCAGGCGCGTCAATGCGAACAGCGTTCCGATCAAGGCGGCCACCGGCAGGATCTCATACAGGTGTCCGGGCACATTGAGCATGACCACCACCGCGGCCTGCGCGAGGCCATAATTGTTGCGGCCCAGGCTGCCCAGTTCCTGGATCACGTCGAAAAACGCAAACAGCACCAGCAGCGCCAGCAGCACGAAACCCGACGCAACCAGAACCTGTCCGCTCAGATAGCGCGCCAGCAGCCTCATGCGCGTCTCCTGCGCGGCTCAAACTGACGGGTCCGCAGGGTGAACAGCGCGACCACGGCGATCAGCATCACCAAATGCGACGCGACCATTCCTCCCCAGGGGTTGAACTTGCCCTGCGCCACCCAGGCCTGCGTCAACGACAGCAGGTTGTTGTAGACGAAGTAGAGCAGCAGTGCGATCAGCAGCCCGTAGGATCGGCGTGCCCGCGTGTTGACGAAACTGAGCGGAATGGCCATGACGGCGAGAACGAGCGCGGAGATCGGCACGCCCACCCGCCACAGCAGCTCGGCCCGCGCCGGAGGCGTCGGGTCGGCCAGCAGTTCGCCTATGGGCGCCTGCCGGATGCCGGTCTCCTTGCCGCCCACGGGCGCCGGATCGAGCCGCATCCAGTAACGTTCGAAGTGCACGATGCGGTAGTCGAGCTGGCCGGGCGTGCCCTCATACCGCCGCCCATCCTTGAATACCAGATAGCGCGAACCGTCGGGCATCTCCGTGTGACTGCCTTCACGCGCCACCACCAGGCCGAGCTGGCCGTCGATGCGCGACTGCATGAAGACGTTGCGGACGATACCGGTCAGCGGGTTCAGCGATTCGACGTAGTAGACACGCTGGCCCGCGCTGGACTCGGCGAACATGCCGGGGGCGATCAGCGAACTTTCACTGCGGCTGCGCAGGTCCTGGCGATATTCCGCCTTCTTGGTCTGCGCCCAGGGATTGAGCACCAGCGTCAGCAGCAGGATAACCATCGAAAACGGCACAGCGAAGGTCAGCACCGGTCGCATCCATTGCGTGAGCGACAGGCCGGCATTGAACCAGATCACCATTTCGCTGTCCCGCCACATGCGCGACAAGGGCAGCAGCACGCCGGCAAACAGCGCGATCGTCATCAAGACCGGCAAGAAATACAGCAGCGAGAAGCCGAGAAAGGAAAAAACCGCCTCGTTGGCAAGTTCGCCGCGTGCCACGTCGCCGAGCAGGCGAATGAACAGCACCACCAGCGCGATCGCAATCAGCACCGTCAGCACGGCGCCGGTGGTGAGCGTCATCTCGCGGGTCAGTGCGCGGCGATAGAGCATGGGACGTTCCAGGAACCGTTCATGTCACGAACGGATTTTTGACATTCCGCCGCGCCCGCGCCAATAATCGCCAAATCGGCCATGCCGATCATCGACGCATCGGCAAATTGTATTTTTTTGAGCACGGACATGGAAAACAAGGAAATCGAACTCGAATTTAGCATAAAAAGCGGCGCCCCCGAAAAGCAGCGCACCGCCTGCGTGGTCGTCGGCGTGTTCGAAAGCCGCAAGCTGTCGGGTCCGGCCATCGAAATCGACCGTGCCAGCGACGGCTACCTGTCGGAGATCGTGCGCGGCGGCGACATGGAAGGCAAGGCCGGCAGCACGCTGCTGCTGCACAGGGTGCCCAACATCCTGGCCGACCGCGTGCTGCTGGTCGGACTCGGCAAGGAGCGCGACTTCCATGAAAAGGCCTACCGCGATGCGATCACCAGCGCCGTGAAGACCCTGCGCGACACCGGCTCGATGGACGCCGTCATCACGCTCAGCGAGATCCCTGTCAGAAAACGCGACGTCAACTGGAACATCGAGCAGGCCGTCATCAGTGCCCACGAGGCGCTGTACCGTTTCGTCAGCATGAAGAGCAAGCCCGACGAGACGCGCCGACCGCTGAAGCGCGTCACCTTCGCCGTGTCGCGGCGCGGCGAGCTGAAGTTTGGCGAAATCGGCCTCGCGTCCGGACTGGCCATCGCCCATGGCATCGATCTGGCCAAGAACCTCGGCAATACGCCGTCGAATATCTGCACCCCCGAATACCTGGCCGGCGAGGCAAAAAAAGTTGCGAAAACGCACGGCTTCGGCTGCGAAATCCTCGATCAGGCCGCCTGCGAAAAACTCGGCATGGGTTCCTTCCTGTCGGTCGGCAAAGGCAGCGACAAGCCGCCGCGCTTCATTGTGCTGAAGCACGAAGGGGGCGCCAAGGGCGAAAAACCCGTGGTGCTGGTCGGCAAGGCGGTCACCTTCGACGCCGGCGGCATTTCGCTCAAGCCGGCCCCCGACATGGACGAGATGACCTATGACATGAGCGGCGGCGGCGCGGTCATCGGCACTTTTCGCGCAATCGGCGAGCTGGGACTTGCGCTCAACGTGATCGGCCTCATCCCCGCCTGCGAGAATCTGCCCGACGCCGAGGCCAACAAGCCGGGCGACATCATCACCTCGATGTCCGGCCAGACCATCGAGATCCTCAACACCGACGCCGAAGGCCGCCTCCTCCTGTGTGATGCGCTGACCTACGCCGAGCGCTTCGAGCCCGACGCGGTGGTCGATCTGGCCACCCTGACCGGCGCCTGCGTGATCGCGCTGGGTGCCCACCCCAGCGCGCTCTTCAGCAACCACGACCCGCTGGCGCGCGAGATCGAGCACGCCGCCGACCAGGCCTGGGACCGCGTCTGGCGCATGCCGCTGTGGGACGACTACCAGGACCAATTGAAGAGCAGCCACGCCGACATGGCGAATATTGGCGGCCGACCCGCCGGCGCGGTCACCGCGGCCTGCTTCCTGTCGCGCTTCGCCAGGAAATACCACTGGGCGCACCTCGACATCGCCGGCACCGCCTACAAGGGCGGCCGCGAGAAGACCTCGACCGGCCGCCCGGTGTCGCTGCTGGTGCATTTCCTCCTGAACCGCGGCCAGAAGTAAGCCTGCAGCAGTGACCGAAATCACCTTCTACACCTTTGCCGACGACCCGCTCGATGTCGCCCGCCGCGTCGCCGCCAAGGCGCACGGCCAGGGCAAGCAGGTGATGATCTACGCCCCGGATGCGACGGTGGCAGACGCCATCGACCGCCTGCTGTGGACCACGCCCGCACTGGGCTTCGTGCCGCATTGCCGCGACAGCGACACGCTGGCACCCGAGACGCCGGTGCTGATCGGCGCCAACGCCGATGCCTTGAGCCAGGCTGACGTGATGATCAACCTGCACGTTGAACAGCCGCCCGCCTTCGCCCGCTTCGAGCGCCTGGTCGAGATCATCGGTCAGGACGAAGCCGGACGCGAGCAGGGGCGCACGCGCTACCGTTTCTACCAGACGCGCGGCTACGCGCTGAAAACGCACGATCTCCGGCAGAACGCCGGATAAGGAGGCACGATGAGCGACAGCCCCATGTTGAGCAAAATGGACGCGCTGCTGAAAAAGCATCGCGGCGCCGGCGATGCCCCTCCGTCGCCCCCTCAGTCCGGCCCTCCGCCCGACGCCTGGCTGCCGGTGCTGACCGACGTGATCGAACGCGGCACCCCGCCGGTGAAGGCCGCTGCCAGACCCGCCGCCCCCCCGCCCCCCGCTGCCGCGGTCCCGGTCGCGGCCGAGACTGTGCACGCGCCCGCCGAACCGGCCCCGGCGCCCGACCCCGTCGTGGACAATGTCCTGGCCGAGCAACTGATGAGCGAACTGGCCCCACGCCTGTCGGAGGTGATGGAAAGACAGGTCGCCGCCGAACTGCGCAAGAACATCGATCAGACCGTGTCCAGCCTGCTCTCCCAGCTTGACGTCAACGTACGGGAAATCGTGCGCGACGCCGTTGCCGAAAAACTCAAGCAGCCGCGCGACCCGTCGACCTGAAACCGCATCAGGCGGTGTTTTTTGGGACCTGTCCCAGACTTTTTTTGGGACGTGTCCCTGGCTTTTTTGGGATAATGGCGGCTTTGCCCGCCCGCCATGGAACTCGCCAAATCCTTCGAACCGGCTGACATCGAAAAGCGCTGGTACGCCCAGTGGGAAAGCGCCGGCTACTTCAAGGCCGGCG
>JAJXTE010000108.1 GCA_021784115.1 Pseudomonadota bacterium | reverse complement strand
GCGCGCCGCGCCACACGTAAAACGCCTCGGCCGCCTGTTCCACCAGCATGCCGACGCCGTCGGCGGTGCGCGCACCGTGCGTGCGGGCGAAATCGAGGAAGGGCGTGTCCCGCCCGTACATCATGTCGTAGGCCAGCGTGTCGGCGGTGAACACGCGCGACGACAGCGGCGGCAGATCGCCGGCCAGGCTGGCGGCGGTGGCGTTGATGACGAGGTCGAAGGGGGTGTCGGCCGCGTCGAAGCCGCATGCGCGGACGCCCTGGCCGAACAGTTCGGCGAGCTCCTCTGCGCGGCTGACGGTGCGGTTGGCGATGACGAGCGCCGCGGGTTGCTGGTCGAGCAGCGGCTCGATCACGCCGCGCGCCGCGCCGCCGGCGCCGAGCAGCAGGATGCGCTTCCCTGCGAGCGTGCACTGCAGGTTGCGGGTGAGATCGGCGACGAGGCCGGCACCGTCGGTGTTGTCGCCGAGGATGCCGTCGGCGTCGAACACCAGCGTGTTGACCGCGCCGGCGCGCTCGGCGCGCGGAGTCAGGCGGTTGGCCAGCCTGAAGGCTTCTTCCTTGAACGGAACGGTGACGTTGGCGCCGCGTCCGCCTGCAGCGATGAATGCGGCCACGCTGTCCGCGAAACCGTCGACCGGAGCGAGGATCGCCTCGTACGTCATGTCCTGCCCGGTCTGGCGGGCAAACGCGGCATGGATCTGAGGGGATTTGGAGTGGGCAATCGGGTGCCCGAATACGGCATAGCGGTCAGTCATGGCGCGCTATTCTAAAGCGCGCCGATGAGATATGGATCAGCTTTGCGTCCAGGGGAGGCCGCGATGTTTCCAGCCGTTGAGTTCGTTGCGGTGGCCGGTGTCCTTGTTGAGCTCGCCCTCGAAGCCTTCCAGGACGTTGTAGCAGCTGCCGCGCCCGGCCTCTGCGCAGGCTGCGGCTGCGCGGTGCGAACGCTCGCCGCTGCGGCATATGAAAATCAGCAGAGATTCCGGGTCGGTGGCTTGCGCCAGCTGGGTGAGGAAATGGGGATTGAAAACCCAGCCGGGCCAGGATTGCCATTCGACATGGACCGCGCCCGGAATGACGCCATTCAATTCGAGTTCCGCGCGCGAACGTACGTCGATCAGCCGGGTTCCTGGTGCGATCTGCAACAATTCCTGCGCTTCGTGAGGCAGCAGGGCGCCGGCAAAAGACCATCCCTGTGACTGGCTGCGCTGGTGGGCGGTGTCGAGCAACTCGGTGATGCGTCCCATGGCAGTATCCTTTTCTTGTTGATTCAGTATATGAAACCGCCTGCCCGATGCAATTTGCACCATTGTGGTGCGAACAGCCTCCGCAATGCATTGTATTGGTGCAAAAGAGAAAAACGAGCGCGCCCTATGCCGTTGCGCGCGCCTTATGGCACAATGTCTGGCGCCCGATTTTACGTATGGCACGGTTGCTGCTAACAGCCTTTTTGTGTGACGTGTTGTGTGCCGGGTAGCGTGGCACGCATCGTCGTAATTCAATTCATTTCAGTTTGAGGAGATTCAGCATGGCCGTGGCCAATGTGATCAAGATGATTAAGGACGGCGAGGTGAAGTTCGCCGACCTGCGCTTTACCGATACCCGCGGCAAGGAACAACACGTGTCGATTCCGGCTCGTCTCGTGACCGAGGACTGGTTCGAAGACGGCCATCCCTTCGACGGTTCCTCGATCGCCGGCTGGAAAGGCATTCAGGCCTCGGACATGCTGCTGAAGGCCGATCCCGATTCGGCCTACATGGATCCCTTCTTCGACGAGCCCACCGTCGTGATGACCTGCGACGTGATCGAGCCGTCCGACGGCAAGGGCTACGAGCGCGACCCGCGCTCGGTGGCCAAGCGTGCCGAAGCCTACCTGAAGTCGACCGGCATCGCCGACACCGCCTACTTCGGCCCCGAGCCCGAGTTCTTCATCTTCGATTCCATCACCTGGCACGACAACATGTCGGGCTGCGGCGTGAAGATCAATTCCGAGGAAGCGGCCTGGTCGTCGGCCGAGAAGTTCGAGAACGGCAACACCGGTCACCGTCCCGGCGTCAAGGGCGGCTATTTCCCCGTGCCCCCGGTCGACAGCCTGCAGGACATCCGTGCCGCCATGGTGCTGGCGCTGGAAGAAGCCGGCATCCCGGTTGAAGTGTTCCACCACGAAGTCGCGACCGCCGGTCAGTGCGAAATCGGTACCGTGTTCAACACGCTGACCAAGCGCGCCGACTGGACCCAGACCCTGAAGTACATCGTGCAGAACGTCGCCCATGCCTACGGCAAGACCGCGACCTTCATGCCCAAGCCCATCGTCGGCGACAACGGTTCCGGCATGCACGTCCACCAGTCGCTGTGGAAAGACGGCAAGAACCTGTTCGCGGGCAACGGCTACGCCGGCCTGTCCGAGATGTGCATCTACTACATCGGCGGCATCATCAAGCACGCCAAGGCGCTGAACGCGATCACGAACCCGTCGACCAACTCCTACAAGCGTCTGGTGCCCGGCTTCGAAGCGCCCGTGATGCTGGCGTACTCGGCCCGCAACCGTTCGGCTTCGATCCGCATCCCGATCGCTGCCAGCGAGAAGGCCCGCCGCATCGAGACCCGCTTCCCGGATCCCACCGCCAACCCGTACCTGTGCTTCGCCGCGCTGATGATGGCGGGTCTGGACGGCATCCAGAACAAGATCCACCCCGGCGATCCGTCGGACAAGGACTTGTACGATCTGCCGCCGGAAGAAGATGCGAAGATCCCGAAGGTCTGCCACAGCCTGGAAATGGCGCTGGAAGAACTCGACAAGGACCGCGAGTTCCTGACCCGCGGCGGTGTGTTTACCAACGACATGATCGACGCCTACATCACCCTGAAGATGGAGGAAGTCACCAAGTTCCGCATGACGACGCATCCGGTCGAATTCGCGATGTACTACTCGCTGTAAAAGCGGACGCGTGCACCCAGGGGCAGCTGCGGCTGCCCCTTTTTTGTTTGTGCTCGCGGAGGCGGCCCTGTTCAGGCGAAGGTCAAGAACGCCGGCTCTTATCCGTTAACAAACGGGTACGCTACACTCAGCCCTATGTCGATCGCTCGCTTTCCCCTTCTGTTGTGCCTGATTCTGGCTGCGCCTGCGCAGGCGGAAATCTACAAGTTTGTCGACGAAAACGGCCAGGTGACCTTTACCGACGTCTACAAGAAAGGCGCCAAGCGCATCGAGCTGCCCGGCGGGCCGGCCCGGCTTCCGGGCAGGGAAAAAGCGACCCGGCGGGCATCGTATTCACCCAGTCCGGCGGATTTTCCGCGCATCGATCCGGCTACGCAGAAACGGCGGGATGATATTCGCCGCCAGGTGCTGCAGGATGAAATGTCCAGCGAGCGCCGCAACGCAGATGAAGCGCGGCGGCAATTGGCGCTGGGCGAACGCATGCAGCCAGGGGAGCGTGCCACCGACGCCTCCTTTCTTGAGCGTGTGAACAAACTGCGTACGACCGTGCAGCAGCACGAACAGAACATTACCGCCATCCAGCGCGAGCTTGCCAACCTGAAGTAAGGCTGGCCCACCGGGCGCCTGCCAAGGACGATCGAGCACCAACAATCATGCTCTGGCACAATCAGTGCTTCGACTGAGTGCATGAGCATGTCGCCGTTCTCACCAACCGAGTTTTCCGGACTGGATTGCCTCTCATCCGGGACCATGCTACTGGATGGCCCCGGCCATATCATCTATGTCAATCCGGCTGCCGAGACCCTGCTCGGCGTGTCGGGCGTCCTGCTGATCGGGGCAGATGCGGCGCTTGCGTTCGAGCGCAGCCCCGAGTTGCTCGCCGCCATCCGGACTGCACGCACCCAGCAGGAAACCGTCATCGAGTACGAACTCGACGTGGTGGTGAGCGGCCATCCGCCGATCCGCCTCGGCTGCAGCGTGTCGCCGCTGGAAAAACCGCCGAACGCCGTGCTGATCGAAATGCGTGCCGTTGATCCGCATCTGCGCATCGCGCGGCTGGAGCAGGCGCGCCTGCAGCAGGAAGCCAACCGCGAACTGCTGCGCAACCTGGCCCATGAAATCAAGAACCCGCTCGGCGGCATCCGTGGCGCGGCACAGTTGCTGGAGCACGAGTTGCCGCGCGAAAGCCTGCGCGAATATACCCAGGTCATCATCAAGGAATCCGATCGGCTGCAATCGCTGATGGAGCGCCTGCTGACGCCGCACCGCATGCCCCGTTTTGGTGCGGTCAATATTCATGAAGTCCTGGAGCGGGTCCGCAGCCTGATCCTCGCCGAGACGCCGAGCGTGTCGCTGCGTCGCGACTACGACATCAGCCTGCCGGAAATCCGTGCCGACGCCGAGCAGCTGATCCAGGCCACGCTCAATATCGCGCGCAATGCCGTGCAGGCAATGCACGGTAACGGGCATGGGCACGGTAACGGGCATGGGCACGGCCAGGGCGAGATCATTTTCAGGACCCGCGTGGCGCGCCAGATCACCCTTGAGAGCCGGCGCTACCAGTTGGGCATGCGCGTCGAGATCGTCGACAACGGCCCCGGCATCCCCGACGAGATCCGCGAACAGATCTTCTTTCCGCTGGTGTCGGGGCGCGAAGGCGGCAGTGGGCTCGGCCTCGCCGTTGCGCAGACGCTCGTCGCGCAGAACCACGGCACCATTGACTGCGAAAGCCGCCCCGGCCGCACCGTGTTTTCCATTTTTCTTCCCTTGCCTGGCTGAACATCATGTCGAAACCAAGTTGTGTCTGGATCATTGACGACGACCGCTCCATCCGCTGGGTGCTGGAAAAGGCACTGTTGCGCGAGGACATCCCCTGCATGACGTTCAGCGCGGCCAGCGACGCGCTGCGCGAACTGGATCGAAGCACGCCCGCCGCGGTGTTGTCGGACATCCGCATGCCGGGCGTGAGCGGACTGGAATTGCTGCAGGCGCTGAAGGAGCGCCTGCCCAAGGTGCCGGTCATCATCATGACAGCGTATTCCGACCTCGACAGCGCGGTGGCGGCATTCCAGGGGGGCGCGTTCGAATATCTGCCCAAGCCCTTCGATGTCGACCAGGCCCTCGAACTGGTGCGGCGCGCGCTGGCAGAAAACGCCAGCCGCGACGTGCCGGCCAGCAGTGATGCGCCGGTGCCGGAAATCCTCGGCCAGGCGCCCGCCATGCAGGAAGTCTTTCGTGCCATCGGGCGGCTCTCGCAGTCGCATGCCACGGTGCTGATCACCGGGGAATCGGGCAGTGGCAAGGAACTGGTGGCGAGGGCCCTGCATCGCCACAGCCCGCGCGCGAGCGGGCCGTTCATTGCGCTGAATACCGCAGCGATCCCGAAGGATCTGCTGGAGTCGGAACTGTTCGGGCACGAGCGCGGCGCGTTTACCGGCGCGGCGGCCCAGCGGCGCGGCCGCTTCGAGCAGGCCGACGGCGGCACGCTGTTCCTCGACGAGATCGGCGACATGCCCGCCGAACTCCAGACCCGACTGCTGCGCGTGCTGGCCGACGGCCAGTTCTACCGGGTCGGCGGACATACGCCGATCAAGGTCAACGTGCGGGTGATCGCCGCCACCCACCAGGATCTGGAAGTGCGGGTGCGCGAGGGGCTGTTCCGCGAAGACCTGTTTCATCGCCTCAACGTGATCCGCCTGCGCCTGCCGCCGCTGCGCGAGCGGCGCGAGGACATTCCCCTGCTGGTGCGCCATTTCATGCAGAAAAGCGCGCGCGAATTGGGGATGGACACCAAGGGTATCTCGGATGCCGCGATGAAAACGCTGGTCAATCTGCCGTGGAGCGGCAACGTGCGCCAGTTGGAAAACGTCAGTCATTACCTGACCGTGATGGCGCCGGGCCAGGTCGTCGAGGTGGGGGATCTGCCGTCCGATCTGATGCAGGGAGCGGCCGAGCAGACCGGCGGCGACTGGCTCCAGGGGCTGGCCGCCGAAGCCGGCGCGCGGCTGGCGCGCGGCGAGGCCGCGATTCTGGACGACCTCACCCAGGCGTACGAAAAAACGCTGATCGAGGTGGCGCTGCGCCACACGGGGGGACGTCGGATCGAGGCCGCGCACCTGCTCGGATGGGGGCGCAATACCCTGACCCGCAAAATCCACGAACTGGGAATGGATGCGGAGTCAGGGGGAGACGAGACCTGATTGTCGCCCGCAGACGGGCGGGTCAACGGCAACAAAAAAGCCGGCGTTTTGCGCCGGCTTTTTTGCGCGAAGGCGGCGACAGGTCAGGCAGCCTGCGCTTCCTCCAGCAGTTTCTGGATCTCGCCCTTCTGGTACATCTCGATCATGATGTCGGAGCCACCGATCAGCTCGCCCTTCACATATAGCTGCGGGAACGTCGGCCAGTTGGCGTAGTACTTCAGGTTTTCGAAAATTTCCGGATCGGCCAGCACGTTAACCGCCAGAAAGTCCTTTACGCCGCAGGCCTGCAGCACTTGTGCCGCGCGCGACGAAAAGCCGCATTGCGGGAACTGGGGCGTGCCTTTCATGTACAGCACGATGGTGTTGTTGGTGACTTGGTCACGAATGCGGTCTAGCGCGGTCATCTCGGAGCTCCTGAACAATACTTGACTGGAATACTCGGGAATTATACGCACGTCGAATCAGCCGTCAAGCCGGTTTCGGGGTGCGCTGATAGGGGCTGATGAAGGCCTTGTGGAACAGATGCGGGATCAATAGGTGTGC
>JAJXTE010000107.1:1986-6694 GCA_021784115.1 Pseudomonadota bacterium | reverse complement strand
AGCCGTTGCCAGCGCACCCACCGTGACGTAGGCCATGAGCTTGGCGCTCAAACCACACTTCAAACCGTTTCCCTCCATTACCTGTGTTTACGTCCACGCAGGCCCGGAGTTGATGGTGAGAAATGTCTATTTTCAATAAATAAATCAATTACTTGATGTTGTGTTTTCGACGCCATGCATGAGTTCCGCACACCCTTTGGGTCGCCGCTGCGGCACGCCCTCGCCCCTGCTCCGCGAGCGCACCGGTGCATGACAGGGCGCGCCCGGCAAAACCGATGACGACGCCGTCAGCCCGGGAATATCCCGTAAAATGCAGCTTTTGCAGTACCGGCCCCGCCATGAATTCCCGCCTCCGCGAAATCCCATACAACTACACCTCGTTTTCCGACCGCGAAATCGTCATCCGGCTGCTCGGCCCCGATGCGTGGAACGTGCTAAACACCCTGCGCGGAGAACGCAAGACCGGGCGCTCTGCGCGCATGCTGTTCGAGGTGCTGGGCGACATCTGGGTGGTGCGGCGCAACCCCTACCTGGAAGACGACCTGCTCGACAATCCCAAGCGGCGCCAGATGCTGGTCGACGCCTTGCGGCATCGCCTCCACGAGATCGAGGTGCGTCGCCAGGGCAACGAACTGGTCGGACAACTGCTGGCGGCGGCGGAGCGCGCGGTGCGCGAATTCGAGGCCTGGTTCGCCGATACGACCAGCCTGCGCACGCGCATCCTGCGCCGCCTTGCGGGCGTCACCCGACGCGACAACATCGCGTTCGACGGCCTGGCGCGTGTCTCGCATGTCACCGATGCGACCGACTGGCGCGTGGAATATCCATTCGTGGTGCTGACCCCCGATACCGAAGCCGAGATGGCCGCGCTGGTGGCCGGGCTGATCGAACTGGGGCTCACCATCATCCCGCGCGGCGGCGGCACGGGCTACACGGGCGGCGCGGTGCCGCTCACGGATCGTGCCGCGGTCGTCAACACCGAAAAGCTTGAAGCGATGAGCGCGGTCGAGATGCTGCACCTGCCGGGCTGCGAATTCGAAATTCCCACCATCCACTGCGGCGCCGGCGTCGTCACCAAGCGGGTGATGGACGCGGCCGACGCCGCCGGCCTGGTGTTCGCGGTCGACCCGACGTCCGCCGACGCATCGACCATCGGCGGCAACGTATCGATGAATGCGGGCGGCAAGAAAGCCGTGCTGTGGGGCACCGCGCTGGACAATCTGGTGTCGTGGAAGATGGTCACGCCGGACGCCGACTGGATCGAGGTCACGCGGCTCAACCACAACCGCGGCAAAATCCACGACGCACCGTCGGCCACCTTCGAAATCCGCCGCTTCGCCGCCGACGGCAAGACGTCCAAAGGCTCGCCGGAGATTCTTACCATCCCCGGCAGCCGCTTCCGCAAGACGGGACTCGGCAAGGACGTCACCGACAAGTTCCTCGCCGGCCTGCCGGGGATCCAGAAGGAAGGCTGCGACGGTCTGATCACTTCGGCGCGCTTCATCCTGCACCGCCTGCCCGCCCATAGCCGCACCGTCTGCCTGGAATTCTTCGGCACCGCGCGCGACGCCACCCCGGCAATCGTGGAAATCAAGGACTACTGCGACACCCACCCCGACATCCTGCTTGCCGGTCTGGAGCATCTCGACGCGCGCTACGTCAAGGCGGTCGGCTACGCGACCAAGGCACCGCGCGCCACGCGGCCGAACATGGTGCTGCTGATCGACGTGGTGTCGGACAACGAAGTCGCCGTCGGCGAAGCCGCCTCGAAAATCGTCCAGCTCGCCAACATGCGCGGGGGTGAAGGCTTCATCGCGGTGTCGGCCGAGACGCGCAAGAAATTCTGGCTCGACCGCGCCCGCACCGCGGCCATCGCGGCGCATACGAATGCGTTCAAGATCAACGAGGACGTGGTGATTCCGCTGCCGCGCCTGGGCGACTACACCGACGGCATCGAGCGCATCAACATCGAGCTGTCGATCGCCAACAAGCTGAAGCTCCTCGATGCGCTGGCCGGGTTTTTTGCCGCGCCGCTGCCCTTGCTGGAGGACGACGACACCGTCGCCGATCCGGCGCAGGTGGCCGACAAGCAGGCCCAGGCGAGCGCCCTGGTCGCCGCCGTGCAGGCCCGCTGGGCCGACTCCCTGGCCAACCTGGATGCGCCGCACGAGACCGGAACGATCTTCACCGCGCTGCGCGACAAACACCTCCGCGTGTCATGGAAGCGCGAGGTGCGGCGCGAACTGCATCAGTTGTTCATCGGCCGCGAATACACGCCGGTGCTCGAAGCCTGCGACCGCATCCACGGCGAGGTTCTGAAAAGCCGGGTGTTCGTGGCGCTGCACATGCACGCGGGCGACGGCAATGTGCACACCAACATCCCGGTCAACTCCGACGATTACGCGATGCTGCAGGCCGCCAACGCTGCGGTTGCGCGCATCATGGCGCTCGCCACCGAGCTCGGCGGGGTCATTTCGGGCGAGCACGGCATCGGACTGACCAAGCTGGAATTCCTTGACGACGCGACCATCGCGACCTTCGCCGACTACAAGAACAAGGTCGACCCTTCGCATCGCTTCAACAAGGGCAAGCTGCTGCCCGGCGCCGACCTGCGCAATGCCTATACCCCGTCGTTCAGCCTGCTGGAGGCCGAGTCGATCATCCTCGAGGCCTCCGAAACCGGCGCCATCGCGGATTCGATCAAGGACTGCCTGCGCTGCGGCAAGTGCAAGCCGGTATGCAACACCCACATTCCCCGCGCCAACCTGCTTTACTCGCCGCGCAACAAGATCCTCGCCACGTCGCTGCTGATCGAGGCCTTCCTGTACGAGGAACAGACCCGGCGCGGCGTGTCATTAAAGCACTTCGACGAGTTCGGCGACGTCGCCGACCACTGCACCATCTGCCACAAGTGCAAGAATCCCTGCCCGGTCGACATCGACTTCGGCGACGTCTCGATCGCGATGCGCAACATGCTGCGCAAGCAGGGCAAGAAAAAATTCAACCCCGGCACCTGGGCGTCGATGGCCTTCCTCAACGCGACCGACCCCGCCACCATCAAGGCGCTGCGGAAGCCGCTGATCGAATGGGGCTACGCCAGCCAGCGGTTCGGGCACCAGTTGTTCAAGCGCATGGGCCTGATCCAGGCGCAGACGCAACATCCCCCCGCCACGCTGGGCCGGCCGAAGCCCGTCGCGCAGGTGATTCACCTGGTCAACAAGCCGATGCCGGGCGGCCTGCCGAAGAAGACCTCGCGCGCGCTGCTGGGGCTGGAAGATCCGTCGATCGTGCCGATCCTGCGCAATCCGGCGAAGCTCTCCGACGAGTCCGACGCGGTGTTCTACTTCCCCGGATGCGGCTCCGAGCGGCTGTTTTCCCAGATTGGGCTTGCCACCCAGGCCATGCTGTTCGAGCTCGGCGTCCAGACCGTTCTGCCGCCGGGCTACCTGTGCTGCGGCTATCCGCAAACGGCGGGCGGCCAGGCCGACAAGGGCGAAGCGATCACCGCGACCAACCGCGTGCTGTTCCACCGGGTCGCCAACACGCTCAACTATCTCGACATCAAGACAGTGATCGTGTCGTGCGGTACCTGCATGGACCAGCTGCTGAAATACGAATTCGAGAAAATCTTCCCCGGCTGCCGCCTGCTCGACATCCACGAATACCTGATGGAAAAAGGGGTCAAGCTCGACAACGCGCGCGGCGAGCAATACCTCTTCCACGACCCCTGCCACACGCCGATGAAGACCCACGCGCCGATGAAGGTCGCCAACACGCTGCTGGGCGGCGGCGTGCACCTGTCCGACCGCTGCTGCGGCGAATCCGGCACGCTTGCGGTCAGCCGGCCGGATATTTCCACCCAGATCCGCTTCCGCAAGGAAGAGGAAATCCGCGCCGGCGTCGCCGCACTGGCCACCGGAAACCAGCCGGTCAAGCTCCTGACCAGCTGCCCGTCGTGCCTGCAGGGGCTGGCGCGCTACAGCGACGACACGAACACCACGCCGGACTACATCGTGATCGAACTGGCGAAACAACTGCTCGGCGAGAACTGGATGGCCAGCTACCTCGCGCAAGTGGGCAACGGCGGTATCGAACGGGTATTGCTGTGAGCTGCCCGCTGTGCGAGGCGCCGGGCGGTCCGGTGTTGTGGCACGACGAGGTCTGTCGCATCGTGCGCGCCGACGAACCGGATTACCCCGGTTTTCTGCGCGTGATCCTCAAGGCCCACGTCAAGGAAATGACCGACCTCCCGGTCGCCGGGCAGCAAGCGCTGATGCGCGTGGTGCTCGCGGCCGAAGCAGCATTGCGTGAAGTGATGGGGCCCGACAAGGTCAATCGCCTCGCTCGGCAACGTGGTTCCACATCTGCACTGGCACGTGATTCCACGATTCAGGGACGATCCGCATTTTCCCAACGCGGTGTGGGGCGAGAAAAAAAGGGATACGCCGCACCCGGCGCCGGCCGATCTGGACGCCCGGCTGGCTGCTGCTCTCAGCCGGCGGCTTGGCCTCGCTCGGGAAACGGAATGACGGTGCCGCTTTCCGGAGCGCTTGGCTGCTGAAGCCGTTGCGCAGGGAAGACGGCCGAGAACGTGCTGCCCTTGCCCGGCGTTGACTGGATCTCCAGTCGCGCGCCGTGGCGGGTGAGCACGTGCTTGACGATGGCGAGCCCCAGTCCTGTGCCGCCGGTTTCGCGCGAACGGCTGCGG
>JAJXTE010000107.1:0-1886 GCA_021784115.1 Pseudomonadota bacterium | reverse complement strand
GGCCGAGAACGTGCTGCCCTTGCCCGGCGTTGACTGGATCTCCAGTCGCGCGCCGTGGCGGGTGAGCACGTGCTTGACGATGGCGAGCCCCAGTCCTGTGCCGCCGGTTTCGCGCGAACGGCTGCGGTCCACGCGATAGAAGCGCTCGGTCAGGCGCGGAATGTGTTCAGCGGCGATGCCCTCGCCGGTGTCGGTCACGGAAAACACGCCTTCACCGGCGCGCTCGCGCCATACGAGCGTGATCTCGCCGCCTTCCGGGGTGTAGCGCACTGCGTTCGACACCAGGTTTCCGAGCGCGCTGCGGATTTCCTGCAGGCTGCCTTTCAGCGAGGCGCCGCTTTCCAGTTGCAGGTTGACCCGGTGCCGCCCGCGACTCAGCGACTCGGCTTCCGCTTTCAGCGAATGCGCGAGTTCGGCGACATTCACGGGCTCGTCTTTCAGACCGTGGTCGGCACTTTCCAGACGTGACAGGGTCAGCAAATCATCCAGCAGCCGCTGCATGCGGCGGGTGTGATCCAGCATGAGGTCGAAATAGCGACGGGTCTCGGCGGCAGGCAGGTCGTGCGCATCGGCGAGGGTTTCGACAAAACCGCCGACCACGGTCAAGGGTGTGCGAAGTTCATGCGAGACATTGGCGATGAAGTCGCGGCGCATCGCATCGACGCGTTCGAGGTCCGTGATGTCGCGGGCCACCAGCAGCTTTTGCGATTCGCCGAACGGCACCAGCTGGAGGGACAGGGTAAGTTCGCGGTTGACCGGCGATTTGCAGATCAGGCGCCGCGAATAATCGGCCGCGTCAAGAAAATCCAGGAACTGTGCCTGCCGCAGCAGGTAACGTATGAACTGGCCACGATCGCGCTCGCAGTCCAGCCCCATGTATTTGCGGGAGGCGGGATTGCACCATTCGATCTGTTCGCTGCCGTTGAGGATGACCATGCCGTCGGGCACGGCCATTGCGGCGTGCTCGAACTGCTCGAGCGCGGAGGTGAGCTGGCCGCGGCTGGCTCTCTGGCGTTTCTGGAGTTTTTGCAGGCGATAGAAAATGTCACCCCAGGTGCCGGTGGCGTCGGGCGGCTCGACTTCGTCCGGGTTCTCCAGCCAGCGCGCCAGGCGGAATTCCTGCCACAGGCGCCGCAGCATCACGAAGGCCTGGATGCCAGCCAGAAATCCCAGCGCGGCCACCCAGCCGGAACCTGCCCACAAGATCAGCGCGACAAGCAACGCGCTGGCCAGCACACTGAGCGGACGCCACCAAAACCCCATGCCTGCCTGCCCCAAGAACCCGGTGGGCGGATTATCCCACTTCGGAAGAAAAGCGGTAGCCCGAGCCGCGCACGGTCTGGATCAGGTCGGCATGGCCGGACGGTTCCAGCGCCAGACGCAGGCGGCGGATGTGGACGTCGACCGTGCGTTCCTCCACGAATACGTCGTCTCCCCATACCTGATCGAGCAACTGGGTGCGCGAATAGACCCGTTCGGGGTGCGTCATGAAGAAGTGCAGCAGGCGAAACTCGGTGGGGCCCAGTTCCAGCGCCTGTCCCTTACCCTGTACGCGGTGGCTGACGGGGTCGAGCCTGAGGCCATTGACCTCAACCGGCTCGTCGGTCATCTGCGGCGCCCGGCGGCGCAGCACGGCCTTGATGCGCGACACCAGCTCGCGCGGCGAGAACGGCTTGGTGATGTAATCGTCGGCGCCTGTATCCAGCCCCAGCACCTTGTCCCGCTCCTCGCCCCGCGCGGTCAGCATGATGATGGGGACGGGCTGGTAGCGCTCGTCGCTGCGCAAGCGCTTGCACAGGTCGATGCCCGACATGCCGGGCAGCATCCAGTCGAGCAGGATGACGTCGGGCAGGGTGTTCTTGAGAAATTTCAGCGCGTGTTCGGCG
>JAJXTE010000017.1:17895-28140 GCA_021784115.1 Pseudomonadota bacterium | reverse complement strand
CGGTTTCCAGGAAGATCTGGCCGTCGGTAATCGAGATCACGTTGGTCGGCACGAAGGCGGACACGTCGCCGGCCTGCGTTTCGATGATCGGCAGCGCAGTCAGCGAACCGGTCTTGCCCTTGACGGCGCCCTTGGTGATCTTCTCGACGTAGTCGGCGTTGACGCGCGCGGCACGCTCGAGCAGACGCGAGTGCAGGTAGAACACGTCGCCCGGGTAAGCTTCGCGGCCCGGCGGACGGCGCAGCAGCAGCGACACCTGACGGTAGGCCCAGGCCTGCTTGGTCAGGTCGTCGTACACGATCAGCGCGTCTTCGCCGATGTCACGGAAGAATTCGCCCATGGTGCAGCCGGAGTATGGTGCGATGTACTGCATGGCAGCAGCATCGGACGCGGTCGCGGCAACGACGATGGTGTGGTCCATCGCGCCGTGCTCTTCCAGCTTGCGCACCACGTTGGCCACCGAAGAGGCCTTCTGGCCGATGGCGACGTAGATACACTTCACGCCGGTGCCCTTCTGGTTGATGATGGCGTCGATCGCGACGGCGGTCTTGCCGGTCTGGCGGTCGCCGATGATGAGTTCGCGCTGGCCGCGGCCAACCGGCACCATCGCGTCGATCGACTTGAGGCCGGTCTGCACCGGCTGGTCGACCGATTTACGCTCGATCACGCCCGGGGCGATGCGCTCGATCGGCATGGTGGTGTCGGCGGCGATGGGGCCCTTGCCGTCGATCGGCTGGCCCAGCGAGTTCACCACGCGGCCCAGCAGGCCACGGCCCACCGGCACTTCCAGGATGCGTCCGGTGCACTTGGCCACGTCGCCTTCCGTGATGTGCTCGTAGTCGCCCAGGATCACCGCGCCGACCGAGTCGCGCTCGAGGTTGAGTGCCACGCCGAAGGTGTTGCCCGGCATCTCGATCATTTCACCCGACATCACGTCGGACAAACCATGAATGCGGACGATACCGTCGGTGACGGACACGATCGTGCCCTGGGTGCGCAGTTCGCTCGATGCACCGAGGTTCTCGATCTTGGCTTTAATCAGTTCGCTGATTTCGCTTGGATTCAATTGCATGTCTGTTCTCCGAACCGTGAGGTTCCGATAAATATGAGTTGGATTAGCCTTGCAGGGCGAAGGCCATGCGCTGCAGGCGGCCTTTCACCGAACCGTCTATCACCTGGTCGCCGATGGCGATCACTGCGCCGCCGATCAGTTCGGGATCGACTGCCACCTGCACGTTCACCGCACGCTTGAACTTGGCCTTGAGCCCGGCCACCAGATCGTCGACCTGGGCCTGGGTCAGCGGCTGTGCGCTGGTGATGGTCGCCTCGAGCGTGCCCTCGGCGTTGGCCTTCAGCGTTTCGAACTGTGCGTCGATTTCCGGCAGCAGCGACAGCCGGTCGTTCTCGGCCAGCACCTTGACGAAGTTGGCGCCGCGCTCGCCGAGGTCGCCACCGGCGACGTCGATGACGAGACCGGCCACACGCTCGGCCGACACGGCCGGATCGGCGATCAGACGCGAGACCTGGGCGTCGGAGACGATTGCCGCCAGCGTAGCGATACGCGACGACCAGCCAGCCAGGTCATTTTCGCCCCGCGCCATGCGGAAAACCGCCTCGGCGTAGGGGCGTGCCAGGGTAGACAGTTCGCTCATGGCTTACAGCTCGGCTTTCAGCTGGCCCAGCAGGTCAGCGTGGGTTTGCGCGTTGACTTCTCGGCGCAGGATCTTTTCCGCACCGGCCACGGCGAGCCCGGCCACCTGTTCGCGCAGGCTTTCGCGTGCGCGGTTGGCTTCCTGCTCGATATTGGCCTGGGCAGCGGCGAGCTGACGGTCGCCCTCTTCCTTGGCAGCCGTCTTCGCGTCCTCGATGATTTGCGCCGCGCGCTTTTCCGCCTGGGCAATCACCTCGGCAGCCTGCGCCTTGGCATCACGCATGTTGTCGCCGGCCTTCTTGGCAGCCAGCTCCAGTTCGTGCTTGCCGCGGTCCGCAGCGGCCAGGCCGTCGGCGATCTGCTTCTTGCGCGTTTCGAGCGCGTTCATGATCGGCGGCCACACGAACTTCATGCAGAACCACACGAAGAAGATGAACGTGATGGACTGGCCGATCAAAGTTGCGTTGAAATTCATATCCGCACCTTTTAATGACGGGGATGGTTAGACAAGTTCCGTATCAACGCGCGAATTAACCGGCAACGGCGAACAGTACGTACATGGCCAGACCGACGGCGATCATCGGCACGGCGTCGACCAGGCCCATCACGATGAAGAACTGGGTGCGCAGCATGGGGATCAGTTCGGGCTGGCGGGCAGCGCCTTCGAGGAAGCGGCCACCGAGGATGCCGATACCGACGGCTGCACCGAGTGCGCCCAGACCCATCATCAGGGCACCAGCGATGTACAGCACGGCTTGAGTCATTTCCATTTGTTGCTCCTAAAAGTAAAAATCAAAGTTGAAAACAAGAAACCAAAACCAGAATCGAATCAATGATGCTCTGCGTGCGCCATGTCCAGATACACGATGGTCAGCGTCATGAAGATGAAGGCCTGCAGCGTGATGATGAGAATGTGGAAGACCGCCCACGCCCACTGCAACGCGCCGCCGAACACGGCCAGCACCCAGCTGCCGCCGAACATCAGCGCGATCAGGATGAAGATCATCTCGCCGGCGTACATGTTGCCGAAGAGACGCAGTGCCAGCGAAATCGGCTTCGCGATCAGACCGACGCCTTCGAGCAGCAGGTTCACGGGGAACAGGAATTTGGGGAACGGCTGGAAGGCCAGCTCGGAGAAGAAGCCGCCCGCGCCCTTCATCTTGACGCTGTAGAACAGCACCAGGATGAAAATCGACAGCGACATGCCGAAGGTCACGTTGGGGTCGGTCGACGGCACGACTTTCAGATGCGGCACGCCTGCGGCACCCGCGACGTAGGGCAGCCAGTCGACGGGGAACAGGTCCATCAGGTTCATCAGGAACACCCACATGAACACGGTGAGCGCGAGCGGGGCGACCAGTGCGTTCTGGTGCGAAAAGGAACCGCGCACGGAACTGTCGATGAATTCCACGATCCATTCAACGAAGTTCTGCAAACCGGATGGCGTTCCAGCGGTCGCCCTTTTGGCCGCCATGCGGAACAGCAGCAGGAAGATCAGGCCAAGGCCGATGGAGAACAGCATGCTGTCGACGTTGATCGCCCAGAACCCCATGGATTTCGCTTCTGCCGCGCCGTGGGCAAAACCCCAGGTGCCGTCGGGTAGCTGACCGTAGGTCAGGTTCTGCAGGTGGTGCTTGATGTACTCGCCGGAGGAAGCGTATTCCGTAGCCATAGTGATCAAATTCAATAAGTGGGTTTTGGATAGGCACGCAGCGCACCCCCATTCAAAACCAACCTTGAAAAACGCAGCCAGACAAACCGGCTATTTGCCGTTGCGACCCGTCACGGCGGCCAGCCAGGCAAACTGGGCCAGAACCAGGCCCAGCAGCACAGGCAGAGGCGCCAACTTCAACACGCCGAGACCCAAAACAAGCAAGCCGACCAGCAGGGTCAAACGCTCGATGCCGACCCGAATGAACAGCTTCAACAATCGATGCTGATCCCATTCCGGGTGGCCGATCGACTGCCGCTCCCGCCACACCAGCACCGCACTCACAGCCAGCGCAATCAGCACACCGTACAGTGCCGCCAGTCCCGCCCCGACCCCCGCTATCGCAGCGCCAAGCAGCGCAGCCACAGGCGCGAGCAAAGCCTGCGCCCGCGCCACCCGCCAAGTTCCCGTTGGGGTGCCGGTAAACATTAGCCGGTTATGATACAAGAATTAGCGTGGTCTATGCAATCATCAAGCTGCTTGATGATGAATTTCACTACGTAGTGATGTTGTATGGCCAATAATTCCCTGCGCGCCACAGTGCGATACTTACAGTTGGATGCCCAGGCGCTGCAGCAGACCCTGTAGCTCTTCCGTGCTGGCAAAGTGCAGCGTCAGCCTGCCGCCGCCCTTGCTGCCGGACTGCACGTGGACCGTCATGCCGAGCGCGTCCGACAGCGCCTCTTCCAGCCGGAGGATATCGCGCGAAACGGCCTGTTTGGCCGGTGTGGTCGGGACGTCCTTCAGCCGCGCCACCCGACGTTCGACTTCCCGCACCGACAGGCCCTTGGTTTCGATTTCGTGCGCCAGTTCGCGTTGCGCCCCCGCATGCAAAGGCAGCAGCGCACGCGCGTGGCCCATTTCGATCAGTCCCGCGGTAAGCATGTCCTGCACCGGATGCGACAGGTTCAGCAAGCGCAGCAGATTGGACACTGCGGCGCGCGACTTGCCGACGGCCTGCGCGACGGCATCGTGCGTCATGCCGAATTCGTGGATCAAGCGCTGCAGGCCATGCGCCTCGTCGATGGCATTGAGGTCTTCGCGCTGGATGTTCTCGATCAGCGCCATCGCCGCCACCGCATCGTCGGGGACGTCACGCAGCAGCACCGGCACTTCGGTGAGGCCGGCCAACTGCGCCGCGCGCCAGCGCCGCTCGCCGGCGATGATCTCGTAGCCGCCCGCGACCTCGCGCGCCAGGATCGGCTGCATCAGCCCCTGTGCGCGGATCGAGTCGGCCAGTTCCTGCAGCGACTCGCTATCCATCTGGGTGCGTGGCTGGTATTTGCCCGGCGCCAGATGCACCACCTTCATCATGCGCAGATCGCCCTGCGGCGGCGCGGCATTGTCCTCGCCGCCGAGCAGCGCGTCGAGCCCGCGCCCGAGCCCCTTAAGCTTGGCCATCTGTTTTCTCCCTTGCTGTCAGGCCGGCACGCCTGAGCGTTTCCTCGGCCAGTTCCATATAGGCTTTCGCGCCCTTGCACTGGGGGTCGTAGGCGAGCACCGGCAGGCCATGGCTGGGGGCCTCGGCGAGCCGGACGTTGCGCGGGATCACGGTATCGTAGACCTTGTCGCCGAAATGCTGCTTAATCTGCTCCGACACCTGCTGCGCCAGCGTGCTGCGCGGATCGAACATCACGCGCAGCAGCCCCTCGATCCGGATGTCCGGATTGAGCCGCTGCTTGACCTTCTTGATGGTGGCGACCAGATCGGTCAATCCTTCCAGCGCGTAGTACTCGCACTGCATCGGGATCAGCACCGCCTCCGCGGCGGCGAAGGCGTTGACGGTGAGGAGGTTCAGCGTCGGCGGGCAGTCCATCAGGATGAAATCGTAGTCGTCGGCCACCTGCGCCAGCGCCACTTTCAGCCGCAGGTCGCGCTGCTCCAGATTCACCAGATCGATTTCCGCGCCGGCAAGTTCGCGATTGGCCGGGATGACGTCGAAATGCCCGGGCTCAGAACGCATCCGCGCGTCGCGCACCGTCACCTGATTGAGCAGGATCTGGTACACGGTCGGCAGCGCGGTACGCTTTTCGATGCCCGCACCCATGGTCGCGTTGCCCTGCGGGTCGAGGTCGGCCAGCAGCACGCGCTGCCCGAGTTCGGCCAGACTCGCGGCCAGGTTCACCGCCGTCGTCGTCTTGCCGACGCCACCTTTCTGGTTGGCAATTGCCAGGATTCGGCTCATTCAACAGGCTCCAGAACGATCAAATGGCGGGTCGCTTCCAGACCCGGTACGACGATTTGATGGTCAGCGCTCACTTTCACGCTGGTCGGCAGCATGGCTACTTCCTCATTCGGGTACAGGCCCTTCATCGCAAGCCAGCGCCCGCCCGGCCCGAGCAAATGGCGGGTCAAGGTGACGAATTCCTTGATGTCCGAAAACGCACGCGAGGTGACGATGTCGAATCCGCTTTCGGGGCGGAACGCCTCGACCCGGCCGGTGACAACATTCAGATTTTTCAGGCCGAGCTCGGCCTTCGCCTGCAACAGGAAAGCGGTTTTCTTGGCGACGCTGTCGATCAGCGTCACCTGCAGGTCCGGCCGAGCGATCGCCAGCGGAATGCCGGGCAGGCCGCCGCCGCTTCCGACATCGAGCACACGAACAGAATCAGAACGGCCGCCGTGAAAAAAAGGCACCGCCGCCAGCGAATCCAGCAGGTGATGACTGACCATCCGCTCGGCATCACGCACCGCAGTCAGGTTGTACACGCGGTTCCATTTGTCCAGCAGTGCCAGATACGCGAGGAGCTTCGCCTCGGCACCTTCGGGCAATGCCAGCCCTAGGGCGGCGATCCCCGCCGCAAGTTGATCCTGTGGCGTCATGCGCTTTTCTTTTGCTCGTCCGGTTTGAACCCGCGCTTGGCGTAGACCAGTAGCACCGAGATCGCCGCCGGGGTGATGCCTTGCAGTCGCGCCGCCTGGCCCAGGGTTTCGGGACGCGCCTTCTGCAGGCGCTGACGCACTTCCATCGACAACCCGGTTAGCAGGCTGTAGTCAAGGCCGGGGGGCAGACGCAGGCTTTCCTGCTCGCGATGCTTCTCGACTTCGTCGTTCTGGCGGTCGATGTAGCCCTGGTATTTGGCTGCGATTTCAACCTGCTCGGCCACCCGCGGATCTGCCTCGCCGTCTCCGCCGCCCGGCAAGGCAAGCACCTGTGCGTAATTCAGATTGGGGCGGCGCAACAGTTCGAACAGACGGTATTCACGCTCAATCGGCTGACCGATCAGGCGCGTGGCCGCCTCGGCGGGCAGGATTGCTGGATTGACCCAGATCGACTTAAGCCGCTCGGTTTCACGTGAAACCGCATCGCGCTTGCGGTTGAAGGCATCCCAGCGCGCATCGTCGACCACGCCCATGGCACGCCCGATTTCGGTCAGCCGCATGTCGGCGTTGTCCTCGCGCAACTGCAGGCGATATTCGGCGCGGCTGGTGAACATGCGATAAGGCTCGGACACCCCGCGCGTGATGAGGTCGTCGACCAGCACGCCGAGGTAGGCCTCATGGCGTCCCGGACTCCAGGCGTCCCTGTCCCGCACCCGCAAACCCGCGTTCAGACCGGCCAACAGCCCCTGCGCCGCAGCCTCTTCGTAGCCGGTGGTGCCGTTGATCTGTCCGGCGAAAAACAGCCCGGCGATCGACTTGGTCTCCAGCGAAGCCTTGAGGTTGCGCGGGTCGTAGTAGTCGTATTCGATGGCGTAGCCGGGGCGCAGGATGTGCGCGTGCGCCAGCCCCGGGATCGAGCGCACGATGGCGAGCTGCACATCGAACGGCAGCGAGGTCGAGATGCCATTGGGATAGATTTCGTGCGTGGTCAGGCCTTCGGGCTCGAGGAAGATCTGGTGGCTGGCCTTGTCGGCGAAGCGGGTGATCTTGTCCTCGATCGACGGGCAGTAGCGCGGCCCCACCCCTTCGATGACGCCCGTGTACATCGGTGAGCGGTCGAGGCCGCCGCGGATGATTTCGTGCGTTTCCGCCGTGGTGTGGGTGATCCAGCACGGGCGCTGCGCAGGATGCATCGCCACGTTACCTATGAAAGAAACCACCGGCGCCGGGTCGTCGCCCGGTTGCACCTGGGTCTGGCTGTAGTCGATGGTGCGACCGTCGATGCGCGGCGGGGTGCCCGTCTTCAACCGCCCGGCGGGGAGCTTGAGCTCGCGCAGGCGCGCCGCGAGCGACACCGCGGGCGGGTCGCCCATGCGTCCGGCCTGGAAGTTCTCCAAGCCGACGTGAACCAGGCCCGCGAGGAAGGTGCCGGCGGTCAGCACCACGGCGCGGCCGCTGAACACGATGCCGAGCTGGGTTTTCACGCCGACGACGCGATCGCCCTCGAGCAGCAGGTCGTCGACCGCCTGCTGGAAGATCGTGAGATTGGGCTGGTTTTCCAGGCGCTGGCGGATCGCCGCCTTGTACAGCACCCGGTCCGCCTGCGCCCGGGTTGCGCGCACCGCCGGTCCCTTGGAGGAATTCAACGTGCGGAACTGGATCCCCGCCTCGTCGGTGGCGAGCGCCATCGCGCCGCCGAGCGCGTCGACCTCCTTGACCAGGTGCCCCTTGCCGATGCCGCCGATCGACGGGTTGCACGACATCGCGCCCAGCGTCTCGATGTTGTGTGTCAGCAAGAGCGTCTTCACGCCCATGCGCGCGGCTGCCAGCGCGGCCTCGGTGCCGGCATGGCCGCCACCGACAACGATGACATCGAAGGATTCGGGGAATTTCATGATGGGCGCCATTCTACCCGTTGCCGGCGTTCGTTTCACGTGAAACATGGCCACGTGAAACACTGGCCGCAGACCCGTGCCCCGAAAAAAGGCCTTTCAGCCCGCGGCGGCCTTGGCCTCCAGCGCCTCCCAGCGCGCCAGCGTGTCGAGCAACTCGGCGTCGATGGCCTCGCTGCGGGCATGCAGGGCCGTGGCCTCTTGGGGAGCGGACTGGTACAGCGCGGGGTCGGCCAGCCGTTCGGCGATCTGCGCCTGCTCGGCCTCCAGCGCCGCAATCTGCGTCGGCAGGGCGTCGAGCTCGCGCGCCTCCTTGTAGCTGAGCTTGCTCTTGGGCGCGGGCTTCGCTGGCGCAGGCTGGGCCGCAGCCGTGGGGGCCGCCCGCGCGGACTCGGGCGCGCGTTGCTGTTGCTTCCACGCCTGCCAGTCGGCATAGCCGCCGACGATCTCGGTCAGCTTGCCCTCGCCCTCGAACACGATTGACTGGGTGACGACGTTGTCCAGAAATGCGCGGTCGTGCGAAACGATGAGCACCGTGCCGCCGTAGTCCTGCAGCAATTGCTCGAGCAGCTCCAGGGTGTCGATGTCGAGATCGTTGGTGGGCTCGTCCAGCACCAGCAGGTTGGCGGGGCGGGCGAACAGGCGCGCCAGCAACAATCGATTGCGCTCGCCGCCGGACAGCGCCGACACCTTGGCGCGCGCCCGCTCGGCCGGGAACAGGAAGTCTTCCAGATAGCTGATGACGTGCTTTTTCTGGCCGCCGATTTCGACGTAGTCGGAGCCGGGCGAAATCGTGTCGATCAGCGTCGCCTCGTCGTTCAGCTGGTTGCGGAACTGGTCGAAGTAGGCCACTTCAAGCTTGGTGCCCTGCTTGATCCAGCCGGACTGAGGTTTGATCTCGCCCAGAATCAGCCGGATCAGCGTGGTCTTGCCGGCGCCGTTGGGGCCCAGCAGGCCGAGCTTGTCGCCGCGCAGGATGGTGGTGGAGAAATCGCGGATGAGCACGCGGTTGTCGTAGCCGTAAGTGACGTGATCCAGCTCTGCAACCACCTTACCCGAGCGCTCGCCGGCGTCGAGCTGGAACCCGACCTGCCCGGCATGGGCGACGCGCGCCTCGCGGGTGCGGCGCAGCGCCTCCAGCCGCCTCACGCGTCCCTCGTTGCGGGTGCGCCGCGCTTCGACCCCCTTGCGGATCCAGGCCTCCTCCTGCTTCCAGAACTTGTCGAACTTGCGGTTGTGCACCGCTTCGACCTCCAGTTGTTCGGCCTTCTTGAGCTGATATGCGCTGAAATTGCCCTGATATTCGCGCAACTGGCCGCGATCGAGCTCGACGATTCGATTGGCGACGTTGTCCAGGAAGCGCCGGTCGTGGGTAATGAACAGCAGCGCGCCGCGATAGTCGTTGAGCAGGATTTCCAGCCATTCGATCGCGGAAAAATCCAGGTGGTTGGTTGGCTCGTCCAGCAGCAGCAGCTCAGGGTCGGTGACCAGCGCACGCGCCAGCGCCACGCGTTTTTTCAGGCCGCCGGACAGGGTCTCGACCGCCGCGTCGGCATCCAGGCTCAGGCGCTGCAGGGTTTCTTCCACCCGGCTGTTGAGCCGCCAGGCATCGGCCGCTTCCAGTTCGTGGGACAGCCGCTCGAAGTCGGCGTACACCGTCTCGTCGCCTTCGGCCATCGCATGCGCCACCGCATGGTATTCAGCCAGCAGCGCCTGCGCCGCGCCGATGCCCTCCGCAACCGCCTCGAACACGCTGTGGCCTGGCTGGAACTGCGGCTCCTGCGGGACGTAGGCCAGCTTGAGTCCCGGTGCACGCCACACCTCGCCCGCGTCGGGCTGGATCTCGCCGGCGATGATCTTCAAGAGACTCGACTTGCCCGTGCCGTTGCGTCCGATCAGGCCGATCCGCTCGCCCGTCTCGACCACCAGGGATGCGCCGTCGAGCAGCGGCCAGTGGCCGTAGGCCAGTTCGAGTCGATCCAGGGTAAGCAGGGGCATGGCGGTGAGCGGTGAGCGGTGAGCGGTGAGCGGTGAGCGGTGAGCGGTGAGCGGTGAGCGGTGAGCGGTGAGCGCGGAATTATCCGCGATTCAGCGCCGCGTGGACGGCTCGGGCAATATTTAATGCGTTGGGGGTGTCACTGTGCAGGCAAATCGTCTCCGCCCGCACC
>JAJXTE010000017.1:0-17795 GCA_021784115.1 Pseudomonadota bacterium | reverse complement strand
GCGGTGAGCGGTGAGCGGTGAGCGGTGAGCGCGGAATTATCCGCGATTCAGCGCCGCGTGGACGGCTCGGGCAATATTTAATGCGTTGGGGGTGTCACTGTGCAGGCAAATCGTCTCCGCCCGCACCCGAAGCGCCGCACCGTCCAGCGTGGCAACGGGTTCACCTTTGGCGAGCGCGCGCGCCTGCCATGCCGCCATGTCAGGGTCGATCACCAGTGCGCCCGGGGTTTCACGTGAAACAAGCTGGCCGTTGGCATGGTAGCGGCGGTCGGCAAACGCCTCGTTCAGCACCGCCAGCCCGGCAGCCTCGCCGGCTACGGCCAGCTGCGACCCGGACAGCCCGACCAGCACCAAAGCGGGGTCGAGCGCCGCCACCGCCAGGGCAATAGCCTGCGCCACGTCCTGGTCCCGAGCGGCGACGTTGTAAAGGGCACCGTGCGGCTTCACGTGCGCCAGGCGCAGCCCCAGCCGCATGGCCTGCTCTGCCAACACCTCGGTCTGCCGCGTGACCCAGGCCGCAATCTCTTCCGCGGATGCTGCCAGCGGACGGCGGCCAAACCCGGCCCGATCAGGGTAGCTCGGGTGCGCGCCCACCGCCACGCCATGCTCGGCCGCCAGCCGCAAGGCCGCCGCCATGCTCGCGGCATCACCCGCGTGACCGCCGCAGGCGATCGACACCCGTGCCAGATAGGGCATGAGTACGGCGTCATTGCAGCCCTCGCCGATATCCGCATTCAGCTCGATCATCCCAGTTCCTCGATCGTCCACGGCACAGCCGCCTGGGCACGCGCGGCCTCGACTTCAATGGTCACAAACCGGATCGCATCGCCGGGCTTCAGTTGCGCCAGCCGCGGGACATCCGCGGCGATCACCCCGGCGATGACCGGATAACCGCCCGTCACGGGCCCATCCCATCCCAGAATGATCGGCTGGGCGTCGGGAGGGACCTGGACTGCGCCGGCCAGCACGCCCTGCGACGTCAGCTCGGCCCGGTGATGGCTTGCCGGCGCACCGGCCAATCGCAGGCCGCGGCGGTCCGACGCCGCCTCGACCCGATAGGGGCTGCCGAAAAAAGCCGTCAGGCCGGCATCGTCAAACTGGCTGGCCTGGGGCCCCGCCACCACCCGCAAGCACCCCCCCTCTCCGCGGAGCGGAGGGAATGCGCGCAGCAGCCTCACTTCACTCGCCGCCGCCCCGCAGTGCAGGACATCTCCGGTCCGCAAGGACCGTCCGCCCTGCCCGCCGAACGCCGATGGCAGGAAGGTGCTGCGGCTCCCCATGACCTGCGGTACCGCCAGCCCGCCGCGCACTGCCAGCCAGCAGCGGCAGCCCGTCTCGACGCCCTCGAGGGTGAGGACCTCGCCCACTGCCAGCACCAGGGTTTCGTTCCACGCGACCGGAGCCCCGCTGCTGCGGCTGGCCGCAAAGCGTGCGCCGGTCAGCGCCGCGACGCCGCCCAGCGGGAACAGCAGACGTGGCCCCGCCAGGGTGATCTCCAGTCCCGCTGCCGCTGCGTCGTTGCCCACCAGGCGGTTGGCGGCAGCCAGCGCAGGGGGGTCGGCCGCGCCGCCAGCAGGCACGCCGAGCGTGCCGCGGCCCGGCCGCCCCAAATCCATCACCAGGTCGCACAGACCGGCCCGCAAGACCTCGATCATGCCGGAACGAAGCGCACTTGGTCGCCCGGCATCAGCAATGCCGGCACATCGCGTTGCGGGTCGAACAGTGCCGCACCCGTCCGCCCGATGATGTGCCAGCCGCCCGGGCCGCCAGCCGGGTAAATCCCCGTGTAGCACCCGCCAATCGCCACACTGCCGGGCGCGACCCGTTGACGCGGCGACGCCCGCCGCGATGTCTGCAAAGCCGGCGGCAGCCCCCGCAGATAGGGGAACCCCGGCTGGAACCCCAGAAACGCCACCGTATACGCCGTCGCCGCGTGAAGATCGACGTAGGCCGCCACGCTCAGCCCCGCCCGCTTTGCCAGTGCAGGCAAATCGGGGCCGGCCACCCCCCCATACTCAACCTCGATTTCGTGGCGCTTTCCGTTCGGCCGCCTTACCCGATCCGCCAGCGGCTCCGTCAGCGCGGACCGTAGCTCGGGCGGCACTCGGGCGCCCTGGCGCAAGATCACCAACAGGCTGTCATCTCCCGCGATAATGTCTTCAACGTCCGGCAACGCCATCGCAATCAACGATGCATAGTACGCCAGCGTCGCGTCGCCCGTCGCCACGCGCAACCCGCGTTCGCTCACCCAGCGCCAGGCGAGATGAACGTGCGATTGACCCCTTCCGTACTTTCCCATAGGGTGAAGTCCCTTGTCGGAGTTTTGCATGATGCTGCGAATAATCGGTGCAATGTTGCTGGTGGCAGCTAGTGTAATGGCAACGCCGGTGGTTGCCGCCATGAGCGCGGTCAATCCGGCCCCGACGCAAAATCTCGCTGCCCGTCCCAAAGCCATCGTGCGGCTGCCGTCCCAGGTATCCGTGTTCGAACTGTCGGCCGGCGGGGTAGCTACCCACATGGCCGGATGGGAGGCGACCGCGCGCAGCAACCTGACAGCGTCGGCCACCCGTCTGGCGCACGATGCCGGGCTGTTCCAACGGCTGCCGACCCCGCCGCTGACGCCTGCCGATCTCGGATACGCTCGATGCGCATATCGGCCTGTATGACCCCGTCGCGCAGCCGGTGTTCATTTATGGCCGCGACGAACAGGCCGCCTGGGCATACGAGAAGAACGGGTTCGACGACACCGTCGGCCCGGGTGCAGTCTTCCTGCGCGGCCCGGGCGTCGCCGACGCCGCGCTGATCGTGCGGGATTCGACTACATTTCCTCGGGCGGCCGCAAGCGCGCCTTTGCCGCCGGGGAAACTCGCCATGTATCGCCATGAGCCAACACCCTTTAGGGCCTGAAAAACCCGCCTAACCCCGATGGAAATCTACCAACGCATTTTTGAATCCACGCCGGATGCCCTGTTTGTCATCGATCAGGCGGGACGGATGGTCCTGGCGAATGCGCAGGCGGAAAACCTGTTCGGGTACGACCGCAGCGAACTGATCGACCAGCCTGTCGAGATGCTGGTCCCGGCCCGCTTCGCTGCACACCATGCCGGTCTTCGCGCCCGCTTCCTGAGCGAAACGCATAGCCGGCCGATGGGCGGGGCCTCCGAACTCTTTGCCCGGCGCAAGGACGCGAGCGAATTTCCAGTCGACATCATGCTGAGTCCGATGATTCTCGACGGGACGCCTTTCATTCTCTGCGTCGTGCGCGACATCACCGAGCGCAAGGCCGCCCAGGACGAGCTCGAGCAACAAACCGCTGAGCTCCGGCGGCTGCATGCGGAACTGGAACTGCTCGCTCACCACGATGGCCTGACCGGTCTGTACAACTGGCGCGCGTTCTACGAGCATGCGGGACAGATGCTCAAGACCGCGCATCGCCGGCGGGAAAATGCGACCCTGCTGATGATCGACCTGGATCATTTCAAGCAGATCAACGACCGCTTCGGCCACCCCGAAGGCGATCGCGTACTTCGAGCGGTCGCGTCGACACTCAAGGCGGCGGCCCGGGACAACGACATCGTGGCTCGCCATGGCGGCGAGGAATTCGTCGTCGCCGCGTACGGGCTGAGCGAAGCGGAAAGCCTGGTGGCGGCTGAACGTCTGCGCGCAGCCGTTGCCGCCATCGAAAACATGAAAGCCCGCGTCACAGCCAGCATCGGCATCGCCACGCTCGCGCCGCAAACCCAGAAACACGAGCCCGCGCATGTCCTCGCGGAACTGCTGGACCAGGCTGACCAGGCGCTCTATGCCGCCAAGCACCACGGCAGGAACCAGGTCTGCCACTTCAACCGTCTCGCCGACCTGGCACAGCCCGATCGCTCTTCGGCCTCCTGACCGACACCTCGCCAGTGGGACGCCGATGACCCTGAGCCGTCATTCCGCAAGCAGGTGACAACAAAAAGGGGCCCGAGGGCCCCCTTCTGCATTGCGGGTGATGGCGGAATCAGTCCTTGAAGCGACCCCGCACGCCGACGCGACTGGTGCCGCCGCGGCTGTCAGCGCCCCGCGGCTGGGCTGCCCGCGCGCCGGGCGCACGATTGCCGTAGCTGCGGGTGGCCGCCGCTTTGGCCTTGGCCTCGCGCTCGCGCTTTTCCCAGTATTCAATGCTGTTGCCGTTGACTTCGGCCCTCGGTGCAGACACTGCAGGCGCACCGCGATACGAATCGTTGCGCGGTTGGCGGTCGCCGGTCATGCGGGGCACGTCGGACGGTCCACGCGCGGCCTGCTCGAAGCGGTTGCCACGCGGTGCATCGCTGCGCGCAGGGCGGTCTCCGCCGGGACGTGCGTCGGCACGGTAGCCGCGGTCGCGGTTGTCACGGCTGTCGCCGCGCGGCGGACGGTCGCCATAGCTGCGCGGTTCGCTGCGATCACCGAAAGTGCGCTTTTCGCCAAAGCCGCCACGCGGACCGCCGTTGCTGCGTGGACGACCCGACGACGCGGGGCGGCCGGAGGACGGTTTCTGGGTCGGCTCCAGCCCCGGCAGGGTGTGCACCTCAATGCGGTTGCCGGTGTAGCGCTCGATGTTCTTCACCAGCCCGCCTTCGCGCATGCCGGCAAAGCTCACCGCGATGCCGGTGCGTCCGGCGCGGCCGGTGCGGCCGATGCGGTGGACGTAGTCCTCGGCCTGGCGCGGCAGGTCGAAGTTGATGACGTGGCTGATGCTCGCCACGTCGATGCCGCGCGCGGCGACGTCGGTGGCCACCAGCACGCGGGTGCGGCCTTCGCGCAGGCGCTGCAGCGCGCGGTTGCGCTGGCCCTGCTGCATGTCGCCATGCAGCGCGTCGGACGCAAAGCCGCTGTCGGCCAGCAGGTCCGAGATTTCCTCGGTGCTGCGCTTGGTCGAGGCGAACACGATCGCCTGCACCATTTCCACGTCGCGCAGCAGTGCGTCGAGCAGGCGGTTCTTGTGATCCATGTTGTCGGCAAACAGCAGGCGCTGCTCGATCTTCGATTCCTTGTGCGGCACCGCTTCGATCTCGATGCGCTGCGCGTCACGGGTGAGTTCGCGCGCCAGATTGCCCACCACGCCGTCGAGCGTAGCCGAGAACAGCAGCGTCTGCCGTTCGGCCGGGCAGCGCGCGGCGATGGCCTTGATGTCGTCGACAAAGCCCATGTCCAGCATGCGGTCGGCTTCGTCCAGCACCAGCACTTCCAGGCGCGAGAAGTCGATCTTGCCGCGCTCCAGGTGATCGATCAAGCGGCCCGGCGTGGCCACCACGACATCCACCGGCTGGCTCAAACGCTTCAACTGCAGGCCATACGGCGCGCCGCCGACCAGACAGGCAGTGCGGAAACGGCGCATGTCCTTGCCATAGGTCATGGCGGCCTTTTCGACCTGCAGGGCGAGTTCGCGCGTCGGGGTCAGCACCAGCACACGCGGGCCCATGCTCTTGACGGTCGGCTCGGCCAGCATGCGCTGGATCGACGGCAGCAGGAAGGCCGCCGTCTTGCCGCTGCCGGTATGCGAGGACACCAGCAGGTCGCGTCCGCTCAGCGCGGCGGGGATCGCCTGCATCTGGACGGGGGTAGCGTTTTCATAGCCTGCGGCCAGAACGGATTTAAGGATGAGGGGATCAAGCCCCAGTTCGGAAAAGCTCATGGCAAACCTTTTTTCAGTGCGCTCAAACGCGCAAAACAAACCTGCGCCCGGTTCAGAACCAGACAGGTCATAAAATACGAACCGGATATCAGCGGCGTTTGAAAACGCCCAACGGGTCGCGTCGATCACATCGGCGCCAACCACAAGACTTGTCACTGCCAGGTGAAATAACCGGCGGCACAAAAGAGAGGTCGAAGACGATGGGGCTGTGAGAACAGTCCCGAGGCACGGCGGTTCAGAACCTGACCTGCCCACTGCTGTATGCACAACTCCATGCAGTGTATCAGAGAACGCTGATTTTCCCGAATGTTTTTTATGCGTGGTGATAGAGCTGGTGGTACAGCCCACCCTTCTCGATCAACTCGTCGTGGCCGCCCTCCTCCACCACGCGGCCGTTCTCGAACACGAGGATGCGATCGGCCTGTTTCACCGCGCTCAGGCGATGGGCGATGATGAGCGTGGTGCGGCCGGCAAGGAACGCACCCAGCGCGTGGTGCAGATGGCGCTCGGTGTCGCTGTCGAGGGCCGACGTGGCCTCGTCGAGGATGACGATGCTGGCGTTGGCGACGATCATCCGCGCGATGGCCAATCGCTGGCGCTGGCCGCCCGACATGCGGACGCCCTGGCGCCCGACCACGGTGTCCAGCCCGTGCGGCAGACCGGCAATGTAGTCCTTCAACTGGGCGATCTCCAGCGCCTGCCACAGCGCGGCATCGTCGGCGTCGCGCCCCAGGGTGAGGTTGGCGCGCACGCTGTCGTTGAACAGCACCGGGTGCTGCAGCACCACGCCGACATGCTCGCGCACCGTTTCCCAGCCGGTCTCGGTCACCGGCACGCCGCCGTAAACAATTTGCCCGGATTTAACCGGGTACAGACCGAGCAGCGCCTGCACCAGCGTCGACTTGCCGCCGCCGGACGCGCCGACCAGCGCCACCTTTTCGCCCGCCTCGACCCGAAGGCTGACGTCATCCAGGACCGTTTCGCCGTCCGCGTAGGCGAAGCTTACGTGGTCGAGGGCGATGCCGACCGTCGGCCGGCCCGCGAACGGATCGCGCAGCGCCCGGTGTTGCGGCTCGTCGCGCAGGCCGAGCAAGGCATTGATACGCCCCAGCGCGGCATTCGCGGCGAACCACGAATACTGCATGTTCACCAGTTCCTGCACCGGCGTCATCATGAACCACAGGTAGCCGAACACCGCCAGCATCTCGCCAATGGACAGATCGGAAAACACCACCATCAGCATCGCGCCGGCGCGGAAGGCATCGAAGCCGGCGAGAAACACGAAGAAGGAGATCCGGCTCATCGCGTCCGACTTCCAGGCAAACGCGGCGGCGTGCAGGCGAATATCGGCAGCCTTTTCCGTCACCCGCGTCAGGTAATGCTTTTCGCGGTTCATCGCCCGGATCTGGGTCAATGCGTCGAGGGTTTCGGACAGGGCCTCCTGGAACACCTCGAAGGCACGGTTCTCGAACTTTTTCAGGTCCTTCACCCGCTTGCCGAGCCGGGTCGAAAACAGGATCACGATGGGGTTCAGGAGCAGGATGAACAGTGCCAGTTGCCAGTTCATCCAGAACAGCACCCCGGCAACCCCGACCAGTGTCAGCACCGACACCACGAAACCCGAAATCGACGCACCGAGGAAGCTGTCGATAGCGTTGAGATCGGTCACGAAGTGCGAGGTGATCCGGCCAGCGCCCACCGTCTCGAATTCAGACAGCGCGATCCGCGACAGCCGGGCGAGCATGCGCAGCCGGATACGGTACACCACGTCCTTGGCCAGCAGCGAGAAACTTCGTCCCTGCCATACGTTGAGCAGAATCGCCGTCAGTCTCAGCGCGACCGTCAGCAATAGCGCGACGCCGATGAACAGCACCGGCCCGTGCCATGGCGGAGGAAATGCCGCACCGATCCTGTCCACGAACACCCCGGGGTGGTGCAGCAGCACCTCGTCCACCATCAGCGGCAGCAGCAGGGGGACCGGCACCGCGGCCGCCACCGCCAGCAAGGCAATGAAGTTGGCCTGCAGCAGGCGGGGGCGATGGGTCTTGAGTTCGTCGGCGATGCCGCGCCACGTCAGCATGACTGGCCTATCCTGAAAAAAGAAATTCCTGGCAAGCATAAGCGCTGGCGCGCCTGGGCAAAAGCTCGGCCAAGACCTTACTTGCCAATGCAGAACGAGCTGAAGATTTCCCCCAGCAGATCATCCGCGGAGAACTCCCCGGTGATTTCGGACAGCGCGGCCTGCGCCAGCCGCAGTTCTTCGGCAAACAGTTCGAGTTGCGACGCCGTCTCACGCGCCGCAGCAAGATGCGCTGCGCTTCGCGCAAGCGCATCCAGGTGGCGCGCGCGCGCCATGAATGTGCCTTCGCCTGCCGCCTGCCAGCCGGCCGATTCGAGCAGCTTGTCACGCAGCAAATCCATGCCGGCGCCGGTTTTGGCGGAGAGCCACACTTCGTTGCCCGCCGCGCGCGGCGCCTCGCCGGTGACATCGATCTTGTTGTGGATGGTCAGCCGCGTCAGTTCGGGCAGGCGCGCCAGAATCGCCGCTTCGCGTTCGCTCAGGCCGCGGGCGGCGTCCACCAGCAGCAGCGCCACGTCGGCCTTGCCCACCGCCGCCCAGGTGCGTGCGATGCCGAATCTTTCCACTTCATCCTCGGTCTCGCGCAAGCCGGCGGTATCGATGATGTGCAGCGGCACGCCCTGGATCTGGATCGCCTCGCGCACCGTGTCACGGGTGGTGCCGGCGATTTCGGTGACGATCGCCGCCTCGAACCCGGCCAACTGGTTCAGCAGGCTCGACTTGCCCACGTTCGGCTGGCCGATCAGCACCACCGTCAGGCCTTCGCGCAAGAGCGCGCCCTGCTTCGCCTGCGAACGCACCGCGGCGAGGCGGGCGTCGAGCGCATCGAGGCGACCGAAGACATCGGCCTGCTTGAGAAAATCGATTTCTTCTTCGGGGAAGTCGAGCGTCGCCTCGACCAGCATGCGCAGGCGGGTCAGCGCTTCGACCAGTTCGGCGATCCGCGCCGAGAATGCGCCTGCCAGCGAGCGCACCGCCGAGCGTGCCGCCTCGCTGGACGCGGCGTCGATCAGGTCGGCCACTGCCTCGGCCTGTGCCAGGTCGAGCTTGCCGTTGAGGAACGCGCGGCGCGAAAACTCCCCCGGCTCGGCCAGGCGCGCGCCAAGTTCGAGACAGCGTTGGAGAAGCAGATTGAGCACGACCGGGCCGCCGTGCCCTTGGAGTTCCAGCACGTCTTCGCCGGTAAACGAATGCGGCGCAGCAAAATGAAGCGCGATGCCCTCGTCGATCGCCTGGCCATCATCGTCGAAAAAACGGCAGAACGTGGCGTGGCGCGGCGCGGGTACGCGCCCAAGCATCGCCCGGGCAAGGGGAGCAATGTCCGTCCCCGATACCCGCACTACCCCCACCCCACCGCGGCCGGGCGCGGTGGCGATGGCTGCAATCAGATCAGGCCTTGCCGGAGGCGAGCTTGCCACCGTCCTGAACCTGCTTGTTGATCACCCACTGTTGCGCAATCGACAGGATGTTGTTGACGATCCAGTACAGCACGAGGCCGGCCGGGAAAAACACGAACATGACGGTAAACGCCACCGGCATGATCGTCATGATCTTCGCCTGCATCGGATCCATCGGCTGCGGATTGAGCTTGACCTGCAGGATCGAGGTGATGCCCATGATGACCGGCAGGATGAACCAGGGATCCGGCGCGGTCAGGTCGGCGATCCAGCCCAGCCACGGCGCGCCGCGCATTTCGACCGCCGCGAGCAGCACCCAGTAGAGCGCGATGAATACCGGAATCTGGATCAGGATCGGCAGGCAGCCGCCGAGCGGGTTGATCTTCTCGGTCTTGTACAGTTCTGCCATCGCCTGATGCAGCTTGGCGCGGTCATCGCCGTAGGTTTCCTTGAGCTGCTGCAGGCGCGGGGTCAGTTTCTTCATCTTGGCCATCGACTTGTACCCCGCCGCGGACAGCGGGAACAGCGCCAGCTTGAGCAGGATGGTCAGGATGATGATGGCCCAGCCCCAGTTGCCGACGACGCCCTCGATCTTGGCGAGCGCCCAGTAGATGGGGAAGGCCAGCGGCGTGAGCCAGCCGTAATCGCGCGCGAGGTCGAGACCGGGCGCGGTGGCTTCCAGCAGTTTCTGCTTCTGCGGTCCCGCATATAGGGGGACCGTGAAGACTTTCTGCTGGCCTGGTGCCAGCGTGCCCTCGGCCAGAATGACGCCGGCGGAATAGAGGCCGTCCCCCAGCGCCCGTGCGTAATACTCGCGCTTGACGTTGCCTTCGGGCAACCAGGCCGACACGAAGTGATGCTGCACCATGCCCACCCATCCGTTGTCAGCCGTTTTCTCGTAATCGGCCTTGCCTTCCTCGATGTGCTTGAAGGTGACTTTCTGGAATTTCTTGGCGTCGGTGTAAAACGCGGGGCCGGTAAAGGTATGCAGGAAGAACGACGATCCGCGCGGCGCCCCCGCATGGCGCGTGAGCTGGTAGTACGGCGTCAGATCGATGGGCTGGGCGCCATTGTTGATGACCCGCGTTCGGACGGCGATCTCGTAGCTGCCGCGCTTGAACACATAGGTCTTCTCGACGCGCACCCCGGTGGCAGGATCACGCCACACCAGCGGGACTTCGACCTGCGACGCACCCGCGGGCAGGCGATAGGTCCCGGGATTCAGTTCATAGGTACTGCGGTGCGTCGGCAGGTCCTTGCCGAGCAGACCGCTCTGCGCGAGATAGGGCTGGGCAGAATCGTCTTCAAACAGCGTAAAAACGTGGTTCCGCTCTTGCGTCTCGCGATACGACAGCAACTCGAGTTGACGAAGGTCGCCGCCATTGGCGTCGATCGTGGCGCGCATCACATCGGTTTCCACCACGGCTCGTGCACCCTTCACAAGCGCGGCCTGAGCCGGCGCACCGGCGGGCGCGTTCAGCGCCTGGCTGGGCGAAGGCGGCGCGCTCGTGCTTGCGGTTGGGGCACTCTGCGCCGTGACTGCGGATGGAGGCAGCGCATGCTTGTCCTGCCAGGCTTCCCACAGCAATAGCAGCGAGAAGGAAAACACGATGAAAAGAATCAGCCGCTGGTTATCCATGGAACGGGACGCTATGAGTTGGGGTGGGGTTCCGGTGTGGCATTCGGGGATCCGCCTGACACGCCGGCGGGCCATTTTGCCATGGCTCGATGACCTGCACGCATGAAGGTACGCAACAAATCGCGTGCCTCATCGCCTGGAACCGGCTTGGCAATGAGACGAACGACAAAATCACACGCGGGCAGTTCCGGCAGGGCCTGTCGAAAGCTTTCACGCACACATCGCTTGACGCGATTGCGATCCACCGCGCGCGCAAGCACACGCTTGGGAACGACCATGCCCAGGCGCGGATACCCCACCTGATTGGGCCGTGCCATCACCATCAGATAATCCGTTCGAGCGCGCTGGTTCTCGGCAAATACCCGATCGAAATCGGTCTTGTCGACCAGACGCGCTTCGCGGAGGCACACGCCTGCCGCTGGATTGGGGTGCGCGCTGATTAGACAGCCAGACGCGCGCGGCCCTTGGCGCGACGTGCATTGATCACGGCACGGCCCGCCTTGGTTTTCATGCGGGCGCGAAACCCGTGGGTGCGCTTGCGGCGGACGGTGGAAGGCTGGTAAGTGCGTTTCATGGCATATCCTTTCTGGCTGGCGCCGGCCCATCCCGCGAACAGCGGGCGAGTCAGACACAAAAAATCTGTTGAAAAACCGCGTATTAGACCCGCCCAGCCGGGGGGCTGTCAAGTTTGTACCGAGGCGCAACCACAACCGCGGGGCACCGTGCCTGTGGATAACCTCGTCGAAGGGGAGTAAGATTCGCGTTTGAATCCCATGCAGCTTACCGCCCCTCTCCCCTCGACTATGGATTCCTTCTGGGACCTTTGCCAAGAGCGCTTTCGCGCCAATCTGACCCAGCAGCAGTTCAGCACATGGATCAAACCCCTGGTGTTCGACGATACCGGCGGCGAGGTGCGCATCCTGGCGCCCAACCATTTCGTAATGGACTGGGTACGCGAGAAATTCGCCGAACACATCGATGGTTGGGCGCAGGAATTCTATGCGCGCCCTGTCACCATTACCTATGCGCTGGGCAAGAAAGCCAGCGCCCCGCGGACGCATGCAGCACCCGCCGCCACCGCGACGCCCGCGACCGCTCCGGCCAGCACCGCCGCACCGGCCCAGATGGGGATGCGCATCAACCCCGGATTCACCTTCGACAATTTCGTCTCCGGCCGCGCCAACCAACTGGCGCGCGCGGCGGCACTGCAGATCGCCGATAACCCCGGCGTAGCCTACAATCCGCTGTTCGTCTACGGCGGCGTAGGACTGGGCAAGACCCACCTGCTCCAGGCCATCGGCAACACCGTGCGCCAGGCCAATCCCGACGCGCGGATCAGCTACATCCACGCCAACGACTACGTCGACGACGTGGTCAAGGCCTATCTGAACAAGCAGTTCGACGACCTCAAGCGACGCTACATGTCGCTGGACTTGCTGCTGATCGACGACATCCAGTTCCTAGCCAAGAAGGACCGCACGCAGGAAGAATTCTTCTACGTGTTCAACTCGTTGATCGAAAACAAGAAACAGATCGTCATCACCTGCGATACCTTTCCCAAGGAAATCAGCGGCCTCGACGACCGTCTGAAATCGCGCTTTGCGTGGGGACTGACGGTGGCCGTCGAGCCGCCCGAACTGGAAATGCGGGTGGCGATCCTGCTGGCCAAGGCACAGGCTGAAAACATCAAGCTCGACGAGAACGTCGCCTTCTTCATCGCCAAGCAGGTGCGTTCCAACGTACGTGAGCTCGAAGGCGCGTTGAAACGGGTGATCGCATTTTCGCGCTTCCATGAAAAGCCGATCTCGCTCGAACTGGTGAAGGAGGCGCTGCGCGACCTCATCGCCTCGACCTCACGCATCGTCTCGATCGAGAACATCCAGAAAACCGTCGCCGACTTCTACAAGATCAAGGTCGCCGACATGTTTTCCAAGAAACGCACGCGCAACCTGGCGCGTCCCCGCCAGATCGCCATGGCCCTGGCCAAGGAACTCACCAACCAGAGCCTGCCGGAAATCGGCGAATCCTTCGGCGGGCGCGACCACACAACCGTGATCCATGCCTGTCGTAAAGTAGCCGAGTTGCGCGAGACCGAGGCCGACATCGGGCGGGATTATCTGGTGTTGTTACAAAGCCTGACAGGCTGAGGATGAAATGTGGATAAAGCGAGCCTTGCGCCCGGAGCGGGAAATCCATCCCCACCCCTCCCGTGTTTCCCCGCTTTTATCCACAACCCAAAACAGTCGACAAGCCTCTGTTTAAATTAGATAAAAAGGCTTACCCCCAGTTTCAGGCCGCCTTTATTATGATTCTCAGGAATATATAAATGCTATTAGTACAAAGCGAACGCAACGCACTGCTGGCTTCCCTCACCGCTGTCGTGGGCGTGGTCGAACGCCGTCATACCCTGCCCATCCTGTCCAATCTCCTGCTGGAGAAAAAAGGCGGCAAGCTAACCCTGCTTGCAACCGATCTGGAATTGCAGGTGAGTACGCAGCTGGACGTGCCGGCAGGTGATGATTTCGCCATCACCATCGCGGCCCGCAAGCTGTTCGACATCGTGCGAGCCCTGCCTGATTCCGCCAAGCTCAAGCTCGACTCCAAGGACAGCCAGGTAGTCGTCAGCGCTGGCAAATCGCGCTTCACGCTTCAAACCCTGCCCGCTGCAGATTTCCCGCGGGTCGAAACCGGCGCAGGCCTGGGTGAGGCGATCCGCCTTCCGCAAAAAACGCTGAAGCGTTTGCTTCAATTGGTGCAGTTCGCCATGGCGAGCCAGGATATCCGCTACTACCTCAACGGCATGCTGCTGGTGCTGGACGGCAAACAGCTCCGCGTGGTGGCCACCGACGGCCACCGCCTGAGCTACGCCGAGACCCAGCTCGAAACCGAGGCGGACGCGCGCGAGGTCATCATCCCGCGCAAGACCGTGGTCGAACTGTCCAAACTGCTGGGTGACGTGGACGATCCGGTCGAACTGCGCATCGGTGCCAACCAGGTCACCATCACCCTGCCCGGCACCGAACTGGTGACCAAGGTGGTCGACGGCAAATTCCCCGACTACCAGCGCGTCATTCCGGCCAACCAGCCGCGCCACCTCAAGGCCAACCGCCAGAGCGTGATGCAGGCCCTGCAACGTGCGGCCATTCTGTCCAACGAGAAATTCCGCGGCGTGCGACTGGTGATGAGCGAGAACACGCTCGGCATCGTGTGCAACAACAACGAGCAGGAAGAGGCGGCCGACGAGATCGAGGTCGGCTACAACGGCGATCCGCTCGACGTCGGCTTCAACGTGACGTACCTGCTCGATGGCCTCGGTGCGGTCAACACCGACGAAATCACGCTGTCGCTGGGCGACGCCAACAGCAGCATGTTGCTGACCAGCGAGGGCGAGCCCGGCTTCAAGTACGTCGTGATGCCGATGCGCATCTAGGTTCGTTTCGCGACCGATTTCACCCTGCAACAACCGATAGGAAACCCCCATTGCGGGGGAAACAGATCATGAGCAAGAAGCCCGACGACGCACTGCCCGGAAACACGAACGGCGGCTACGACGAAGACAGCATCCAGCAGCTGGAAGGCCTGGAAGCCGTGCGCAAGCGGCCCGGCATGTACATCGGCGACACCTCCGACGGCACCGGCCTGCACCACATGGTGTTCGAGGTGCTTGACAACGCCATTGACGAGGCGCTGGCGGGCTGGTGCGACGACATCAAGGTCATCATCCACCCGGACAACTCCATCTCGATTTCCGACAACGGACGCGGCATTCCGGTCGGCATCAAGTTCGACGACAAGCATGAGCCCAAGCGCAGCGCGGCCGAAATCGTGATGACCGTGCTGCACGCCGGCGGCAAGTTCAACCAGAACAGCTACAAGGTGTCGGGCGGCCTGCATGGCGTCGGCGTGTCATGCGTTAACGGCCTGTCGAAATGGCTGAAGCTGATCGTGCGCCGTGACGGCAAGAAATACGCAATGACGTTCCATCAGGGGAAGGTGCTCGACCGTCCGGTCGAAATCCAGAACGGCGTGGAAGTTTCGCCGATGCAGATCATCGGCGACACCGAAGGCCGCGGCACCGAAGTGCACTTCCTTGCCGACGAGGAAATCTTCGGAGTCGGCCAGGTTGTGTTCCATTTCGACATTCTCGCCAAGCGCATCCGCGAACTGTCTTTCCTCAACAACGGCGTGAAGATCGAACTGATCGATCACCGCGACGGCAAGACTGAAAACTTCGCCCACTCCGGAGGCGTCAAAGGCTTCGTCGAGTACATGAGCCGGCTCAAGAATCCGCTGCATCCGAAAATCTTCAACGCCATTGGCGAAAAGGACGGCATGACCGTCGAAGTCGCGATGCAATGGAACGACAGCTATACGGAGACGGTGCAGTGCTTCACCAACAACATTCCGCAACGCGACGGCGGTACGCACCTCACCGGCCTGCGCATGGCGATGACGCGGGTGCTGAACAAGTACATCGAGGAAAACGAGGTGGCGAAGAAGGCCAAGGTCGAGACCACTGGCGACGACATGCGCGAAGGCCTCACCTGCGTGCTGTCGGTCAAGGTGCCCGAGCCCAAGTTTTCCTCGCAGACCAAGGACAAGCTGGTTTCCAGCGAAGTCCAGCCGGTGGTGCAGGAAGTCGTCGGCCAGAAGCTGGCCGAGTTCCTGCTGGAGAATCCCAATGATGCCAAGCTGCTGTGCGCCAAGATCGTCGACGCCGCGCGCGCTCGCGAGGCCGCGCGCAAGGCGCGCGAGATCACCCGTCGCAAGGGCGTGATGGACGGCCTCGGCCTGCCCGGCAAACTCGCCGATTGCCAGGAAAAGGATCCGTCGCTGTGTGAAATCTATCTGGTCGAGGGCGATTCCGCCGGCGGTTCCGCCAAGCAGGGCCGCGACCGCAAGTTCCAAGCGATCCTGCCGCTGAAGGGCAAGATCCTCAACGTCGAGCGCGCGCGTTTCGACAAGGTCATCGGCAGCCAGGAAATCGCCACGCTGATCACCGCGCTCGGCACCAGCATCGGCAAGGACGACTACAACCCGGACAAGCTGCGCTACCACCGCATCATCATCATGACCGATGCTGACGTCGACGGCGCACACATCCGCACCTTGCTGCTGACCTTCTTCTATCGCCAGATGCCCGAGTTGGTCGAGCGCGGCCACATCTACATCGCCCAGCCGCCCCTCTACAAGGTGAAGCATGGCCGCTCCGAGCGTTACATCAAGGACGAGCATGCGTTGAAGGAGCACCTGATGGCCGAGGCGATGAAGGATGCCGAATTGACGCCGATGGACGGCGCCATGCCCATCGCCGGGGAAGCGCTGGAATCGCTGGCGCGCGAATACTTCCTGGCCGAAGCGGTGGGTGAGCGCCTGGCGCGCCTGCTGCCTGAAGACGTATTGCAGGCCCTGATGCGCATCCCGCGCCTTTCCCTTTCGGACAGTGGTGCGGCCATGCTGGCCGAGGCAACGTTGGGTGCGGCGCTGGATGTACACAAATTCGAAGTCGCCGCCGAATACATCAGCGAAACCGACAGCCACCGCCTGCGCATCACACGCCATGCTCACGGCAATGTGCACCTCAGCTTCCTCGAAGCAGACCTGCTCGAATCCGGCGACTACAACCAACTGGTCAAGGTCGGCGATCTGCTGCGCGATCTGATCGGTCTGGGCGCCCGTGCCAAGCGCGGCGAGAAGGAAGCGCCAGTGCAGAGCTTCCGCGAAGCGATGGACTGGTTCCTTGCCGAAGTCAAACGCGGCATGAGCATCCAGCGCTACAAGGGCCTGGGCGAAATGAACCCGGCCCAACTGTGGGAAACCACCATGGATCCCAAGGTGCGCCGTCTGATGAAGGTGCAGATCGAGGATGCGATCTCGTCCGACCAGATTTTCACCACGCTGATGGGAGACGAGGTCGAGCCGCGGCGCAACTTCATCGAAACGAATGCGCTTGGGGTACGGAACCTAGATGTTTGAATTTGTAGGTGTTGTAAGTAAACGGAAATAGTGTCACTAGAAGCAATCTTGTGGCACTGGAAAAACGGAATTAGTGACACTGCGGTGAAATAAGGGCCAACCAGACAGGTTGGCCCTTTTCTTGAACGCTCAGCTCATCGATTCAAAATGTGCTCCGCCAGTTCACCAAGCGCTGTCGCCCACGCCGGCGTGCCGACTTAGGGGCATAATTTCTTTTGGCGTGGGAGTTCCCTTGAACAACAGCGCAACGGCATTTGTGCAATTAGCTAAAAATACGGGAGATTACGAATGAAAAAGTTGTGTGCTGGATTATTGGTTTGCGCGGCATTGGCTGGCTGCTCCACGACATCGAACGTGATGATGGGTAACCCGGATCAGACCAAGCCTATCCATACCGTCGCATTTACGCCTCAAGGTGGAAATTCAGCGGACATGGACAACTACATTCAGAGAGATTTGCTTTCCCGCGGAGTCGACGTCAAGGCTATGGCGGCACCCGGAACCCGAAAAATGACGAACGTAGATGCTGTCGTCAGCTACTCTGACACTTGGCGTTGGGATCTGGTGATGTATCTCAAGTCGCTTGACATGAGCATCTTCGACGCTTCCTCAGGAAGCTTGTTGATTTCGGGACATTGGGAAAACTCTGCCCTGCATGGATTTCAAGACCCGGCGGGGGTGATCAATCAGGTAATGGACGAAATGTTCAGCAAAATGGGTTGGACGAAGCCGGACAAGGTAGGAGAAGCGGCTCACTAGCCCCCGAAGCGTAGCGCGATCAGGGTTTGACTGCTCGTAGTCATGGCCGGGCGGATTGGCGACCATTGGCGGCTTCCGATTACGCACCTTCGCATAGCTGAATTTTTGCGTAGCCCAGACGATCCGCAGAGGTGCCGGAATGGTGATTTGCAAGACAATATGTTGATGTCACGAGAGGCTCTATCGACCTAACTTTGGCGATGCGCAAGGATCCCACTGAAATCTAGATTTCCCCAAAATCTTTAGATTTCGTGAGAATTGGAAAGGCCAACCGAGAGGTTGGCCTTT
>JAJXTE010000106.1 GCA_021784115.1 Pseudomonadota bacterium | reverse complement strand
CCCTGCCGCCGCCGTAGGCGATTGCCTGGTCGGTCAGCGACAGCGCATCGCGCATGCTGCCGGCCGCAGAGCGCGCCAGCAGGTTCAGCGCGGCGGGCTCGCAGGCGACATGCTCCTGCTCCAGCACCTCGCCCAGATGCTGCGCCACCAGCGCGGGCGTCATCGGCTTGAGATTGAACTGCAGGCAGCGCGACAGCACCGTGACCGGAATCTTCTGCGGGTCGGTGGTGGCGAGGATGAACTTCACATGTGCGGGCGGCTCCTCCAGCGTCTTCAGCATCGAGTTGAACGCCGGCTTCGACAGCATGTGCACTTCATCGATGATGTAGACCTTGTAGCGCCCCACCGTCGGCGCGTACTGCGCGTTGTCGAGCACCTCGCGCATGTTGTCGACGCCGGTGTTCGACGCCGCGTCGAGTTCGAGCAGGTCGACGAAGCGCCCGGCGTCAATCTGCGTGCAGGCCGAACAGACGCCGCACGGCGCAGCGGTCACACCGGTTTCGCAGTTGAGGCATTTGGCGAGGATGCGCGCCAACGTGGTCTTGCCCACCCCACGCGTGCCGGTCAGCAGATAGGCGTGATGCAGACGGCCCTGGGTGAGCGCATTCGACAAGGCCTGGACGACATGTTCCTGGCCTTTCAGATCGGCAAACGCGCGCGGCCGCCACTTGCGCGCCAGCGCAAGTGCGGGGGAAGCGGAGTCGCCGAAGAGATCAGTCATGGACAGGGGCCAGGAAATGGGGGCGAGGATTTAGGAATTAAGGAAGTGTTGCGCACTTTTTTACTCAAGGCCAGTAGCGGCGACGCTCCCCACCCTGGCCCCTCTATTCCAGTTCCTGGACCCTAAAAACTGTGGCGAGCCTTACCCCGGCACTGGCATCGACCGCTGGGGCTGCTTCCTTCCGGACCTGACCCGATTCACGACCTAGCCATGCGGGGAGACCCGCCACGCGTATTTTAACCCGGAAGCGCGCCTATTCCTCATCCGCCGGCACGGTCAGCCGGCGTTTTTTCACCGCGTCGGCCAGCATCCCGAGCAGCGGACCGGTGTCGTCCCAGCCGATGCACGCGTCGGTGATCGACTTGCCATACTCCAGAGGCTGGCCCGCGACCAGATCCTGGCGCCCGGGATTGATGTGGCTTTCGACCATCGCGCCGATGATGCGGCTGTCGCCGCCGGCCACCTGCGCCGCGACGTCGGCGGCGACGTCGATCTGGCGCTGGTACTGCTTGCTCGAGTTGGCGTGCGAGAAGTCGATCATCAACTGCTGGCGCAAACCCGCCGCCGCCAGTTCGCCGCACGCCAGATTGACGCTCGCCGCATCGTAGTTGGGCGTCTTGCCGCCGCGCAGGATCACGTGCGTATCTTCATTGCCCGAGGTGCTGAACACGCCGACATGGCCCGACTTGGTGATGGAAATGAAATGGTGGCGCGCCGCCGCCGCCTTGATCGCATCGACCGCAATCCTGAGGCTGCCGTCGGTGCCGTTCTTGAACCCCACCGGGCACGACAGGCCGGAGGCCAGCTGGCGGTGCGATTGCGACTCGGTGGTACGCGCGCCGATGGCGCCCCAGCTCACCAGGTCGGCGATGTATTGCGGCGATATCAGGTCGAGGAATTCGGTCGCGCAGGGCAGGCCGATCTCGTTGATTTCGAGCAGCAGCTTGCGCGCCAGCTGCAGGCCCTCGTTGATGTCGAAGCTTTCGTCCAGATGCGGGTCGTTGATCAGGCCCTTCCATCCCACCGTGGTGCGCGGCTTCTCGAAATACACGCGCATCACGATGATGAGGTCGTGTTTCAGTTCGTCCGCCAGCGGCTTCAGTCGCCTCGCGTAATCGAGCGCGGCGGCCGGGTCGTGGATCGAACACGGGCCGACGATGATGAACATGCGGTCGTCCGCGCCGCGCAGCACGTCATGGATGGCGCTGCGCGCGTGCGCCACGTGCGTGTGCACGGCGTCATTGGCGCGCAGTTCGCGCATGACCTGCATCGGGGCAAGCAATTCGCCGCTTTGCTCAATGCGGGTGTCGTCGGTTCGGGTGGCAGTCATGTTCAGGCTCCGGGTTGTGTGCTTGGCTGCGGCGGCTTCCTAAACGAAAAAACCGCCAGCGGGCTGGCGGTTTCGTCAAGGCGTTGCTGCTCGTCTCAGCGCCTCCCGACCGCCTGCGGCGTGGGATAAAAGCGGCTAAAGAAGCGCGGCGCGGCACAAATCATGCATGGCAGTCTACCAAAACCAGGGGGATCCCGCCAAGCGCCTTCAACCCGGCCCGATGCAGGCCGAACAGGCACGCCGCGGGATGTCGTTCATGCGCAAACAAAACAAAACAGGAGCAGTGTCGAAATGATGGCTAACGCGACAGACACCCAACACGCCGGCCAGGAATTGCGGCGCGACAAGCGCTTTCAGGTCTCGCAGGCGGCCATCATCACGCAACCCGGACACACCGAAATCGCCTGCGAGATTCGCGACTTCTGCCTGGGCGGCCTGTTCCTCAGGTTCACCAACGCAGAAGCGGCAATCGCTTCCCTGGCCAAACGCGCCGATGCCGAGGTGGAAATCGTCTTCACCCCGATGTCGCTCAATACCCCGCAGACGTTCCGCGTGCCGGCACGACTCAAGCGCCTGAGCCCGCTCGGCATCGGCGTCGCGTTCGACCGGCAGCCGGTCGATGCGCTGCGCGCGCTGCAAAGGCTCCGCATGGCGGAACACCGGCAAAAGCTGGCGGCGCTGCCGGCTTCCACGGCGCACCCCCACCTGCGCGAAGCCAGCACCACCCTGCTGAGCGAAACCCTGCTGCAGGTGCACGACCACGTCATGCGCCTGCTCGGCGACAAGCTGAGCGCGGCCGCCGTACAAGCCTCCGGCATCGCGGAACACAGCGGACTGCTGACCGCCATGCACGAATTCGGCAACCACGCGCCGGCGGTGCAGGCCCGCTTCGTGCAGGGGGTGCTGGATGCATTGAAGCAGGCACGACCGGTACAAACCCGGGCCACGCGCGACACCATGGATGGCGCGCTGGCGCTGGTCGACGAGCTGGACTTCGAGGACTGGCTCGCCACGTCGAGCGAAGCCAGCAAGCTGGAAGAACAGTTTCGCGAACAGCTGGCCGACATCGAGCCGCGCATCGGTCAGCTGTTCGGCTTTGCCTGCGACCACAGCAGCAACCCTTTCGGGCCGGCAGTCATCGGGCATGCCTACCGCGGCGCGCTGCAAGAGGTTCCGGTGCCGGCGCGCGCGCGGCAGGTGGCCTACGCCACGCTGCGTGACGTGCTGGCCGAGCAACTGGCGCCGCTGTATGCGGAACTGCTGGCCCTGCTTCCCGTTTCCCTGGCCGAGGCCGACCGGCAGAGACCCGTCGTGACGCCGCAGCGCGCCGTCTCGCCCACGCCTGACACCCCCTCCCGTGCACACGCTGACGCCCCCGCCCCGGCACCCGCCGAACCGCGCGGCACGCTCAACCGGCTGGCGGGCTCGCTGCTGGACTTCTTCCGCGGCCATCCCGCCGCAGCGTCGCTCGCGCCCGTTCCCGCGAGCCCAACGCCCATGGGCGCACCCGGAGCCGCGCTGCCGGCTCATGCCGCACCCGGCACGGCGGCAGGTCTCGGGGGCGCCCAGCCCGCGATGACCCAGGCCCCCGGCGTCGCGCACTCCCCGGTGCTGCAGCGCCTGGCCGCCGCCGGCGCGCTGCCGGCCACGGTCACCCACGAAATGCAGCGCTCGGTCGACATGTTCGGCGCATTGTTCGACACCATGCACACCGAGAAATCGGTCAGCGAGGGCATGCGGCCCTTCTTCCAGCAACTGGAAACCAGCCTCATCAAGCTGGCGATGTCCGATCCGCAATTCCTCGGCTCGCCCGCCCACCCGGCGCACAAGGTGCTGAACACCCTCGACCGCATCAGCATGGTCGCGGGCGACGACGGCAAGATCACCGATGCGCGCCTGCTGCGGCTGATGAGCCGCTGGACCGACCGCATCAACGCCGAGGCCGACAAGAACCCGGGCGTGTTCGAAGAGGCGCGCACCCAGCTGGAGCGCGTGGTCAAGCCGCTCCTGAACGAGCGCGCCGCACGCGTGTTCCGTCTGCAGGAAATGTGCGAAGGCCGCCAGAGTGCGGAAGTCGCCAAGCAGCGCATCCTGCGCGAACTGCTGGCACGGCTGGACGAACGTGCGGTACCCAATGCCGTCATCGAGCTGCTGAACGGCGGCTGGCGCAACGTGCTGCTGATGGCCGAGATTCGCCACGGCGTCGACAGCAACGAAGCGCGCGAGGCCTGGCAAGTGCTGAAGCAGCTGTGCGCGTGGCTGGATGCGGACCATGCCGAGCCGCCCAGCGCCGCCGACATCCAGACGCTGCTGCAGCGCATCGACCAGGCGCTCACCCAGGTGTGCGCAGACAAGTTCGCACAGGACCGGATTGTCGATCAGCTCGCGGCCGCGCTGTTCGACTCGGACAAGTCGCAGCAACAGCACACCTCGGTCGCCGCCCGCCTCGACGACAATGCCAGCGAACCGCTCTCCGAGGCGCAGGACACCCTGGCCGAACGCCTGCGCGTCGGCGACTGGCTGCAGTTCAAGTCGCTCGACACCCCGCTCAACCTGATCTGGATCGGCGACCAGCCGCCGGTGTACGTATTCGCCAATTACCGCGGCGTCAAGAAGCTCGACCTCAGGCGCCAGGATCTGCTGCAGTCGCTGGAAAACGGCGAGGTGCAATGGACCGAGGACCTGGAGCTGCCCCTGATGGACCGCTCCTACAGCGCGATGATCCAGAAAATGCAGCGCGACCTGGTGTGGCAGGCTTCGCACGACCCCGCCACCGGGCTCCCCAACCGCAAGAGCTTCTTCCGGTCCGTCCGCCGCAACTGGCTGCGCAGCCCGGCGACGGACGGCGGCTACGCCATCGGCGTGATCCAGCTCGACATCAGCAATCCCGCTGGCGAAACTGCGGGCGCCGAAATCCGCACGCCCATCATGCGCGAATATGCCCGGCAGTTGCCCACCCTGCTGCCGTCCAACGTGCTGCTGGCGCGTGCCGGAGAATCCGGCCTTGCGTTCTGGATCGAAGCGGCCGACAACGCCGCCGCCACGGCGCAGACCGACGCCCTCCTGGACCTGCTTGCCGGCCAGCCGCAGGAAATCAACGGCACGCGCTACCGCGTGCAGGCCGCAGCCGGCCTGATGTGGGCGCGCGACTGCCTGAGCCCCGAAGCCTATTACGACAACGCCAACGCCGCCTGCGCCCGCGCACGCGAGTCCGGCGTTCCCGTCGTCTCCTACGACAGCGTGGCCGACGAGAGCGGCGTGCTGGCGCTGGCGGAATGGGCGCACGAACTGACCGCCATCCTCGCCGGCAACCAGCTCAGCCTCAACTGCCAGCCGGTGGTTGCCACCGCCGACGCCCTGACGAGCCCGAAAGACCGTGCCGAGCCGGACGCCGCGCGCCCCCCGCTGTATTACGAAGTGCTGCTGAACCCCACCACCCTGAGCGAACGCAACATCGCCACCCGCGACCTGATTGCCGTCGCCGAGCGCCTGCAGCGCATCACCGAAATCGACCGCTGGGTGGTGCGCCACGTCCTGCAGTGGATGCGCGACCACAGCGATACGCTCGCGCGGATCGGCGGACTGTCGATCAACCTGTCCGGCCAGTCGGTCACGAACCCCATGTTCCTGAAATTCCTGCTGGCGGAACTGGCGCGCGGCGACCTCCCCGGGGCCAAGCTCATCTTCGAGATCAGCGAAGCCGACGCCGTCGAAGGCCACGCCCAGACCCAGCTGTTCATGCGCCAGTTGCAGCGCCACGGCTGCCGCTTCACGCTGGACGAGTTTGGCGCCGGCAACAGTTCCTATACGCGCCTGAAGAGCATGAAGCTCGATTACCTGAAGATCGACCGCGCGCTGGTGCACGAAATCGGCACCAGCATGATCGACGAGGCGCTGGTGCGCTCGATCCTGGAGACCGGCAGCTTCCTCGGTATCAAGACGGTGGCGGGATTTGTCGAGGATGCGGAGGCGCTGGCCAAACTGGCGGAGATGGGGGTGGAGTGCGTGCAGGGCTATTTGATCGGCGAGCCGAGGGCGCTGGAGAGTCTGGCCTGAGGCGACCGACTGGCACCGTTCGCGCTGAGCCTGTCGAAGCGCTGTTGGCAGTAGTTAGGGTGTTTGCAGAACTGAGATTCGTTGGCCGGGGGTAGCCCGGCAGCTAGTCACTTTTCTTGTCTCGCCAAGAAAAGTGACCAAAAGAAGGCGACCCCGACATCCCCGAATTCCCGGAAATCAAGCCTGCCGGACGGGCGGCGAAGAACTCGCCCCGCCTTGCTGTTTTTAATTGGTTTTCTGTGGGCGGGGCTCAAACACCTTCGCCGCTGATCCGCCCGGCAGGCTCGATTTTCGGCGGGGCTGTAAGGGGAGGAAAATCAAAACCAGGGCAGTTGCGGATTCAACCGGTGGATGCAACAAGTTGGTTAAATCGCTCGGCAGGTGTTTCATAGTTTAGTGTTTTACGAGGTCGCTCGTTCAGTCGCCGGGCCACTGCATTGAGCCTGGCTTGTGAGTGGACAGATAAATCGGTTCCCTTGGGAAAGTACTGTCGCAGGAGTCCGTTCGTGTTCTCGTTCGTTCCACGCTGCCAAGGGTTCCGTGGATCGCAGAAATAGACCTTGATGTCGGTCGCGAGCGTAAAGCGTTTGTGATCGGCCATCTCCGTTCCCCGATCCCAGGTGAGCGACTTGTAGAGTTCCTGGGGAAATTTGCGCGCATGCTTGATCAATGCGTTAGCAACGGTCTCACTATCCTTGCTGGCAACTTTCACCAGCATCACGTAGCGCGTCTGGCGTTCGACCAGGGTCGCAATCTGACTGCTCCTGTCGCCGCATAACAGGTCACCCTCCCAATGGCCC
>JAJXTE010000105.1 GCA_021784115.1 Pseudomonadota bacterium | reverse complement strand
ATCAAGGCCCGGTCCGCCACCACGACACCTTCGCCCGTTGTGCGTGCCAAGGGGGCGATACCGGTCGCCAAACTGATCGACATCTCCAAATGCATCGGCTGCAAGGCCTGCCAGGCGGCGTGCATGGAATGGAACGACCTGCGAGACGAGGTCGGCACGAACGTCGGCATCTACGACAATCCGCGCGACCTCTCCGACCAGTCCTGGACCGTCATGCGCTTCTCGGAGGTGGAGGTGGAGCAGGGCCGACTGGAATGGCTAATCCGCAAGGATGGCTGCATGCACTGCGACGATCCAGGCTGCCTCAAGGCCTGTCCGTCGCCGGGGGCGATCGTCCAATATGCGAACGGCATCGTGGACTTCCACGAGGAGCACTGCATCGGCTGCGGCTACTGCATCACCGGCTGTCCCTTCAACATTCCGCGCATCTCGAAGAAGGACAACAAGGCCTACAAGTGCACGCTCTGCTCCGACCGGGTGGGCGTGGGGCTGGAGCCGGCCTGCGTGAAGACCTGCCCGACCGGCGCGATCGTGTTCGGCTCGAAGGTGGACATGATCCACCACGCCGAGGGCCGCATCGCCGACCTCAAGGAGCGTGGCTACCAGAATGCCGGCCTGTACGATCCGCAGGGCGTCGGCGGCACGCACGTCATGTACGTCCTGCAACACGCCGATCAGCCCGAGCTGTATGCGGACCTGCCCAAGGACCCGCACATCAGCCCGCTGGTTAGCCTGTGGAAGGGCGTGACCAAACCCCTCATGAGTCTGGGCATCGGCCTGGCCGTCTTTGCCGGATTCTTCCATTACGTGACCGTCGGTCCGAAGGTCGTGGATGACGAGGAGCCGGGTGCAGCCGATCCATCCCGGCCCGCCGACCCCATCAAGGAGCGATCATGACTACCTGGATACGGCGCTACTCTGCCAGAGAGCGGAGCAACCACTGGTTGGTGGCGATCCTGTTCGTCCTCGCCGCGTTGTCGGGCCTGGCACTGTTCCATCCGGCCTTTTTCTTTTTCGCGCATTTATTCGGCGGAGGCACCTGGGACCGCATCCTGCATCCTTTTATCGGGGTCCTTCTGAGCCTGTTCTTCATCGCCCTGGCGGCGCGATTCTGGCGTGCCAACGCCTTCACCCCGGCTGACCGGGTGTGGATGAGACACATCGGCGATGAACTGTGCAACCGCGATGAGCGATTGCCCGAAGTCGGCAAGTACAACGCCGGCCAGAAATATCTGTTCTGGACGGTGGTGGTGACGGTTCCCACGTTGCTGATTTCCGGCATCGTGATCTGGCAGCCCTGGTTTGCGCCGTACTTCCCCGTCTGGCTGCTTCGCGTGGCGGTGGTCGTCCATGCATTGGCAGCCTGGATCATGATCCTCGGCATCGTTGTGCACGTCTATGCGGCGATCTGGGTCAAGGGGTCGGTCAGGGCGATGACGCGCGGCACGGTTTCCGAAGCCTGGGCCAAACACCATCACCGCGCCTGGTATCGCGAGATGACCGGCAAGTGATGCTCGACAATTCATGACAAGGATCGATCAGCGCATGACGTCCCGACTTCTGCAGCCCGGCGAAATCGAAGCGGCAGCCGGCGACATCCCTGAACTGCGGCTGCCGTCCGCCGACATCTTTCTCGCGCGTGCACAGCGACTGGAGCAACTCGCGGAAGGCCACACCCTCGGTGACTACCTGCGCTTCGTAGCACGGCTTGCACGCGCCCAGCAGGAAGGCCTGGATGCCGGTGCTGCGGCAGAACTGCCGACGCCGGAACGGCTGGCGCAATGCCGCGACTACCAGATGCCGCCGCTGGCCCCTGCCGGCCTGGGATTGCAAACGGGCTGGCGCGATACCGCAAGGCACCTCGCACGGACAGTTCGGCCGGCACTGCCTGCGGCAGGCCAGGCGGCGCTGGAATCGATTCTGGCAGGCGAGGATGCCTGGCTGGACGCGCAGGCGATGCAACTGCTCGATGGCAACACAGAGGGACTCGATGCGGCCGTCGCGCCGGTGATCGGTGCCGCCTTGCAGGTGCACTGGACGCGTCTCGCGCGTCAACTCGAGCCCGCACAGGTAGCGCGGCCCGAACATCCCAGTCTGTGCCCGGTATGCGGTTCGCATCCGGTGAGTTCGGTGGTGCGCATCGGCGGCGCCGAAAATGGCCTGCGCTTTCTGCATTGCGCGTTGTGCAGTTCGGAATGGCATGTGGTGCGCGCCAAGTGCAGCAACTGCGACAATTCCAAGGGAATTGCCTATTATCACCTGGAGGGTGACGACAATGTCGTGCGCGCCGAGAGCTGTCCGGAGTGCCGCACTTACTTGAAAGTGATCCATCAGGACAAGAATTCCATGGCCGACCCGGTGGCAGACGATCTCGCCACCCTGACGCTGGATCTGCTCATGGACGAGACGGGCTTCACCCGCAGCGGAATCAACTGGTACCTGATCCACGGCCATAGCTGACTGTTTACTGCTACCCACTCACCTACAAGGGATTGTCTATCGTGCATAGCGCCCCCCCACGTCCGCCCTCGATCGATCGCGTCCTCAACTGGACAACCGTTTCCCCCCTGATTGCCGAATACGGCCGCGAGCCGGTGCTCGCCAGCGTGCGCAGCGTGCTCGACAGCGGACGCCAGGCCGCCCGCGCCGGCGAACTGGTGGATTACACCGAGCCTGGGCTGACAGCCCAGCTTGCTTCGCATCTGTCGCGACACAACGCGCCCCGGCTGAAACGGGTGTTCAATTTCACCGGTACGGTGCTGCATACCAACCTGGGCCGTTCGCCCCTGCCGGAGGAGGCGGTGGAGGCGTTGCTGATGGCGGCACGCCATCCCTGCGCACTGGAATACGATCTCGAAACCGGCGGCCGCGGCGACCGCGACGACATCGTGGAGGGCGTGCTGTGCGAACTCACCGGCGCCGAGGCGGCGACCGTGGTCAACAACAACGCCGCGGCAGTGTTCCTGCTTCTCAACACCTTGGCCATGCGAAAGCAGGTGATCGTCTCGCGCGGCGAACTCGTCGAGATCGGCGGTGCCTTCCGCGTGCCCGACATCATGAGCCGCGCCGGGGCCAGACTGGTCGAGGTGGGTGCCACCAATCGCACGCATCTGCGAGACTTCGAGGGTGCCATCGGCCCGCGCAGCGCCATGCTGATGAAGGTGCACGCCAGCAACTACGCCATCCAGGGCTTTACCGCCAGCGTGCCGGAGACGGAGCTGGCGCAGCTTGCGCACAGCCATGGACTGCCCTTCGTGATTGATCTGGGCAGCGGCATGCTCACCGATCTGGCGCGCTTCGGCCTGCCGCACGAACCGACGCCGCAGGAATCGATTGCTGCCGGCGCCGACCTGGTCAGCTTCAGCGGCGACAAGCTGCTGGGCGGGCCGCAGGCCGGCATCCTGGTGGGGCGCCACGACCTGATCCAGCGCATCAGGAAGAACCCGCTCAAGCGTGCGCTGCGCGTCGGCAAGCTCACGCTGGCAGCGCTGGAAGCGGTGCTGCGGCTGTACCGCGATCCCGACCGTCTGGCCGATCGCCTGACCGCCCTGCATTTGCTCACGCGGCCGTCAGGCGAGATCCAGGCCCAGGCCGAACGCCTTCTACCCCACATGCAGCGGGCGCTTGCCGGCTGGCCGGTGAGTGTGACCGCCGAACCGGCCCTGTCGCAGATCGGCAGCGGCTCGCTGCCGATCGACCGGCTGGAAAGCTGTGCGCTGGCAGTGCGGCCCATCGCCCGAAAAACCGGCGTGCTGCACGCAATCGAGGCCGCGCTGCGCGCGCTGCCCGTGCCGGTGATCGGCCGCATCGCCGACGGCGCATTGCGGCTCGATCTGCGCTGTCTGTCCGCCGTGGATGAGGCCGATTTCGCAGCCCAGCTGTCCCTGGTGAGACCCTGAGAGAAGGAGCCTTGCATGCAACGACGCGAATTTCTGTGGACGTCCGTGGCCCTCGCCGCCGGTGTGATGTGGCCTGCCGGCCGGAGCATGGCCGCGTTCGACCCGTCGCCGGACAATGGCTGGCGGGTGTTCGATGTCACGACGCGGGTGGAAGTGCTGCAGGCGGACGGTACGACCCGCGCGTGGCTGCCGGTGCCTTCGGTGCAGGAGGAAAGCTGGATACGCAACATGGGCAACCTGTGGCAGGGCAATGCCCGGACCGCCCGGCTGCTGCGCAACCCGGAATATGGTGCGGAGATGCTGTATGCGGAATGGGCGACGGCCGAGAAGCCGGTCATCGAGGTCACCAGCCGCATCGCCACGCGTGACCGTGCCATCGACCTGAGCCGGATCGGCAAGGCCGCGCCGCTGTCGCGTGCCGAGCGGAACCTCACGACGCGTGCCACAAAGCTCTTGCCGACGGACGGCATCGTCAGGAAGACCGCACTCGACATCACACGCCGTGCACGAACCGATCAGGACAAGGCGCGGGCCATCTACGACTGGGTGGTCGACAACACGGCCCGCAATCCGAAGACGCCTGGCTGCGGTCTCGGCGATATCCGCTTCATGCTGGAAACCGGCGATTTGACGGGTAAATGCGCCGATCTCAACGCGCTGTATGTCGGTCTGGCGCGCGCCGCCGGCCTGCCGGCACGCGACGTCTACGGCATCCGCGTGGCGGATTCGCGCTTCGGCTACAAGAGCCTGGGCAAGAGCGGCGACATCACCAAGGCCCAGCATTGCCGCGCCGAGGTGTGGCTGGCCGCGCATGGCTGGGTGCCGGTGGATCCCGCCGACGTACGCAAGGTGATGCTGGAAGAGCCGCCCGGCGGCCGCGGTCTCAACGACGACATGGTGGTCGATGCGAGGAAGCGCCTGTTCGGTTCCTGGGAAATGAACTGGCTGGCCTACAACACCGCGCACGATCTTCCGCTGCCCGGTTCGCGCAAGGTCACGCTGCCTTTCCTCATGTACCCGCAGGCTGAAACAGCCGCCGGCATGCTGGACAGCCTGGATGCGGCCACGTTCAGCTATCGCATCACCTCGCAGGAGATCACGGCGCGATCATGATCGTCGGAACCGCCGGCCACGTCGACCACGGCAAGACCACGCTGGTGCACGCGCTCACCGGCGTCGACACCGATCGCCTCAAGGAGGAGAAGGCGCGGGGCATCTCCATCGAGCTGGGCTACGCCTATCAGCCGCTGGCCGATGGGGGCGCATTGGGGTTCGTCGACGTGCCCGGGCACGAGCGCTTCATCCACACCATGCTCGCCGGCGCCGCGGGTATCGACTTCGTCCTGCTGGTGGTGGCGGTCGACGACGGCGTGATGCCGCAGACGCGCGAGCATCTCGACATCCTGCACCTGCTCGGCATCACACGCGGTGCCGTGGCATTGACCAAGACCGACCGTGTCGACGAGGCACGCGTGACCGCCGTCGAACGCGACCTGCAGCGATGGCTGACCGACACCGCGCTCGCCGGCATGCCGGTGTTCCAGGTGTCTGCAACGGCCGGGCAGGGTGTCGACGCGCTGCGCAGATATCTGCACGAAACCGCGCAGGTGATGCAGCCGGCCGGGGTGGGCGGCGGCTTCCGCCTCGCGGTCGACCGCAGCTTCAGCCTCAAGGGCATTGGGACGGTCGTGACCGGTACCGTGTTCGCCGGCCGAGTCGAAGTTGGCGACGAACTGAGGGTGACGCCGTCCGGCCAGACGGTGCGCCTGCGCGGGCTGCACGTGATGAACCAGCCCGCGCCGGTTGGGCACGCCGGCCAGCGCTGCGCGTTGAACCTGCACGGTGTGGGCAAGGAGGAGATCGCGCGCGGCGACTGGATCGTCGCGCCGCGTCTGCACGTGCCGACCGCGCGCTTCGACGTGCGGCTGACGCTGGCGCCGCAGGCACCCGCGGCGCTCGTCCACTGGACGCCGGTGCACCTGCATTTGGGCGCGGCGCACGTGATGGCGCGGGTGGCGCTGCTGGAAGGGGAGCGGCTGGCGCCGGGCGAGAGCATGCTGGCGCAACTGGTCACCGATCGCCCGCTCGGCGCGCTCCACGGCGACCGCTTCATCGTGCGCGACGCCGACGCGCGCCGCACCCTAGGCGGCGGCACGGTGCTCGATCCCGACGCGCCGGCGCGCAAGCGCAAGACGCCGCTGCGGCTGGCCGAACTGGCCGCGCTGGAGACGCGCGATCCGGCGCCTTGCCTCGCGCAGCTGCTCGACCTCGGCGGCGTGGATCTGCAGAAGCGTGCCGTGCACTGGAATCGCGACGATCTCGCCGAGTTTCTGCCGGCCGACAGCACGCGCGTCCATGCCGGTCACGAAGACTGGGCGTTCTCCGGTGCGCACTGGACGAGCCTCAAGGACAAGTTCTCCGCTGACCTCGGCGGCTTCCACGAACGCTTTCCCGACGAGCAGGGACCCGAAGCCGCGCGCGCCCGCCGCATGTTCTTTCCCAAGCTGCCGGCGCCGGCGTTCGCCGCGCTGGCGGAAGCGCTCATGGCCGACGGCGGCCTGCAGCGCAGCGGACCCTGGCTGCACCTGCCGACCCATACCGTCGCGCTCAACCGTGACGACGAGGCGCTCTGGCAGCGTATCCTGCCCTGGCTCGCCGAGTCGCCCCTGGACCCGCCCTGGATGCGCGACCTCGCCAGGCGCGCCGGGCGTGACGAAGCGGTGATGCGGCGCCTGCTGCAGAAGCTGGCGAGTCAGGGCAGGCTATACCAGGTGGTGCGCGACCTGTTCTATCTGCCGGAAACCTTGGCCCGCCTGGCGGCCGTGGTGCGCGAACTGGAACAGCTGACGGGCGAGACGCGCGCCGCGGAATTCCGCGACCGCACCGGCCTCGGCCGCAAGCGCGCGATCCAGGTCCTGGAGTTTTTCGACCGCGTGGGATTTACCCGTCGTGTGCGCGAGACGCATCGTCTGCGCAATCCGGACATGTTCCGCAGGGAGGAACATGCCGCTTGAACTGGAAGGGAAGCGTGCCTGGTGGTGCGGCCGGACTTCAAATCCGGTTGGGGGTGTCAGTCGCTCCCGGGTGGGTTCGACTCCCACTTCCTTCCGCCA
>JAJXTE010000104.1 GCA_021784115.1 Pseudomonadota bacterium | reverse complement strand
ATCGGCCACGGAATGCCCGCGGTCATCATCGAGAATTCGGACATGCCGCCGATGCCGGCGATGATGTTGATCGGCACGAACACGATGGAAATCGCGGTCAGCTTGGACACGCGCTTGTTCTGGTTGATGTTGATGAAGCCGACCGTGGCATCCATCAGGAAGTTGATCTTGTTGAAGAGAAAGGACGTGTGGCCGTCGAGCGACTCGATGTCGCGCAGGATCTGCCGTGCGTCCTCATGCTGTTCGGTCGAAAGCAGGCGGCCGCGCATCAGGAAGGAGAGCGCGCGGCGGGTGTCGAGCACGTTGCGGCGGATGCGGCCATTCAAGTCCTCGCCCTTGGCGATTTCGGCGAGGATTTCGGCGGCTTCGTCGTCGGTGACCTGCGGCGACAGCACCTGGCGGCCGACGCGCTCGAATTCGCCGTAGACGTCCTCGAGCGCGTCGGCCGAGTATTCGACATCGGCGCCATAGAGGTCGAGCAGGACGTCCTTGCCGTCGGAGACATAGCCTGGCTGGGTGCGGGCGCGCAGCCGCTGCAGCCGGAACACCGGCAGTTCCTCGTTGCGCACCGAGAAGAGGATATTGCGGTGCAGAATGAAGGCTACCGGGACGTTGCGCGAATCGCCCTGCTTGTCGAGCAGGAAGTTCGAGCTCATGTGCACCGCATCGTTGTCGTCGACATAGAAGCGCGCGCTTTCCTCGATGTCGGTAACGTCTTCCGGGTCGGGCAGGTAAAGCTGGAAGAACTCGCCCACCCAGGTGCGCACGCTTGCGGTAGGGGCGACGAGGTCGATCCAGATCGGATTGACGTTGGCCAGGTCGGCGCGGCTGTCGATGCGCAGCTGGCTCAGCCGGCCGTTCTTCAGCTCGAAGGCCGACAGCATGTTGCGCGCGCTGCTGTGGGGGCGCGCTGCCAGCAGTTCACCGCGCACGTCGTCCGACACGAGCTCCAGAACCAGTTCGCAGCGGTTTTCCTCGACCTCCTGCCAGGCGGCGAGGCGGTCCTCCTCCGGCAAGGCCTCGATGACCCGCGCGATCTCGCCGGCCGACAGGCGGCGCAGCAGGTTGTGCAGTTCGACCAGATGCTGCCGGTGCACCAGACCCTCGACCAGCTCGTGGCGCGGCATGTCCTGCTTCTGCACCAGGACTTCGACGCGCCGCTGGCGCGCGAGCAGCAGCTGCACCTCGCTCAGGTGCTGCTCGAAGAGATTCTGCGCGCGCGGACGCTGATCGACGGGTTCCGACATGGCGCGTATTCTACGCTCGACGACTCATTCAGGGCACGGCTGCAGACCGCAAAAGGGCGACAAAATGCCGTCCGCCAGAACCCCGAACCGAGGGCGCCCCTCCTGACAGAATCAACGCCTGCGAACCGCGGCGCGTTACAATCGCGGGGCTTTTCAATATCCGCCCCATGACCAAACCCCCCGAAAACCCGTCGCAGGACCTGATTCAGGAACGCGTGAAGCGTGATCCGGCCACCGGCGCGTCGGTACTGCTCACTGCCATGCCCGGCAGCAGGGGCCTCCTCACCTTCCCCGGGTTCGCCACCCTGCTGCTATGAGCGATTGCCCGACTGTGGTTTCGTTTTCCAGCACCGTTCGGGCTGAGCCCTTCGACTTTGCTCAGGACAGGCCTGTCGAAGCCTGTCCTGAGCTTGTCGAAGCGGCCCTGTGCCCACTGGGACATGCCCTTCGACAGGCCCAGGGCGAACGGTGCTTGAGGCGTTGTGATGCATAGCGAAAAATCCAACATGGACCACAGCCGTGCCCTGTATGGCCGCCTGCTCGGCTATGTGAAGCCGTACTGGCGCATGTTCGCCCTGTCCCTCGTCGCGCTGGTCCTGACCGCCGCCACCGAGCCCGCGCTGCCCGCGCTGTTCAAGCCGCTGCTGGACAAGGGCTTCGTCGCCAAGGATCAGGCCTTCATCCGCTGGGTGCCGATCTTGCTGCTCGGGCTCTTCATCGTGCGCGGCCTCACCAGCTTCGTCAGCACCTACTGCATGGCCTGGGTGGGCAGCCGCCTCGTGATGGATCTGCGCGCCGCCATGTTCGACAAGCTGATGACGCTGCCGACGCGCTATTTCGACCAGAACCCGAGCGGCCAGCTGATCGCGCAGCTGGCGTTCAACGTCACCCAGGTGACGCAGTCGGCGACCAGCTCGCTCACCACGCTGGTGCGCGACACGGTGACGGTGCTGGGGCTGCTCGGCTATCTGGTGTGGCTGAACTGGAAGCTGACCCTGATCGTGTTCGCGCTGGTGCCGCTCACGCTGTGGGTAGTGCGCGTCGCCAGCAAGCGCCTGCGCGGCCTGTCGCGCAAGGCGCAGCAGAACATCGGCGAAATCACCCAGGTGGTCGACGAGGCTGTCGGCGGCCATCGCGTGGTCAAGCTGTATGGCGGCGAGGAATACGAGCAGACGCGCTTCCGCCAAGCCGCCAATCTGGCACGGCTGTTCGAGATGAAGCGTGTCGCCGCCAACGCGGTGTACGAACCGGTCATCCAGCTGATCGCCGCGATTGCGCTCGCCGTCATCGTCTACATTGCCGCCGACCAGGCGAGCGACAATGCCACCACGGTGGGCGGCTTCGTCGCCTTCTTCATGGCGATGCTGCTGCTGTTCGCGCCGCTGAAACGGCTCACGTCCGTCAACGACCAGCTGCAGCGCGGGCTGGCCGCGGCCGAGACCATCTTCTCCATGCTCGACCAGGACGCCGAACGCGACAGCGGCACGCGCACGCTCGAGCGCATCGAGGGACGGCTGGCCCTGCGCAACGTGGCGCTGACCTATCCGGGCAAGACCGCGCCCGCGCTGGCCGGCATCTCGCTCGAGATCGCGCCCGGCGAGACAGTGGCTTTAGTGGGCGCCTCGGGCTCGGGCAAGACGACGCTGGCCAACCTGGTGCCGCGCTTCTACGATCCGGATTCCGGAACGATCCAACTCGACGGCATCGACACCCGCGACATCACCTTGCAGAACCTGCGCAGCCATATCGCGCTGGTGTCGCAGGACGTCGTCCTGTTCAACGACACCCTGGGGCACAACATCGCCTACGGCAGCAAGCGCGACGCCACGCCCGACGAGATCCGCACCGCCTGCATCGCCGCGCACGCGTGGGATTTCATCCAGGCGATGCCCGAGGGGCTCGACACCCTGATCGGCGAAAACGGCATGCGACTGTCCGGTGGCCAGCGCCAGCGCATCGCCATCGCCCGTGCCATCCTCAAGAATGCACCCATCCTGATCCTCGACGAAGCGACCTCGGCGCTCGACAGCGAATCCGAGCGTCACGTCCAGGCCGCCCTCGACACGCTGATCGCCAACCGCACCACGCTGGTCATCGCGCACCGGCTCTCCACCATCGAGCGCGCCAACCGCATCGTGGTACTGGAAGGCGGCCGCATCGTCGAAGTCGGCAGCCACGCCGATCTGCTCGCCAGGCAGGGCCGCTACGCGCAGCTGCACGCCTTGCAGTTTTCCGCATGAGCCACGACGTGAACGTAAGCGCCGCTCGGCCTGAGCCCGTCGAAGGGAAGGTTCCGGCCGGCTGGGTCAAGCCTTCCCGCTCGCTGCTCACCGCGGCCGGCCGCGCCATCGGCGACTTCCGCATGATCCGCGACGGCGACCGCATCCTGCTCGGCCTGTCGGGCGGCAAGGATTCGCTGTCGCTGCTGCACACGCTGCATCACCTGCAGCAGAAGGCGCCGGTGAAATTCGAGCTGCTCGCCTGCACGGTCGATCCGCAGTCCGACCAGTTCGATCCCTCGCCGCTCACGCCCTATATGGCCGAACTCGGCGTGCCCTATTTCCTCGAATCGCAGCCCATCCTGGAAGAGGCGCAGAAAACCCTGACCAAGGATAGCGACTCGTACTGCGCGTATTGCTCACGCATGCGGCGCGGCATCCTCTATCGTGTCGCGCGCGACCAGCGCTGCAACGTGATCGCACTCGCGCAGCACCTCGACGATCTCGCCGAAACGCTGATGATGTCGATGTTTTTCGGCGGCAAGCTCAGGACCATGTCGCCCCACTACCTCAACGACGCCGGCGACCTGCGCATCATCCGCCCCTTCGCCTACGCGCGCGAACGCCAGACGCGCGCCTTCGCCGCCGACGCCGGCCTGCCGGTGATCTTCGAGAACTGCCCGGCGTGCTTCGCCAAGCCGCAGCAGCGCTACGCGATGAAACAGATGCTGGCCGAGCAGGAGAAAGTGCATCCCCGCATCTTCAACAGCCTGTTGACCGCAATGCGGCCATTGATGGGTGAGCCACCCGCCTGATTTCCGGCACCTGCTGTTTGCCGTAGAATCAAGCCTTTGTTTTAGTTGATATTTTCCACACAGAGACCAAGGTTATGACGGCTTCCTTCATCCCGCCCCGACGCACCCTCATGGGCCCCGGCCCCTCCGACGTACCGCAGCGCATCCTCGATGCCATGGCGCGCCCGACCATCGGCCATCTCGATCCCGCTTTCGTCGAACTGATGGAGCAGATCAAGTCCATGCTGCGCATGGCGTTCCAGACCGAGAATGCGCTGACCTTCCCGGTCTCGGCGCCCGGCTCGGCGGGAATGGAAATGTGCTTCGTCAACCTGGTGGAACCGGGCGACAAGGTCATCGTCTGCCGCAACGGCGTGTTCGGCGGACGCATGCTGGAAAACGTGAAGCGCACCGGCGGCGTGCCGGTGATCGTCGACGACGCCTGGGGCAAGCCGGTCGATCCGCAAAAGGTGCGCGACGCCTTCAAGACGAATCCCGACGCCAAGATCCTTGCTTTCGTGCACGCCGAAACCTCGACCGGCGCCCAGTCGGACGCGGAGACGCTGGCGAAGATCGCGCAGGAGTTCGGCGCGCTCACGATCATGGACTGCGTCACCAGCCTCGGCGGTACGCCCGTATTCCTGGACAAATGGGGCATCGACGCCGCGTATTCCGGCAGCCAGAAATGCCTGTCGTGCACCCCCGGCCTGTCGCCGGTGTCGTTCTCCGAACGCGCCATCGCCCGCATCCAGGCACGCACGACGACTGTGCAAAGCTGGTTCCTCGACCTCACCCTCGTGCTCGGCTACTGGCAGTCGGCCGGCAAGCGCACCTACCACCACACCGCGCCGATCAACCCGATGTACGGCCTGCACGAAGCGCTGGTGATGCTCGAAGAAGAAGGCCTGGAGAACGCCTGGGCACGCCACCGTGCGATGCACGAAAAGCTCAAGGCCGGCCTCGAAGGCATGGGTCTGACATACGTGGTCGAGGCATCCGCCCGCCTGCCGCAGCTCAACTCGATCTACGTGCCCGAGGGTGTCGACGAAGCCGCGATCCGCGCGCGCCTGCTGAACGAATTCAATCTCGAAATCGGCGCCGGCCTCGGCGACATGGCAGGCAAGATCTGGCGCATCGGTCTGATGGGCTATTCGGCCAGGCAGGAAAACATCGACACCTGCCTGAAGGCGCTGAAGGCCTGCCTGGCCTGAGGCTCGAGCATCGGACAGGTCGTGCCACCACCGCCATCCGATCGACGCCAGCCAGAAAATCGCCGGTCCGCACGAGCTGACCGGCGGGCTGGCGTCGTCATATCACGCCCATGACCAGGAGCACGACCAGGACGACGACAAGCAGGCCGACGCCGCCGCTCGGGCCGTAGCCCCAGCTGCGGCTGTAGGGCCACATTGGGATCGCGCCGATCAGGATCAGGATCAGCACGAGTAGAAGTATGGTTCCGATGCTCATGATTTATTCCTTTTGACGTTCGACAGGACGGGCGACCGCAACATGCTGCATGCGGCCTGACAAACCTCGATTACTGTTCTGCATTTCATACGTTCCCGGACACGGAGCAGCGTTTTAGCCCCGGACACCGCCGCCGGGGAAATAGCCCCGCTTCTGCTTGTCTTCTTCGGTGCACGCGTCGTTCAGGCAGAGGAACCGGGTGCCCTTGTCCTCGAGGGTCGCAAGATTCAGGTCGGGTTCGACGAAGCCGTCGGCATCGGTAAAAATGAAGTGATACGCGTCGCCCACCTCCAGTTCCAGTACCCCGTCGTTGCGCTCGCCGCACGTGTGCCAGCGGTCCTCCTTCGCGCCCGGTATTTCGGGGGCGCTCTTGCAGCTCGTGTCGTCCTTCCAGGCGACGATGACGGGACGAGCAAGCCTCGCCCCGGCCTTGGCGACCGCCACGCGACGCGCCTGCCCGAAGCTGCCGACGCCGGGTTCCACTAATGCGATTCTTTCCATGCGGGTCTCCTGTGTGATGTCCGTGCCAGTCCGCCCGGATCGCTTCTTCCAGACGAGCATGACATGCCTAAGCGTGGATGATGTGCGAGCCAGGGTGCGTAGGATTGGGCCGATGTCCGGGCCGGCGCCCGCTTAAAAGTGGAGGCACGATAGGGAATGGCGGCGTAGCGCGAGCGTGCTCGGATTGTTTCCGGCCCGCGCGCTCCAGACAGAGGCTGGGCGGCCTACAACCCCAGCCGCTGCCAGATGATGGTGCTGGGCCCGGCCTGGTTCATGGTGTAGAAATGCAGGCCCGGCGCGCCGCCGGCAAGCAGGCGGTCGCACAGGTCGGTCACCACATCCAGACCGAAGGCGCGCAATGACGGCAGGTCGTCGCCGTAGGTCTCCAGCTTTTTTCTCAGCCAGCGCGGGATTTCCGCACCGCAGGCATCGGAAAACCGCGCCAGCTGCACGTAGTTTCCGATCGGCATGATGCCGGGAACGATGGGGATGTCGACACCGAGCGCGCGCGCGTCTTCGACGAAATTGAAATAGGCGTCGGCGTTGAAGAAATACTGCGTGATCGCGGCATTGGCGCCGGCATCGACCTTGCGCTTGAAGTTGGCCAGGTCCTCGGTGTAGGAGCGCGCCTGCGGGTGGACTTCCGGATAGGCCGCAACCTCGATCTCGAACCAGTCTCCGGTTTCCTTGCGGATGAAGGCCACCAGTTCGTTGGCGTAGTTGAATTCGCCGGCGTCCATGCTGCCGGACGGCAGGTCGCCGCGCAGCGCGACGAGGTGGCGGAT
>JAJXTE010000103.1 GCA_021784115.1 Pseudomonadota bacterium | reverse complement strand
ATGAAGAAGCCGGCGGCGAGCTTGCCGAGGAAGGCCACCACGATCAGCGCGCCGCCCAGCTGCCAGACGCGCGCCGACCCCCAGTCCACCGTGTTGAGGTTGAGCGAGACGCCAACCATGACGAAGAACAATGGGGCGAAGGTATGGATCAGCGGCCGCATTTGCTCTTCCAGCCGGTGGGCCAGCTGTGGACTGGGGGCGAACCAGCGGTCGAGCGCCGGCAGCCCGAGCCGGTTCATGACCTTGAAGCGGAAGTGCTGCGACAGCGCGATGCCGGCGGCGAAGCCGCCCATGATGAGCGGGGCGCCGACGGCGTGCGCCAGCCAGGAGAACAGCAGGATCAGCGCCAGCGCCATCGTGATAAGAAGACCGGGGGCGGCCGCGCGCTGGTCGTAGTGGTCGATGATGCCGCCTGCCAGCTTGGCGACCAGCGGGGAGAGCAGCATGAACAGCACGATGAAGACCGCAACCTTGCTGGTGGCGGCGAGCGAGACCTCGCCCTGCACGGCGAACTGGTACAGGAAGGCGAGCGCCAGCACGCCGAGGATGTCGTCCAGCACGGCCGCGCCGATGACGATCTGCGCCTCATCAGACTGCCGCTTGCCGAGGTCGTCGAGCACCCGCACCGTGATGCCGATGCTGGTTGCGGTCAGCGTGCCGCCGATGAACAGCGCCACCAGGTTGTCGAGCCCGAATCCCCAGCGGCATACCGCGTAGCCGAGCACGAAGGGCAGGGTAAAGCCGACCACCGCCACCACGATGGGCTTGATGCCGGACCTGGCAAGGCGGAACAGGTCGGTGTCCATGCCGACTTCGAACAGCAGCAGGATGATGCCGATTTCCGCCAGCAGCTTCATCGTGGCGTCGGGCGTGATCCAGCCCAGCAGCGACGGACCCACCAGCAGGCCGGCCAGCAATTCGCCGATTACGGAGGGAATGCCGTGGCGCCCCGCGATCTCGGAGAACAGCCGCGCGGCGATGAGGATGATGGCGAGGGTGAGGAAAAACTGGTGGAGTTCCATGCGGGAATTCTATGTTCTGACCGGTCGATGAAGACATCGGCCGCGAATTTATCTTGGCGCGCGCTGACTGAAAGGCTGTTTCTGTTGTGGCGCGGATCCTCGTGAAACTGGCCGGTGGTACCTCGCATGGGTTAGGCTAGGCTGCAGTAGGGTAGGCAATTTCTTGTCACAGTGCTTCTGTCTTGATTAATTGGAGCCACATTTCTCGCCCTTCATGGAAGCTTTCGCGGCGCTCTCCCTTTATGTTTATGGCCACTGATTCGGGCAAGCGGCACTGGCATTGCCTCGACAGCGAGGCGGCTGCCACGCATCTCGACAGCGACCTGAACACCGGCCTGGCTGCCGAAGTTGCCGCATCGCGGCTTGTACAGCTTGGCCCCAACGTCCTGCACGAGGCCGGTCGGCGCCATCCGCTCGTCATGCTGGCCTCGCAGTTCACCGATTTCATGATCCTGGTGCTGATCGCCGCTGCCGTCATCGCCGGCGTCATCGGCGAGCCGCAGGACACCATCGCCATCGTGGTCATCGTGTTTCTCAACGGCATCATCGGCTTCGTCCAGGAATACCGTGCCGAACGCGCGATGGCGGCGCTGAAGCAGATGGCCAGCCCGCAGGCCCGTGTGATTCGCGACGGGCAGTCCGCCCTGATCGACGCGACGGCGCTGGTGCCCGGCGATCTGGTGGAGCTGGAAGCCGGCAACATCCTGCCGGCTGACCTGCGTCTGACCGAACTGGCCTCGCTCAAGGTCGACGAATCGGCGCTCACCGGCGAGTCGCAGCCGGTCGACAAGCAGCTCGCACCACTGCACGAGACTGACCTGCCCCTCGGCGACCGGCTCAACCTGGCCTACAAGGGCACCGTCGTGACCTACGGCCGCGCGCGCGGCCTGGTCGTGGCCACCGGCATGCAGACCGAGCTGGGCAAAATCGCCGCACTGCTGTCAGGCGAATCCGGCAAGACGCCGCTGCAAAAACGCCTGGCCCGTTTCGGCCAGAACCTGGCGGTGGGGGTGCTGGCGATCTGCGCCCTCATTTTCGTCGCCGGCTGGCTGCGCGGCGAACCGCCGCTGGTGATGCTGCTCACCGCCATCAGCCTGGCCGTTGCCGCCATTCCCGAGGCGCTGCCCGCGGTGGTCACCATCTCGCTCGCGCTGGGGGCGGCGCGCCTGGTCAAACAGAATGCGCTGATCCGCCGGCTGCCCGCGGTGGAAACGCTCGGCTCCGTCACGTTCATCTGTTCCGACAAGACCGGCACGCTCACGCAGAACCGCATGCGGGTCGACTGCGTGTTGGCCGCCGGCGAAACGCGGACGACGCTCGCCGGAACGGAGGTCGCACCGTGGCGCGAGCTGGGGCTGGCGATGGTGCTGTGCAACGACGCCGTGGCCGATGCCGAGGGCACGCTGACCGGCGACCCCACCGAGACCGCTTTGCTCGAGGCCGCGCAGACGGCCGGATTCGAACAGGCTGCCTTGCAGGAAAGCTGGCCGCGCCTGGCCGAGATCCCCTTCGATTCCGACCGCGCGCGCATGAGCACGCTGCATCGCGACGGCGAGAGCGTGCTGATGCTGGTGAAGGGGGCGCCCGAAAGCATGCTGTCGGTCTGTGTCGATCAGCTTGCAGCAAGCGGAACCGTGGCGCTCGACCACGCGGCGCTGCAGGACGAAGCCGAACAGCTGGCCGCGCAGGGCCTGCGGGTGCTGGCTTTCGCGCTGAAGCGACTACCGGCGGTGCCGGACGCGCTCGATACCGCCACGCTGGAAAGCGGACTCACCTTCATCGGACTCGCCGGCCTGATCGACCCGCCGCGCCCCGAGGCGGCCGAGTCGGTCGCCGCGTGCAAGGCGGCGGGCATCGTCCCGGTGATGATCACCGGCGACCATCCCGCCACGGCGCGTGCGATCGCCAGCCGGCTCGGCATCGTCGAGGACGGCGGGCGCGTGCTCACCGGCGGCGAGCTGGCGCGGTTGTCGCTGGAGGAATTCGAGCGCGAGGTGGAGACGGTACGGGTCTACGCGCGCATCAACCCCGAGCAGAAGATCAAGATCGTACAGGCGCTGCAGGACCGTGGCGAGTTCGTCGCCATGACCGGCGACGGCGTCAACGACGCACCGGCGCTGAAGATGGCCGACATCGGCGTGGCGATGGGCCGTGGCGGCACCGACGTGGCGCGCGAGGCGGCGCACATGACCCTGCTCGACGACAACTTCGCGACCATCGTCACGGCAGTACGCGAAGGGCGGCGCATCTTCGACAACATCCGCAAGTTCGTCAAATACACCATGACGAGCAACTCGGGCGAAATCTGGACCATTTTCCTCGCGCCCTTCATGGGCCTGCCGATCCCGCTGCTGCCGATCCACATCCTGTGGATCAACCTGGTGACAGACGGCCTGCCGGGGCTCGCGCTCGCCAGCGAGCGCGCCGAGCACAATGTCATGCAGCGGCCGCCGCGGCCGCCGAAGGAGAGCATCTTCGCCCACGGCATGTGGCAGCACATCCTGTGGGTGGGCCTCCTGATGGGCGGCGTCTCGCTGCTGACGCAGGCGTGGGCGATCCACACCGGCTCCGCGCACTGGCAGAGCATGGTGTTCACCGTGCTGACGCTGTCGCAGATGGGGCACGTGCTGGCGATCCGCTCCGAGCGCGAGTCGCTGTTCACCCAGGGCGTGTGGTCCAACCGCATGCTGATCGGAGCGCTGCTGCTGACCTTCGCCTTGCAGATGGCCGTGCTCTATGTCCCCTGGCTCAATCCGATCTTCAGGACCGCGCCGCTGAGCCTGGGCGAACTGGCCGCCTGTATGGCGCTGTCTTCGGTGGTGTTTGTCGGGGTCGAAATCGAGAAGGTGCTGGTGCGGCGCGGCTGGCTGTACATCAGTTCGTAGTCGTCGGGGTCAGAGCTCCGACAGCGGCTTTTGCGCGTCCCGGGTGTTGACCTCACCCATGTGCGCGATCAGCGTCGCCAGATCCTGGTTGAGGCGGGACACGGCGTCGTCCGTCAGCTGGCCGAGTGCGTGCGTCAGGATGCCTGTCAGCGGCTGCGGCGCTTTCCCCAACGCCTTTTCCCCCGTATCGGTGAGATACAGGCGCACCACGCGCTGGTCCGCACTGTTGCGCTCGCGCCGGATCAGTCCGGCCTTCTCGATCTTGTCGAGCAGGTTGCTGGCGGTGGAGGCGTGGATCGACAAGGTCTGCGCCAGTTCGGATACCTTCATGCCGGGCGTCTGGTGCAGCGCGGCCATGGCCCAGATCTGCGCACCGCTGACGCCGCAGGCTTTTTCCACTGCCTGAAAATGCTGGCGCACCGCGCCGAAGATCACGCGAAACTGGCGCAGGGCTTCCCTGGCGGCGACGGCATTGGGGCTCAAGATGCACGCTCCGGATGTGAAAGAACGATAATCATCGCAGGAATTTCAGGCGGTCGTGTCCATTACGTGAACCCATAACGTCCCCACCGCAGCGCGCACGTTTTCGAGGGCGGACCGAGGCACGCGGGCGTATTCCGCGCCGCTGAGCTTGACCGCATGCTGCTGGTGGCGCAGTTCGCGGTAGGCGTCGGCGGCGGCCCGGGCGACGTCGGCGGGAATCAGCCCGGCCGCGCCCGCGCGCAGCAGCAGCGCGATGTTGCCGACGTTGTCGGCGAGTTCGGGATGCGCGGCGCAATGCCGCAGCACCAGGTACTGCACGCAGAACTCGACGTCGACGATGCCGCCGGTGTCGTGCTTGAGGTCGAACAGATCCGACTCGTTGACGTGGCCGGTGCACATCTTCTCGCGCATGGCCAGCACGTCTTCGCGCAGTTTGTCGGCGTCGCGCGGCAGGCACAGCACCTCGCGGCGCAGCGCCTCGAATGCTTCGCCGATCGCCACATCGCCGCACACGAAACGCGCGCGCGTCAGCGCCTGGTGTTCCCACACCCAGGCGTGATGCAGCTGGTAGTCGCGGAAGGCCTCGGTTGAGCTGACCAGCAGGCCCGATGCGCCATCCGGGCGCAGGCGCAGGTCGGTCTCGTAAAGCATGCCGGCCGGGGTCAGGGTGCCGAGCCAGGTGTTGATGCGCTGCGCGAGACGCGCGTAGATTTCCTGCGCGCGTTCGTCGGCGTCGTCGTAGAGGAACACCAGGTCGAGGTCGGAGGCATAGCCGAGCTCCTTGCCGCCGAGCTTGCCGTAGCCGATGACGGCGAAGCGCGGTTCGTCGCGGTGGCGCGTCTTCAGGCCGGCCCAGCAGCGCGCCAGCGTTTCGGCGAGCAGCGTGTCGGCCAGATACGACAGGTGGTCCGACAGCGCCTCCAGCGTCAGCCGTCCCGCCACGTCCTGCGCCAGGAGCCGCAGTGTCTGCACCTTCTTGAAGCGGCGCAGCGCGTCCATCTGCGCCTCGGTGTCGCCGGGGTGGGCGTCCAGTTCCTCGTGCAATTGAGTCGCGAGCTGCGCCCAGTCGGGCACGCTCATCAGATGCTGCGGTGCGATCAGTTCATCCAGCAGTTGCGGCTGCAGTGTGATCATCTGCGCCGCCCACGGGCTCGCCGCCAGCAGGCGCACCAGCTGGCGCAGCGCCGCCGGGTATTCGGCCAGCAGCGCCAGATAGGTGGACCGGCGCGCAATGGCCTGCACCAGTGCGGCAAAGCGTTCCAGCGTGGCCATCGGATCGGGCTGGCTGCCGATCACTTCGAGTGCGGGTGGCAGCAGCGCGTTGAGCCGCAACTGCGTCGATTCGGCGAGTCGCGAGATGTTCTGGCGCAGTGCGTCGAGCGTCGCCAGCACCCGTTGCGGATCCGCGTAGCCGGCGTTTTCCAGCAGCGCGTGGGTGGCGTCCGCATCCGCTGTGCCGCAACACACCGCGGTGAGCGGGTGGCTCATCTGGTCGGTCTGCGGCGCGGTGAACACCTGCTCGAAATGGCGGGTGACCTTGTTGCGGTGCTTGTCGAGCGCGGCGAGCAGCGCGGCGTAGTCGGGGAATCCCATCGCTTCGGCGAGCATCGCCTGCGATTCCGCGTCGTCCGGCAGCAGCTGCGTCTGCGCGTCGTCCAGATACTGGATGCGGTGCTCCAGCCGGCGCAGGAAATCGTAGGCAGCGGCGAGTTCCTGCTGCGCGTCCGCGGTCATCAGATCAGTCTTCACCAGTGCGTCCAGCACCACCAGCGTCGGTTGCTGCTGCAAGGCAGCGATCTGGCCGCCGCGGATGAGCTGGAACACCTGCGCGGTGAATTCGATCTCGCGGATGCCGCCCGGCCCCAGCTTGACGTTGTGCGCCATCTCGCGGCGCGCGACTTCGCGGCGGATCTGCACGTGCAGGTCGCGGATCGCGGCGAAGGCGCCGAAGTCGAGGTATTTGCGGAACACGAACGGCCGCACGATCTGCATCAGCTCGTCGTGGCGGCCGCCGGTGAGCGCGCGCGCCTTGATCCAGGCGTAGCGTTCCCACGGCCGCCCCTGTGCGACCAGATAGTCCTCCAGCATCGCGAAGCCCATCGCGAACGGGCCGGACTCACCCCACGGGCGCAGCCGCAGATCGACGCGGAAGACGTGGCCGTTGGCGGTGGCTTCTCCCAGCGCGGCGGTGAGCTTGCGCCCCAGCCGGATGAAGAATTCGTGGTTGCTGAGCGGGCGAATCGAAGCCGCCGGGTCGTCGGCCGCGGTCTCGCCTTCCTCGGGGTAGAGATAGATGAGGTCGATGTCGGACGATACGTTGAGCTCGCGGCCGCCGAGCTTGCCCATGCCGACCACGACCATCTGCTGCGGCATCCCGTGCTCGTCGCGGGGTTCGCCGTGACGGGCGGCGAGCGCGGCGTGATGGAAATCGAGCGCGGCGGCAATGCAGACCTCGGCCAGCGTGCTCCAGGTGGCCACCACTTCGGCCAGATCGGCCGTGCCCGCCAGATCGCGCGCGGTGGCAATCAGCCACACCCGCTGGCGCAGCTGCCTGAGCCGCTGGTGCAGCACGGCTTCGTCGGCGCTCGGCACTTGGGCGAGAAAAGCCTGCATTGCCGCGCGGCCGAAGGGCTGGTCGAGCGCGGCCGCCAGGGTTTCGGCGAGCTGCGGCTGTGCCGCCAGCAGGCGGCGGCCGTAGCGGGAACAGCGGGCGACGCGCTCAAGTGCGGGATGGCTCATGGCATGGATTAGAATGACGGGTTATCGCAACAC
>JAJXTE010000102.1 GCA_021784115.1 Pseudomonadota bacterium | reverse complement strand
CCAACGCGGTGAAGGAACTGGTCATCGCCGGCATGCTGATCGGCGCGCGCAACCTGGTGCCGGCGCTGACGTTCGTCGAAGGCCTGTCCGGCACCGATGAAGCCATGCACAAGGCGACCGAAGCCGGCAAGAAGAAATTCGCCGGCATGGAACTGCCGGGCCGCACGCTCGGCGTGATTGGCCTCGGCGCCATCGGCTCGTATGTGGCCGAAGCCGCGATCCGGCTCGGCATGAACGTGGTCGGCTTCGACCCGGCCATCACGGTGGATGCTGCGTGGCGGCTGCCGTCGCAGGTCAAGCGCGCCGAGAACGTCGAAGACGTGCTGCGCATGTCCGATTTCGTCACCCTGCACGTGCCGCTGCTGGACGCCACGCGCCACCTCATCAACGCGCAGCGCATCGGTGCAATGCGACCCGGCGCGGTTTTGCTGAATTTCGCGCGCGAAGGCGTGGTGGACAATGCTGCGGTGATCGAGGCGCTTGACGCCGGCAAGCTGCATGCCTACATCTGCGACTTCCCGGCCAATGCGCTGAAGGGGCACGCCAAGGTCGTCGCGCTGCCGCACCTGGGGGCGTCGACCGAGGAGGCCGAGGAGAACTGCGCGGTGATGGTGGCCGAGCAGCTCGCCGACTATCTGGAAAATGGCAACATCCTCAATTCGGTCAATTTCCCCAACGTCAGCATGCCGCGCGAATCGGCCTACCGCATCGCGATCGCCAACGCCAACGTGCCCAACATGGTGGGGCAGATTTCTTCGGTGCTCGCCGCGGCCGGACTCAACATCCACAATATGGTCAATAAATCGAAGGGCGACATGGCGTATACGCTGGTCGACGTCGACAGTGCCGTGACCGCGGCCGTGATGCAGCAACTGGCCGCGATCGCCGGGGTTCTGGCGGTGCGCTACCTGCCGGCATGATGGACGACGCGTTGAAGGCGCTGCGTGCGCGCATCGACGGCATCGACGATGCCATTTTGCAGTTGGTGTCCGAACGGGCGGCGATCGCCCAGCAGGTCGGGCGGGCCAAGCAGGGCGAGAAAATCTACCGTCCCGAGCGGGAGGCGCAGATCGTGCGGCGCCTGCGCGAAGCCAACCCCGGTCCCCTGTCGGGCGACACCGTCGAACGTCTGATCCGCGAAATCATGTCGGCGTGTCGTGCGCTGGAACAGATCACGCGCATCGCCTATCTCGGCCCTGCCGGGACCTTCAGCCAGCAGGCGGTGCACAAGCATTTCGGCCACGAGGCGGAGGCGCTCGCCGAGGCCGATATCGACGCCTGCTTCCAGGCGGTGGAAACCGGACGCGCCGACTTTGCCGTGGTGCCGGTGGAAAACTCCACCGAGGGCGCAATCGGCCGCACGCTCGACCTCATCGTCACCAGTCCGCTGAAAATCTGCGGCGAGGTGATGCTGCCGATCCACCAGATGCTGATGCGCAAGCAGGCGGGCCTCGATGGCATTCGGCGCGTGTACGGCCACGCGCAATCGCTTGCCCAGTGCCAGCAATGGCTCAGCCGCCACCTTCCCGGGGCCGAGCGTGTCAGCGTCGTCAGCAACAGCGACGGTGCGCGTCGCGCCGCCGAGGAGCCCGACGCCGCCACGTTGGGAAGCGAAGCGGCCGCCGCGCTATATGGCCTGACCGTGGTGGAGGCGCGCGTCGAGGACGACGCCAGCAACGCCACACGTTTTCTGGTCGTGGGACAAAGTGACGCCGCGCCGTCCGGGCGCGACAAGACCTCGCTGGTGATGAGCACGAAGAACGAGCCGGGCGCGGTCGTCAAGCTGCTGCAGCCGCTCGCCGACGCCGGCATATCCATGAGCAAGCTCGAATCGCGCCCGGCACGCTCGGGCAACTGGGAATACCTGTTCTTCGTGGTCTGCGAGGGTCACCGCCAGGACGCAAAGCTGGCCGGCGCGCTCGCCGACATCGAGGCGCGCGCGGCCTACCTCAGAGTTCTCGGTTCCTATCCCGCCGCATCGTGATTACGTGTTGTGACCTTGCGCCGCCGTATGTGCGCGCGATTGCCGCGTACCAGCCCGGCAAGCCCATTTCCGAACTGGCGCGTGAATTCGGCCTGGCAGAAGCTGATATCGTCAAGCTCGCGTCGAATGAAAACCCGCTGGGCCCCAGCCCGCTGGCGCTCGCCGCAGCACAGGACGCGCTGCACGACATGGCGCTCTATCCCGACGGCGCCGGGTTCGCACTGAAGGCGAAGCTATCGGGAAAACTCGGGGTGACCGCAAACCAGATCGTGTTGGGCAACGGCTCCAACGACGTGCTCGACATCGCTGCGCAAGCCTTCCTGTCGCCGCAAACCTCCTCGGTTCACGCGCAGCATGCCTTCGCGGTCTATCCGATCGCCACGCAGACCGTCGGCGCGCAGAGCATCGTGGTGCCGGCGAAGGATTACGGCCACGATCTTCCCTCGATGCGCGCGGCAATCCGCGATGACACGCGGGTCCTCTGGATCGCCAACCCCAACAACCCGACCGGCACCTTCCTGCCGTGGGCAGAGATCGAGGCCTTCCTCGAGACCGTGCCGCCGCAGGTGCTGGTGGTGCTGGACGAGGCCTACGGCGAATACCTGCCGCAGACGGACCGCTTCGACACGGTGCAATGGCTCGCGCGCTTTCCCAATCTGCTCATCACCCGAACGTTTTCCAAGGCTTACGGGCTGGCCGGCCTGCGGGTAGGTTATGGCGTGGGGCACCCCGACGTGATCGACCTGCTCAATCGTGTGCGCCACCCGTTCAATGTCAATCTGCCCGCGCTGGCCGCCGCCGAAGCCGCGCTCGACGACACCGAATTTCTGGCGCGCAGCTATGCGTTGAACACGGCTGGCATGGCGCAGTTGGTGGCGGGCCTGGCTGAACTGGGAATCGAAACGGTGCCGTCTAAAGGCAATTTTCTGCTGGCGAAAGTCGGCGACGCGGCGCGCATCAATACCGAATTGCTCAAGCGCGGCGTGATTGTGCGCCCGGTTGCCAATTACGGCCTGCCCGAATTTCTGCGCGTGTCGGTGGGCTTGGCCGGGCAGAACGCCCGCTTTCTCGACGCCCTGAGCGTGGTTCTTGCCGCTTTATCCGAAGGTGTATCCCCTGGGGCAGCGGATCCAGAACCACGGCCTGACCCTGGCGGCCGGAAAGCCAGCCTGTGATCGTCGAAAAACTCGCCATCGTCGGCGCCGGCCTGATTGGCGGGTCCTTTGCATTGGCACTGAAACGGGCCGGTGCGGTGCGCGAGGTGCTGGGGCTGGGGCGCAGTCCCGCGAGTCTGGATGCCGCGCTGGAGCGTGGTCTGATCGACCGTGCCGTCGGCTGGCCCGAAGCCGGGCAGGCCGACTGCATTCTGCTGGCGCTGCCGGTGGGCGATACCGCGGCCGTACTGAAGAAACTGGCGCCACATCTGAAGGCGGGCGCCATCGTCACCGACGCCGGCAGCACCAAGGCCAACGTCGTGGCGACGGCCCGGGCGGCACTCGGAGACCGCTTCGCCGATTTCGTGCCCGGCCACCCGATTGCCGGCTCCGAGCAGAGCGGACCGGGCGCCGCGCGTGCCGACCTGTATCAGGGCAAAAAAGTGGTGTTGACGCCGCAAGCCGATACCCACGCTGGCGCGATTGCCACCGTCAAGGCGCTGTGGGAAGCGGCCGGGGCCCAGGTCGAGATGCTGGAGGCCGAACTGCACGACCGCGTGTTCGCTGCGGTGAGCCACCTGCCGCACCTGGCGGCGTTCGCGCTGGTGGACGAGCTGGCGCAGCGTGCCGACGGGGACACCTTTTTCCGCTATGCCGCCAGCGGCTTCCGGGATTTCACACGTATTGCCGGCAGCAGTCCGGAGATGTGGCGCGACATTGCGCTGGCGAACCGCGAGGCGCTGCTGACCGAGTTGGATGCCTACGTCGCCGCGCTACAGGTATTGCGAAGCGTCGTGGCGGCCGAAGATGCCGATGCCTTGCTGGCTATTTTCTCGCGCGCCCGCGAGGCGCGCAATGACTGGGTGCACAAAAAACCTTGATGGACTTTCTCGATTTACCCGCAAGCACCGCCGCGCGCGGCACGGTGCGCCTGCCAGGATCCAAAAGCATTTCCAATCGCGTGCTGCTGCTGGCGGCGCTGGCGAAAGGCACGACGACCGTTCGCGCGCTGCTCGACTCCGACGACACCCGGGTCATGCTCGACGCATTGCGTGCGCTGGGAGTGGGCGTGGCGCGGGTGAGCGATTCCGATGACTACGAGATCACCGGCGTCGGTGGCGCGTTTCCGGTCAAGCAGGCTGAGCTGTTTCTGGGCAATGCCGGTACCGCCTTCCGCTCGCTGACTGCCGCATGCGCCCTGTCGGGCGGCGAGTATGTGCTGAAGGGGGTCCCGCGGATGCATGAGCGGCCAATCGGCGATCTGGTCGACGCCTTGCGGTTGCTGGGCGCGCGCATCGACTATCTCGGCCAGGAGGGCTTCCCGCCGCTGCACATCCACCCTGCAGAACTTGCGGGCGATGTCACCGAGGTACGCGGCAATGTATCGAGCCAGTTTCTCACCGGCCTGCTGATGGCGCTTCCGCTGCGTCAGCGCAACACCACGATTGAAGTCATCGGCGAGCTGATTTCAAAACCCTACATCGGCATCACGCTGGCGATGTTGCGCCGCTTCGGCGTGGACATTGCGCGCAACGGCTGGCAAGGCTTCGGCGTGCCGGCGGCGGCGCGCTACCAGAGTCCCGGCGAAATCTGGGTGGAGGGGGATGCCTCGTCGGCGTCGTATTTTCTTGCCGCGGGCGCCATCGGCGGCGGCCCGGTTCGGGTGCAGGGCGTGGGGCGCGACAGCGTGCAGGGTGACGTGCGCTTTGCCGATGCGCTGGCGCAAATGGGGGCGCAGATCGACATGGGGCCGAACTGGATCGAGGCCGCTGCGCCAAGAGCGGGCCGGCTCAAGGCGATCGACCTCGACTGCAACGCCATCCCGGACGCCGCGATGACGCTGGCGGTGGCAGCGTTGTTCGCCGACGGCGTAACCACGCTCCGCAACATCGCCAGCTGGCGCGTGAAGGAAACCGACCGCATTGCCGCGATGGCGACCGAACTGCGCAAGGTCGGTGCGACGGTGGAGGAGGGTGCCGACTTCATCCGCATCACCCCGCCGGAACAGCTCATCCCCAATGCCGTCATCGACACCTACGACGACCACCGCATGGCGATGTGCCTGTCGCTGGTGACGCTTGGCGACGTGCCGGTACGGATCAACGACCCGGCGTGCGTGAACAAGACCTTCCCGGCGTATTTCAAGACTTTTGCAGGTATCGCTCAATGACGCTGCCTGCAATCGGCATACCGGTCATCACGATCGACGGCCCCTCGGCCTCGGGCAAGGGCACCGTGGCGGAGCGGGTGGCGGTTGCGCTCGGCTTCCATTTCCTCGACAGCGGCGCGCTGTACCGGCTGACCGCGTTGTCGGCGTTGAAGCACGGCGTGGTGCTGGACGACGAAATCCGGATAGCGGAACTGGCGGCCACGCTGCCAGCGCGTTTCCACGACGGCGGGGTTTGGCTGGCGGACGAGAACGTCACCGACGCGATTCGCACTGAGACGGTGGGCGAGGGCGCGTCGAAAGTCGCCGCGTTGCCGGCGGTGCGCGCTGCCCTGCTGGACCGTCAGCGCGCCTATCGCCTGCCTCCCGGCCTGGTAGCCGACGGTCGCGACATGGGCACGGTGGTGTTTGCCGACGCGGTGGCCAAAGTCTTCCTCACGGCCAGCGCCGAGGCGCGTGCCGAGCGACGGTATAAGCAGTTGATCGAAAAGGGGAACTCTGCTAGTCTATCGGGCCTTGTTGCGGATATGCGGGCCCGTGACGCGCGCGATACCGCCCGCTCGGTGGCGCCGCTGAAACCCGCGCCGGATGCGCTCCTTCTCGACACGACCTGTATGGATATCGAGTCGGCCGTACAGGCGGTGCTGTCCCACTATCGCAGCAAGCAATGAAGTAATTACTCGTGTCAGACCTGCGCCCGCAGGCTGGCGATGTGCAACTAACCCCGTCCTCACCGACGGACAAGAAGGTTTTTAATGTCTACTGTTACCGCTGCTTCCGCCCCCGAATCCATGGAAAGCTTTGCCGCCCTGTTCGAGGAATCCCTCGAGCACCAGGAGATGCGCCAGGGCGAGGTCATCACTGCCGAAATCGTCGGCATCGACCACAACTTCGTGACGGTGAATGCCGGCCTCAAGTCCGAGAGCCTGATCCCCCTCGAAGAATTCAAGAACGACCAGGGCGAGATCGAAGCCAAGGTCGGCGATTTCGTTGCGGTCGCCATCGAGTCGATCGAAGACGGCTTCGGCGCCACCAAGCTGTCGCGCGAGCGCGCCAAGAAGCTGGCCGCATGGCTGGATCTGGAAGCGGCGATGAACGAAGGCCGCATCGTCACCGGCATGGTGCAGGGCAAGGTCAAGGGCGGTCTGACGGTGCTGGTGGGCGGCCTGCGTGCCTTCCTGCCGGGTTCGCTGGTGGACATGCGCCCGGTCAAGGACACCACGCCGTTCGAATACAAGGAAATGGAATTCAAGGTCATCAAGCTCGACCGCAAGCGCAACAACGTCGTGGTGTCGCGCCGTGCCGTGCTGGAAGAGACCATGGGTGCCGACCGCGAAGCGATGATGGAGAACCTGAAGGAAGGCTCCATCGTCAAGGGCGTGGTCAAGAACATCACCGACTACGGTGCGTTCGTGGACCTGGGCGGCATCGACGGCCTGCTGCACATCACCGACATGGCCTGGCGCCGCGTCAAGCATCCGTCCGAAGTGGTGCACGTCGGCCAGGAACTGGAAGCCAAGATCCTGCGCTACGACACCGAGAAGAACCGCGTGTCGCTCGGCATCAAGCAGCTGGGTGACGACCCGTGGGTCGGCATCGCACGCCGCTACCCGCAGGGCACCCGCATGTTCGGCAAGGTCGCCAACCTGACCGACTACGGCGCGTTCGTGGAAATCGAGGAAGGCATCGAAGGCCTGGTGCACGTCTCCGAAATGGACTGGACCAACAAGAACGTCAGCCCCTCCAAGATCGTGCAGCTGGGCGACGAAGTCGAAGTCATGGTGCTCGACATCGACGAGGACAAGCGCCGCATCTCGCTGGGCATGAAGCAGTGCAAGTCGAACCCGTGGGAAGATTTCTCGATGAACCACAAGAAGGGCGACAAGGTCAGCGGCGCGATCAAGTCGATCACCGACTTCGGCGTGTTCATCGGCCTGCCGGGCGGCATCGACGGCCTGGTTCACCTGTCCGACCT